>NZ_JBHUBB010000023.1:31103-137507 GCF_042789485.1 Streptomyces sp. NPDC056835
CCGGGGCGTGGACCCCGCCAGTGGCGACGCCACCTGGGGCTATGCCCACCACCCCTGCGGCACGCAACACACGGTGTGGGGGCCGGGCTTTTACCCCCCGGCCCCCTCTTTCCCGTTCCGTGGACGCGGTTCCGGTGGACGGGGTTCCGGTGGACGCGGTTCCTGTGGATACCGTTCCTGCCGTCACGATCTAGGTCGTGACGGTCGCCTCGCACTTCCGTACCCGCGATATCTGCCTCGGGCTGTCCATCGGGACCCTGACCGTCGTCGTCTCCCCGCCCTCCAGCTCGACCGTCGTGTCGCCGAAGTCGACGACCGAGCCCGACGCGTCCTCGAAGGTCACATCGACCTCGTAGGTGTCCGCGAGACCGGGTCCGGCCGACACCCGCACGGTCGCGTAGGTGACGGCCTTCCGCTTGCCCTTCGCCCTGCTGACGCAGGTGACGATCCGCGCCTCGGCGCCGGCCGTCGCCGTCGCCGTGGGCGTCGGGTCGTCGTACGAGTTGCCGGACGAGCCGTAGTCGTCATCGGAGTCGTAGCGCGAGCCCGAATACGAACCGTTGCTCTTCTTGGAGTTGGAGCAGCCCCCACCGCCGCTCGATCCCCTGCTCTTGCCGCTTTTGCCGCCCTTGCCGCCCGTGGAGGACGAGAACCCCGTCAGGGCCAGCACCACCACGACCAGTACGGCCGCGATTTTCAGACGTCGGCGTATCACGATCGACTCACTCCCCCGTATGTACTCACTCACCCGTTGGCCCAGGGGCCGACTTGCCCCGTGGACCTGTCAAACGCGCGCGACACCCTAGCAGTTGGGGCACGAGCGCCCTCGGCGGCGTGGCGGGCACCTGACGGTCGCGTGGCGGGGGCCGGATACGCGGCGTAGCGTCGCCAGCGGAGCACGATCACGCACCGCGAAGGAGGGCCGACGATGGTCCGTAACGTCCTCGGCTCGCTGCTCGCTCTCATCGGAGCGGCCGCCGCCGTACTCAGCCCCTTCCGTCCCTGGTACGACGGCAGGGAGGCCAGCGACTACCCCGTCACCGACCTGTTCAACGGCATCTCAGGCAATGGTTCCGGCGTCCTGGCCTCGCTCGCGCTGCCCTTCCTCTTCGCCGCCCTGGTCACGCTGTTCGGCGTGGTGCTGCGCTCGCGCGCGCTCGTGGCGCTGGCCGGCCTCGTCGTGCTCGGCTTCACGGTCCTGTGGATGGTGCGCCAGGGCCAGTCGGCGGACGGCCTCGGCGTCAGCGCCAACGGCGCGGCCCTGGGCACCGGCGTCGCGTACGCCGCCGGTGGCGGGGTCGTACTGCTGCTGGCCGCGCTGGTGATGAGCGGCCGCCGGCGCCGCGAGCGGTGGCGGAGCCAGGAGCCCCCGTACGACTACGAGGCCCCGTACCCGCAGCCGTACCAGCCCCAGCAGCCCCAGCAGCCTCAGTACGAGCAGCAGTACCAGCCTCAGTACGAACACGCGCGGTACGAACACGCGCAGTACGAGCAGCCTCAGTACCAGCAAGCGCGGTATCAGCCTCCGTACGGGCCCGCGCGGCGGCACGATCAGTACGCGTACCAGCCGTACGGATACGAGCCCCAGCCGCCACCGTCCTCACCCCCGGAGGAGTGGTCCGCGCACGACGGCGACACCCAGTCGCTCCCCCGGGTCACCGACGAGCGGTGGAGTCCGAGCTCCACACCGCCGGCGGGATCGCCGCCCGAAGAACCGCCCGACGCCCCCCGGTCGCGCTAGCGCGACCCGCGCCCCGTCGCGTTAGCGCGACCCGCGCCCCGCGTCGCGTTAGCGCGACCCGCGACCCGTAGCCGTCCCCTTCACCGCGTCCAGCGCGTACACACAGCGGTCCTTGCTGCACGCGTACACCACGCCCCGCCGCGCCACGGGCGAGCCCGTGATCTCGCCGCCCGTCGCCAGCTTCCAGCGCAGCTGGCCGCCGCTCGCGTCGAGCGTGTAGAGGCAATGGTCGGCCGAGCCGAAGTGCAGCCGGCCGTCGGCGACGACCGGCGCGCCGATCACCTCGCCGCCCGCCGCGAAACGCCACTTGGGCGTGCCCGTCACCGCGTCCAGCGTGTACAGCGCGCTGCCGCTGCCGACATGGATATTGCCGTCCGCGACCAGCACCGGTTCGATCGACTGCCGGGATTCCGTCGCGATGCGCCAGCGGTCCTTGCCGGTGGTGGCGTCCAGCGCGTACACCGTGCCGAGATAGTCCGCGAGATAGACACCGCCGCCCGTCACGGCCGGCCCCGGCGCGAAGGCGGGCGGGGAGAGGAAGACCGCGGGCGCCTCGAAGTGCCAGCGCACATGGCCGCCGGCCAGATCGATGGAGAGCACGCGCGTACCGGCCGAGACATACAACTGGCCGTCGGCGGCGGGCCGTACCCGCACGGGCACGCCGCCGCAGGAGGCGGCGTCCCCGATGGGGTACGACCACAGCTCGGCGCCCGTGCGCGCGTCCAGCGCCAGCAACCGGGCGTCCTTCCACACGTACACCGTGCCGTCGTGGATCGCGGGCCCGGCCTCCGGTGTCTCGAAGTCCGTCTGGGCCCCGGCGGTCTCCCACAGCTTGTCGCCGTTCGACGCCTCCCACGCCTGGACGCCGCCGCCGCGCGTACCGGTGACGACCGTGCCCCGGTCGACCTTCAGGGAGTACACCCAGGCGTCGGTCTGGAGCCGCCAGCGCTCGGTTCCGTCCGCGGCGTCGAGCGCGTACAGCGTCGGCCCGTCCGAGGCGTGGATACGGCCGCCGGCGACGGCCATCGCCCACGCCACGTCTCTGGTCTTGAACTGGCGGCGTCCGCTGCCCACGTCGAGCGCGTGTACTTCGAAGGACGTGACGTAGAGCAGATCGCCGTCGACGACCGGCGTGCCCCAGACGTCGTTGGACATCCGGAACCGCCAGGGCCGCCAGCGGCCGGGGGCGCCGTCGGCAGGCGGGGCAGGCGCGGGCACCGGCGGGGCTCCCGTGGCGGGCGCCACACCTGTGGGCGCCACGCCGGTGGGCGCCTCCGCGCCGTTCAGCCCGGCCGGCGGGCGGATCCAGCCGGTGGCGGGGCCCGCGTCGGCGCCGCCGACGCGCGTGTCCGCGACCCGAGGTCCTGGCCCGATCGGCACCGGTGACCCCGGCAGCCTGACCGGGCCGTCCGACGGCGCGGAGCGGGGCGAGTGCGGCATGGCGGGCGGCGCCATCGCGGCCGACGCCTCGGACCGGCCGGCGTGCTGGCCCTCGTTCCCGCCACCTCCAGCGCCGTGCCGCGCCGCGCCGGGCCGCCACGCGGCGTCCCAGTCGGGCGCCGCCTGCGCGGGCACCGGCGGCTCGTGCGTGGGCCTCGGCGGTACGGGGGCGACCGCGCCGGGGCCCGCGTGCCGTAGGGCGGGCGCGGGTCCCCGGCCGCCGGCCCTGCGGCGCTCGATCATCGCGGTGGCGAGATCCGGCAGCCACGCCGACGCCGTGCCGCTGTCGTCACTGCCCGAGGCGAAGAGATGCGGGGCCAGCTGGGCCTGGAGGTCGGCGGGCGAGGGCCGCTGCGAGGCGTCCATCTTCATGCACGCCTCGATGAGCGGCCTCAGCTCCTCCGGCAGCCCCGCCAGGTCCGGGCCCTCGCGCAGCAGCATGAAGACCGTCTCGACGGGGTTGGCGCCATGGAAGGGCGCGTGTCCGGTGGCGGCGAAGACGAGGGTCGAGCCGAGCGAGAAGATATCGCTGGCGCCCGTCACACTGCGCGAGTCGCGGGCCTGCTCGGGCGACATGTACGCGGGCGTTCCCACGGCGACATTGGTCATGGTCAGCCGGGTATTGGAGACCCCGGAGGCGATACCGAAGTCGATGACCCGCGGCCCGTCCTCCACCACCAGGACATTCGACGGCTTCATGTCGCGGTGCACCAGGTTGGCGCCATGGATCGACTGAAGCGCCTCCGCGATCCCCGCCGCCAGCCAGCGCACCGCCTGGGCCGGCATCGGACCGCACTCATTCACTATTTCTTCCAGCGAGGGCGCGGGCACATACGCCGTCGCCAGCCAGGGCACGGCGGCCCGGGGATCGGCGTCCACGACGGCCGCGGTGTAGAACCCGCTGACGGCGCGGGCGGCCTCCACCTCTCGCGTGAAGCGGACCCGGAACAACTGGTCCTCGGCAAGCTCGGTACGTACCGTCTTGATCGCCACCCGGCGGCCGGACGCCGAGCGCGCGAGATAGACCAGCCCCATGCCGCCGGCTCCGAGCCGCCCAAGCACCTCGAAAGGGCCGATGCGCCTCGGGTCGTGCTGCGTCAGCTGCTCCACTTGCGTGCCACCTCCCCGTACGGGCCACAAAGGTACGGCCCCGTGCCCCCTGATTCTTCCTGTCGGAGGCGGCGGTTGCGAACCCGGGGGCGGATCGGGGTGTCTCACCTCGATCCGGACACTCATGTGCTTTCCGGCTCCGCTTCCCGCCCCGGCGCGGGCTCCGCCACCGCTCCTTCCCCCGCCGCCTCCCCTGCTTCCCCTGATTCCCCTGATTCCCCTGCTTCCCGTGCTCCCGATTCCCCTCCCGTTGCCGCGCCCGCCGCCGTATCCACTGCCGCCCCCGCCCCCGGCTCCGGCGCGCGCCCCGGCTCACGCTTCGGCTCGGCCAGTACGGCGAAGTACGCGCCCTGGTTGTCCAGCAGCCCCGCCATCCGTCCGTAGTCGATATCGAACGGCGGCGCGGTGACCCTGCCGCCGAGCCGGACGACCGTCGCCGCCGTCTCGTCGCAGTCCTCGACCGAGAAATAGCTGAGGAAATGGCCGGGCAGCTCCGCCGGGAACGCGTCCGTTATCACGCTGCGCCCGCCGATCGCGCTCTCCCTCTCCGTGCCCGGCGCGGACCCGGCCGGGGACCACAACCGGAAATCGACGCCGGAGCCCGGGAGATCCTTGCCCCGGAAGCCGAAGACCCGCTCGTAGAAGGGGTCGACGCGCTCCTTGTCCCTCGTGTAGACCTCCGTCCAGCAGAAGGATCCCGGCAGGCCCGTCTTCTCGAAGCCCAGGTCGCCGCCCGTCTGCCAGAGCCCGAAGACCGCGCCGGCCGGATCCGCGGCGAGCGCCATCACACCGAACCGTCCGACGGCCATCGGCTCCCGCACCAGCTGGCCGCCCGCCGCCCTGATCCGCACGCTGAGCGCGTCGGCGTCCGGGGTGGCGAAATAGATGGTCCATACGGTCGGCATCCGGCCGTCCCGCTTGGCGATGAGGCCCGCGACACGCCTCCCGCCGCTGAACGCCACGGTGTAGTGCCCGTCATCCATGCCCCTGGCCCGGCCGAAGGTCCAGCCGAACAGCTCCCCGTAGAAGCGCTTGCCCGCTTCCAGATCGGGGAGTGACACATCCACCCAGCACGGCGTGCCTTCCGCGAATGCGTCCATGTCACGGACTCCTTCCGTATGGATGAATAGAACAATTGATTCACTATCGCAGCGTGAAGCCGCCGCCACCCCGAGTTATCCACCGAAGTTGTCCACAGGCTGTTGATAACACTATTCAAGCCCGCACCCGCGCCGCCCGCCTCCCGGATCTCCCCGCGACCCCCGCCGATCGCCGCCGATCGCCGCCGATCGCCCCACGATCCCCCGTCGGTCCCCCGCCGATCTCCCCGCGAGCCCCCGCCGCCCCCTGCGCCGCGCACGCGCCGCACCCTGCGCACGATGGCCGGTTCCCCATTTGCAGTCGGCCAAATCGCGCTCGGATCACCCCTCGGTAAGCTGACTGCATGACAGGACAAGTGCGCACCGTCGACGGCCGCGTGGCTGGTCGACGCGGGCAGGCGACGCGGCAAAAGCTGCTCGACTGCCTCGGCGAGATGCTCAGCTCCTCGCCCTACCGGGATGTCAAAGTCATCGATGTCGCCCGCAAAGCGGGCACGTCACCCGCGACCTTCTACCAGTATTTCCCGGACGTCGAGGGCGCTGTCCTTGAGCTCGCCGAGGAAATGGCCAAGGAGGGCACCGGGTTGACCGAGCTGGTCTCCGGCCGCTCCTGGGCCGGCAAGGCCGGCTGGCAGACGTCCGAGGAACTGGTCGACGGCTTCCTCGACTTCTGGCGCAAACACGACGCCATCCTCCGGGTGGTCGATCTGGGCGCGGCGGAGGGCGACAAGCGGTTCAACAAGATCCGGATGAAGATCCTGAACTCCGTGACCGGCTCCCTCACGGAGTCCGTGAAGGAGCTTCAGTCCAAGGGCAGGGTCGACAAGGACATCAGCCCGGCGGCGCTGGCCGGCTCGCTGGTCGTACTGCTCGCCTCGGTCGCCTCGCACCAGAAGGGCTTCCAGAGCTGGGGGGTGAAGCAGGCCGAACTGCGGCCGACGCTCGCCCAGTTGGTCCATCTGAGCGTCACCGGCAAGAAGCCCACGAAGTAACGCGCTCCAACTGGGACAACCCGCTGGGACAACCCGCCGAAGCGGGCCGGCGCCCGGGCCGACGGACACGGTACGTACGTATGTACCCGCGCACCCCTCCCGCCCCGTTCTGTCATGTCGGCGGCAAAAGCAGCCGTTCCACCAGCGCTCCGATCAGCGCACCCGCCTCCTCCGCCGGGAACACCCCCGGAAGCGTCAGCTGCTCCACCACCAGCCAGTTGGTGGCCAGATAGATCATCTTGACCGCATCGGCGTCGCCGGGCAGACCGGCGTCCAGATGGCTCCGGACATTGGCCTCGACATCCGCGCGGACGCGCTCGGTGAGCACTGCCCGCAGCGCCGGGCGACGGGTGGCCTCCAGCCGCAGTTCGAGCAGGGCGAGATAGCCCGTACGGAACGCGGCGACCCGCCCCACCACATCGCGAACGAGCCCCACGACCCGCTCACGGCTGGCCGGCCCTTCCGCCATGGCCGCTATCGTCGCGTCGTCAGGACGCATCCGCTCGTAGATCCGGCCGCCGGCCTGGGTGAGCAGATCGTCGCGGCTGGCGAAGTAGTTGGACGCGGTGCCGTTGGGTACGCGCGCCTCGGTGTCCACGGCGCGGAAGGTCAGCCCGCGCGCGCCCTCACGGGCGAGCACCTCGATGGCCGCGTCCACAAGCGCCGCGCGCCGGGCCAGGTTCTGCCTCATGCAGCGTTTCCGCCCTCTCTCTCGAATCACTCCGACTCTCGAACCACTCCGAGTGTAGTGATATGAACGGAGAAGGAGACATGGACGAGGTTGAATGGCCCGCATGGACGACGACCGGCGGCAAGAGACCTTCCGCGCCCTGCTGCGCGCCCAGTCCGTCTGGGACACCGAACTGCCCGCGTTCGATCCGGCGGACGCGCCCGACGAGCCGCTGCCACTGTTCCACCGCTGGTTCGCCGAGGCGGTGGCCGCCGGTCAGCCGGAGCCGCACACGATGACGCTGGCGACCGCCGACGAACAGGGCCGGCCCGACGTACGGACCCTGATGCTGCATGACGCGGACGCGCGGGGCTGGCACTTCGCCTCGCACGCGACCAGCCGCAAGGGCCGCCAGCTGGCCGCGCGCCCCGAGGCCGCGCTCGGCTTCTACTGGGCGGCGCAGGGACGTTCCGTACGCCTGCGGGGTGAGGTACGTACGGCCGGCGCCGAGGAGAGCGGCGCGGATCTGCGGGTCCGTTCGACGGGAGCGCTCGCCTCCGCGCTGGTCGGGCGGCAGAGCGAAGTCCTGCGTTCGGCGGCGGAGTTGGCGGAGGCGAGCGCGGCGGCGTGGGAGCGGGCGCGGCGCGAGCCGGACGCGGAGGCGCCGTCCTGGACCGCGTACACGCTCGTACCGGACGAGGTGGAGTTCTTCCAGGGCGACGCGCGCAGACAGCATGTGCGGCTGCGCTACCGGCGCGAAGGGAGCCTGTGGGTACGGGAGTTGCTCTGGCCGTGAACGCCGGGGGCCGGCGGGACGGCGGATGTGATCGATTCGCAACCCCTTTTCCGTCTTGGCCGAGACCCAACAAGTGAGGTTACGGTTACGCTCAGCTCTCATGCCCGACGATTCCGGCCGCGCCAACAGCCTTCCCGTCTACGTCATCGGCGCGGGCCCCGGTGGGCTCGCCGTCGCCGCCGCGCTCCGCGAACAGGGCATACGCGCCGTCGTACTGGAGAAGTCCGACGCCGTCGGGGCCTCCTGGCGCCGCCACTACGAGCGGCTGCGGCTGCACACCACCCGCCGGATGTCGGCCCTGCCGGGTCTGCGGATCCCGCGTTCCTTCGGGCGCTGGGTGCCCCGCGCGCGGGTGGTGCGCTATCTGGAGAAATACGCGGAGTACCACGGCCTGGACATCGTCACCCGCGTGGAGGTCACCCGGGTCGAGCCCTCCCCCGACGGGACCGGCTGGCTGCTGCGGGCGACCGGCGGCCGGGAGCTGACCGGCCGCGCCGTCGTCGTCGCCACCGGCTACAACCACACACCGCGGCTGCCGTCCTGGCCCGGCCGCGCGTCGTACGGCGGCGAGCTGCTGCACGCGGGCGAGTACCGCGACGCCCGGCCGTACGCGGGCAAGGACGTCCTGGTCGTCGGCGCGGGCAACACGGGCGCGGAGATCGCCGTGGACCTCGTCGAGGGCGGTGCGGCGCGGGTACGCCTCGCCGTCCGTACCGCCCCGCACATCGTGCGCCGCTCCACGCTGGGCTGGCCGGCGCAGGCGACGGCCGTGCTCGTCCGCCGGCTGCCGGTCCATCTGGTCGACCGGGCGGCCGGGGCGCTGGCCCGGATATCGGTGCCCGACCTGTCGGCGAAGGGCCTGCCGCGCCCGGAGACGGGTCTCTACTCACGTGTCCGCGAGGGGGCGATCCCGATTCAGGACGTGGGTCTGATCAAGGCGGTACGCAAGGGCCGGGTCGAACCGGTGGCGGCGGTCGAGTCCTTCGAGCCCGACAAGGTCGTGCTGGCGGACGGCTCCCGGATCACCCCCGAGGTGGTCATCGCGGCGACCGGCTACCGCCGGGCCCTGGAAGACCTGCTGGGGCATCTGGACGTACTGGACGAGCGGGGACGGCCGGTGACCCACGGCGGCCGCACCCCGGAGCAGGCGCGGGGGCTCTACTTCACGGGCTTCACCAACCCGATCAGCGGCAACCTCCGCGAGATGGCGATCGACGCGCGCAAGATAGCGAAGGCCCTGGCCGGCGGGACCAACCGGACCACATCCGACCGCCGGTCCGGCCGGTCCGGCCGGTCCCGCTGACCACACCTTCCCCGCCCGCCACGCTCGCCCTGCCCGCCCCGCTAAACCGTCGCCGTCGCCGTCGCCGCCACCGGCCTGCGCCTGATCACCAGCGCCATCAGCGCCGCCGCAGCGCACAGCGCCCCCGAGGCGTACCAGACCACGTCGTACGAGCCGAAGACGTCCCGCGCCAGACCGCCCGCGAAGGCGACCACCGCCGCGCCGACCTGGTGGGAGGCGAGGACCCAGCCGAAGACGATCGCGCTGTCCTCGCCGTAGTGCTCACGGCACAGGGCGATCGTCGGGGGGACGGTGGCGACCCAGTCCAGGCCGTAGAAGACGATGAAGAAGACCATCGGCGGATGGACGGAGGGCGCCAGCAGCATGGGCAGGAAGAGCAGCGAGATCCCGCGCAGCGCGTAGTAGACCGCCAGCAGCCTGCGCGCCTCGAAGCGGTCGGTGAACCAGCCGGAGGCGATCGTGCCGACCACATCGAAGACACCTATCACCGCGAGCAGCGAGGCGGCGGCCGTGATCGGCATGCCGTGGTCATGCGCGGCCGGTACGAAGTGGGTCTTGACCAGGCCGTTCGTCGAGGCCCCACAGATCGCGAAGGTCCCCGCGAGCAGCCAGAACGGTCCGGTACGCGCCGCCGAGAACAGCACCGAGACCGCGCGCCGGGCGGCGCCGGGCACCGGCGCGGGCTTGGGTACGAACGTCTTCGCACCGTACGGGGGCAGGCCGACATCCGCCGGATGGTCCCGCAGCAGCAGCCAGACGAACGGGACCACCGCGAGCGCGGCGAGCGCGACGGTGACGGCGGCCGGGCGCCAGCCGTGGTGCTCCACCAGCCAGGAGAGCAGCGGCAGGAACACCAGCTGCCCCGAGGCGCCCGCCGCGGTGAGGATGCCGGTGACCAGTCCGCGTCGCGCCACGAACCAGCGGTTGGTCACCGTAGCGGCGAAGGCCAGCGCCATCGAACCGCTGCCGAGACCGACCAGAACGCCCCAGTACAGCACCAGTTGCCAGGCCGCGGTCATCCATACGGTCAGTACGGAACCGGCCGAGATGATGGTGAGCGCGACGGCGACGACCCGGCGGATGCCGAAGCGGTCCATCAGCGCCGCGGCGAACGGCGCGGTCAGTCCGTACAGCGCGAGATTGACCGAGACGGCGAAGCCGATCGTGCCGCGCGACCAGTCGAACTCCGTGTGCAGCGGCTCGATCAGCAGACCGGGCAGCGAGGCGAACGCCGCCGCGCCGATGATCGTCACGAAGGTGACGACGGCGACGAACCACGCCCGGTGGACGCGCCCCGGCGCGCGGGGCGCGGGGGACGCGGGCGGCGCGGGCCGCGCGGACGGGTCGGGCGCCGTAGCGCCGTTCTCGGAGAGGTCGGTTGTCTGGGTCACGTCAGACAGCATCAAGGGCGGCGACGCTACTGACGAGTGGCCCGACGGCCAGCATTCGCCAGGATCGGGCCACACCCTCGCACCGCCCGCCGCCCGCCGCCCGCCGCTCGACGCCGAGCGCGCCGCCCGCCGCCGAGGCACCACCCGCCGCCGAGCCCGCCGCCCGCCGCCGAGTCCACCACCCGCCTCACTCCACGCGCTTCAGACCCCGGATCGCCGGTACGGTCAGCAGCACCGCGCACACCCCCACATTGATCACCGCCCCGGCCACCAGCACTTCCCGTACCCCCACCGCCTCCGCGACCGGCCCGGCCAGCGCGCGCCCCACCGCCAGCATGATGAGCGAGCCCGCCACGTCGTACGCGTGCAGCCGGTTGAGCGCCGCGTCCGGGATCTGCGTCTGGACCGTCGTCGACCACATCACCAGCCAGAACGCCAGCGACACACCCCCGACGAAGAAGCCCGCGGCCAGCAGCGGCACCGGCACGTCGTACGCCAGGACCAGTACGTTCGCGATCACCCCGAACAGCGCGAGTGCGCCGGCGAACAGGGGTCTGGCCGGTCGCAGCCGCATCGCCAGCAGCCCGCCCGCCACACTGCCCGCGCCCTGGACCGTCATCATCAGACCGAACACCGCCGAGCTGTGCCGCTCGGTGACGACGACCGCCTCCAGCGGGGTGATCGGGCCGAGCACCGTGATGCCGTACACGGACCAGACGGCGATGACCCCCCACAGCCAGGACCGGGCCCGGAACTCGCGCCAGCCGCCGATCAGTTCGGTGAGCATCGACTCACCGGTCACCACCGGCGCGACCGACTCCATCCGGATCAGGAAGAGACAGATCCCGCTGATCCCGAAGGTGGCCGCGTTGACCCCGAAGATCAGGCCGGGTCCGCCGAAGCCGGCCAGCGCGCCCGCGATCGCGGGACCCGCCATCGTCATCAGCGACTCCGCGACCCGCAGCACCGCGTTGCCCCGCTGCACATCGGGCGCCAGCCGCGGAAGCATGCTGGCCACCCCCGGCTGGAAGATCGCGGCGCCCAGGCCGTTGAGCGCGCTGAGCGCGTACACGAGCCAGAGCGCGGGCGCTCCGGCGGCGAAGGCGACGGCCAGCACCGCCGTGCCCACCAGCCGTGCGCCGTCCGCCAGCACCATCATCCGGCGCGGGGTGAACCGGTCGGCCAGCACTCCGCCGACGATCACGAACCCCGCGAAGCACGCCATCCAGGCACCGAGCGCGAAGCTGACGGACGACGCGCCGTACCCGGCGTCGAGCAGACCGGCGGCGAGGGCGACCGGCACCATGCCGTCCCCGAAGCGCGCGACGGCACGGGCGAGGAAGAAGAGCCGGAAGTTACGGTTCCAGAGGGTACGGACAGCCCCTTCCGGAGCGGCCGGGGCTTCGTGCGGAGGTGCGGTCGGTTCGGGAATGCCCGGAGCCACTGTGCGCTTTTCTGTCACAGACGCGACTGATATCAAGTAATGGTCTGGACCACCAGAGCTTTTCCGAGGAACGGACCGCGAAGACCGGAGAAGAGGAGAGCACACCATGCCGGACCGCCGCCCGCACCGGGTCGCCGTCCTCGCCCTCGACGGGGCGATCCCCTTCGAACTGGGCATCCCGCAGCGGATCTTCGGCCGCGCACGCGACTCCTCCCACGAGCCGCTGTACGAGATCGTGACCTGCTCGGTCCGGGAACCGGGGCCGGTACGGACCGACGCCGACTTCGCGATCCTCGTCGAGAACGGCCCCGAGACGCTGGCCACCGCCGACACCGTGGTCATACCGGCGTCCTACAAACTGGGGCCGGTCTTCGACGCGGGCAGGCTCACCGACGAACTCCGCGCCGCGTTCGCCCGGCTGCGGCCGGGCACCCGTATGGTCTCGATCTGCACCGGCAGTTATGTGCTGGCCGCCGCCGGGTTCCTGGACGACCGCCCCGCCACCACGCACTGGTCCTCCGCCGCCCACTTCCAGCGGCTGTTCCCGCGGGTCAAGGTGGACGCGGACGTCCTGTTCATAGACGACGGTGACGTACTGACCTCTGCCGGAGTCGCCGCCGGGATCGACCTGTGCCTGCATATCGTCCGGCGCGATCACGGCACGGCGGTCGCCAACGAGGTCGCGCGACGTACGGTCGTCCCGCCGTACCGGGACGGCGGCCAGGCGCAGTACATCGAACGCCCGGTCCCGGAACCGCAGCTCGCGACCACCGCGACCGCCCGTAACTGGGCGCTCACGCGCCTCCACGAGCCGATCCAGCTGCGCGACATGGCGGAGCAGCAGTCGATGTCCGTACGGACGTTCACACGCCGCTTCCGCGAGGAGGCCGGGATCAGCCCCGGGCAGTGGCTGGTGCTGCAACGGGTCGAACGGGCCAGACAGCTGCTTGAGTCGACGGACCTGTCGGTCGATCAGGTGGCGCGGGACGCGGGGTTCGGCACGGCGCAGTCGATGCGCCAGCATCTCCAGTCGGCGCTGGGGGTCCCGCCGACGGTCTACCGGCGTACGTTCCGCGCGGGAGCCGCAGCGGGCCGGTAGGGCCTGTCGGGTCGGTAGGCCCTGTCCGGCCGCCCGTCACCCGCCATCCGACATCCGACTGCTGAGGATCGACGCGTCACGCGTCACGCGTCACGCGGGCCGCGGGACAGCGCGTGGGGGCTCATACGTGGCAGGGGCGTACGCTTCCGCCGCCACCCCCGGCGCGCTTCTGTCGACCTCGCACCAGATGCGCTTGCCCGCGCCCTCCGGCTGCCAGCCCCACCGGTCGGCGAGGCCGTCGACCAGTTCCAGCCCCCGGCCGTTGGTGTCCTCGCCGTCCGCGTGGCGCGGGCGCGGCGGGCAGGCGCTGGTATCGGCGACCTCCACCCGTACCGTCCCGGCCTCGGCCGCTCCCGAACCGAAGAGCATCCGCAGCACGGCCGGACAGCCGGTGTGCACCACGGCGTTGGTGACCAGCTCCGAGATGAGCAGGATCAGCGTCTCGGCGACCGGCTCATCGTCCTCTATGCCGGAACCGGCCAGCCTGGAACGGGCCCATCTGCGGGCCCGCCCCACCTCCGCGGGATCCGGCCCGACCTCCAACTGAACCTGAAGCACCTGCACCGCTCACACCATCCGAACCGGCGGACACATCGCCTCGCGCCTCGACAAGGTCCTCAACAGAGTCACAAGAGTCTCAAGAGTCACGGAACGTGATTTCCTTGCGAGACAGCATGGTTGACGTACAGTCACCGCAACAAGCGCTTCGGGCATATTCCAGCGCGAAGGAGTACGCGTAGTGCATACTGTGCGACGCGCGTCGCGGGGAGTCGAACACGGGCGCACACGGCGCCTTCGTACCGCGCGAGCGGCGCACATTCGCGTTCCCGGAGCCGCCGTACCGGCAGCACCGCGACCGTCGCGCCTCACAACCTCTCGCACCCCACGGAGCGTACCGGAGGCCGGACACGACTCCGGCCTGTGACGGCCCGCCGCCAGGACACAACCCGGTATCGGCCTCGGGCGCCGCGTTCCGGCCACGGACGGTGACGCGTCAGAGCGCTGGGGCCGGCGCTTTCCCCCGCCCTGAGCAGGGAGTTCATCAGCGGAGAGCTGCCCTTCCCATGGTGCGGAGTCACCGCCCCCGGGGCCGGTGCACCACCCCCGGACCGGCGCACCGCTCCCAGGACCGGCGCACCGGCCCCGGGACTCACCGGCCCCCGGCGCTCATCAGGGCTCCGGCGTCACGTAGTACGCCGCGAAGCCGGACAGGATCTCTCCTTCGTGGATCCTGCCGTCGTGGTCGACGTCCAGCTCCGCCGCCACCTGGGCCGCCGCCTCCGGCTCGACCCCGAGCACCCGCAGCGCGCGCTCGGCCGACGCGCGGGTCACACCCCCGCCGTCCTCGTCGGCCAGGGCGATCGCGGCGCGCAGGAACGGGCGGGCGATCTCCGCGAACCGATCCGGGTTGTCCCGCAGCCGCTTCACCGCGCCGGTGACGAACTCCTGCCTGCTGACCCGCTGGTCACCGTCCACATCCGCGATCCCGGCCATCCCCTGCCAGAACGCCTCGGCCCCGTTGTAGAGCGCCTGTCCCTTGTCGGAGCGTGCCGTCGTACCGAACTCGGCGAGCAGCGCCGCCGCCGCTCCGCTGAAGTCTTCGCGGTCGATGTACCCGCTGCCGTCCTGATCGAAGGCTGCGAACCGTGAGGCGATTTTGGCCTCGTACTCTGCGCTGTCCATCCCCGGAGCGTACGACGGCCGGGGGCCGCGATGTGTCCCGTTACGCGCGGAACCGCTATGCCGAAAGCGGCTGGACCGCGTCGTCGACGGCCGCGGGCACGTCCGGGTAGACCTCGAAGAGCCGGCGTACGCCCAGCGCCGCGAGCACCCGGTTGACGTGCGAACCCTCCTCGGCGCCGCGGGCCGGCAGGATGACATGGAGCCTGCCCCCGCAGGAGTGGAGCAGCCTGCGTGAGGCGATCAGTACGCCGACCCCGCTGGAGTCGCAGAAGAACACCTGAGAGAGATCGAGCACCAGCGTGTGGCGCCCGGCGGCCACCGCGTCGTGGACCCGCTGGCGGACTTCGGGCGAGGTCATGAGATCCAGCTCGCCGGTGATGTGCAGGACGGTCCACGGGCCCTGCTCGGACTCCTCCATCATGAGCGTCACGCGCCTGGGCCTTTCCTCGGGTTCCTGGGCTGATCCTGAAGAGGCTGATTCTGAAGAGGCTGATTGTGAAGAGGCTGATTGTGAAGAGGCTGATCCGGAAGTTGTCCTTCCCCATCCCGCCACTGCCCCGCCGCGCACCCGTGAAACGTTGTGAAACCTCACTTCGCCACTCATCGCCGCCCGCGCCCGGCCCGCAGGAGCGCCACAGGGGCGCACTTGAGCAAAGGGGAGTGCGTTGTCGGCGACGCCCACTACATTCGAAGGAACGGTGGCCAATGGTGGCCGTCGGCGGGCTTCGACATGATGGTGGACAGGGGCACGGGAACGGACAGAGGCACAGGCAGGCGCACGGAGGAACAGGGCTGGGGGTCGCATGGCGAAGGACACACCGCCCCGGTGGGACCGCAGGATGCACCAGCGGCTGTCGCGGGGCGAGGCGGCGGCTCTCGGTGAGCTGTACGACCGGTACGCGTCGCTGGTGCACGGCCTGGCCCACCGGGTGCTCGACGACGACCGGGCGGCGGACCGGGTCACCCGTGAGGTCTTCGCCCATGTCTGGGAGAACCCGGACACGTACGACCCCAAACAGGGCTCCATACGTTCCTGGGTGGCGAAAGTCACACAGCGGCTGGCCGTGCAGCGGCTCCGGCGTACGGAAGCCGAGGCGTACGAGGCGCGCGGCGAGGGTTCCGCGGAGGAGCTGGAGCAGAAGATAAGCCGGGTCTCGGTGGCCGCGCGGGCGGACTACATAGTCAGGTCGATGCCGGCGCCCCTGCGGAACGCGCTGGAGCTGGCGTACTTCCAGCGCAGGGACTACCGCCAGACCGCGGCGGACCTCGGTGTCACGGAGGACGAGGCGCGGCGCCGGCTGCGGCTCGGGCTGCAACTGCTCTCCACGGCCAACACCCATGCGCCGAACGGCTCGTCGCCGCCGGGATACGGACGTTCCTTGTGACCGGCCCGCTGGACGGCGGCTCCCGTGAAGGTCGCGATCCGGACGAGCCGACGGCCTTCCTCCATATCCCGGTACCGAGGACGCCGCCGGACGACGTGACGGAGCAGGGCCGATCGGGGGCGCAGGAACAGCGGCGGGCGCCCGAGGCGCGTGAAGCACCGCCCGCCGCCGAGCCGCTGTCGCACAAAGTACTCATGTCGCTGCTCGGGGCCTGGGCGCTGAGCGCCTGTTCCGCCGAGGAGACCGCGCTCGTCGAGGCACACCTCACCGAATGCGCCCCCTGCGCGGACGAGGCGCTACGGCTGCGTGACGCCGTAGGACTGCTGCACGCCGACGGGAACCTGGACCTCGACCCGCTGCTGCGCTCCCGCGTGCTGGAGAACGCTCTCGGCCGTCGCCCCGCCCGTGTTCCGGTGCCCGGCTGGGCCGCTCCGTACGATGCCGAGACCGCGCGGCTCGACGCGCTCCTGCGGGACATCGGCGACGCCGAGTGGCACGCGCCCGTACGGCTCAAGTGGTACGAGGACGAGGGAACCGTCTCCCGCCGGACGACCGTCGCCGGAGTGATCGGCCATCTGATGACCGTCGACGGACTGGTCGCCACCTCCCTCGGTCTCGACGACCCGCTCGGCTCCGACGCTCCCGCCCACCCGACCGAGCGCACGGAGAGCTTCTGGCGGGCCGCGAAGCCCCCGCCGACCCGCACCGTCCACGGGCCCTGGCGCGAGCAGAGCCACACCCTCATCAGAACGGTGTCCTTCGCCGGCCGCGGGGTCGCCGAACTCTCCGTGTCGTACGGGTTCTTCGCCCTGCCCCTGCGCGACGCGCTGCTCGACCGCGCGTTCGAGTGCTGGGTGCACGGCACGGACATCGCGGACGCGGTGGACTACCCGTACAAGCCGCCCAGCGGCGGCCATCTGCGCGAGATGATCGATCTGGCGACCCGGCTGCTGCCCGCCGCCCTCGCCATCCGCCGCCGGAGCGGTCTCGCGGGACCGGCCCGTGAGCTGGTGACGGCGGGGGCGCCCGGCCGGTCGCTGCGGCTGGAGATCGAGGGCGCGGGCGGCGGCGACTGGTTCATCGCACTGGACTCGCCGGCGGCGGTGGGCTCGCGCGAGCGTTCCGTGGCGCATGTCGCCCTGGACGGCGTCGAGTTCTGTCAGCTGGTGGCCGGACGGGTCTCGCCGGAGGACGCGGCGGCGGGTCAGGAGGGTGACCGTGAGGCGATCAGGGATGTGCTGTACGCGGCGGCCACGATGAGCCGTCTCTGAGCCGTCTCTGAGCCGGTCCCGAGCCGGTCCCGAGCCGGTCCTGAGCCAGTCCGGAGCCGACCCTGAGCCAGTCCCGAGCCGTTCCCAAACCATCACCGGGATCCCCCGTTCGAGGGCGATGCCGGTCAGTCGAAGACGACGGTGCGGTGCCCGTTGAGCAGGATCCGGTGCTCCGCGTGCCACTTCACCGCGCGCGCCAGCGCCTGGCACTCCACGTCCCGGCCGATCGCCACCAGTTGCGCGGGCGTGACCTGGTGGCCGACCCGCTCGACCTCCTGCTCGATGATCGGGCCCTCGTCGAGATCGGCGGTCACATAGTGCGCCGTCGCGCCGATCAGCTTCACCCCGCGCGCGTGCGCCTGGTGGTACGGCTTGGCGCCCTTGAAGCTCGGGAGGAAGGAGTGGTGGATATTGATGATCCGGCCGTTCAGCTGCTTGCACAGATCGTCCGAGATGACCTGCATATAGCGGGCGAGCACCACCAGCTCCACCCGCTCCGCGCGGACCAGCTCCAGCAGCTCGGCCTCGGCCGCCGCCTTGGTGTCCCTGGTCACCGGGATGTGGTGGAACGGGATGTCGTACGAGGCGGCCAGATCGGCGAAGTCCGTATGGTTCGAGACGACCGCCACGATGTCCACCGGCAGCGCGCCGATGCCGGCCCGGAAGAGCAGATCGTTCAGGCAGTGGCCGAACTTGCTGACCAAGAGGATGATCCGCATCCGCTCGTCCGCGCGGTGGATCGCCCACTCCATCCGGAACGAGTCACCGATGGCGGCGAAACTCGCCCGCAGCTTCTCCACCGACACCGGGGCGTCCGCCGAGAAGTGCACACGCATGAAGAAGAGACCCGTGTCGTGGTCCCCGAACTGCTGGCTGTCCTCGATATTGCAGCCGGTCATGAAGAGATAGCTCGACACGGCGTGCACGATGCCCTGTTTGTCCGGGCAGGACAGCGTGAGCACGTACTGGTCGGACGGCGGGGCGACGGATGGCGGCGTGGCGGTGGTCATGACCCCAGAGGATCCCACAACTGTCCCGCGCGCCCCGGAATCGGCCGGTACGTGGACATCGCGCCGATGACGCGGAGTGACGTCGAGTGACGTCACGGCGTCACGGCGTCACGGCGTCACGCCGAGGTCAGGCGGACCGCGTCATGATCCGCAGCACGTCCAGCGAGGTCGGCACCACATCCGGATCGTCCCCGTCGCTCGTCGCCAGCCGTACGTGCGCCTCGCGGGCCGCCCGTACCGCCTCCGGCCAGCCATGGTGCTCCAGATAGGCGGAGACGGGCGCGTCCGCCCCGACCTGGTGCATGATGCGCAGCACCCGGAGCACGGCGAGATCGACGAGGGCGGCCTCGCCCGAGTCGCGGAAGATCGTGCCGACGTATTTCTCGGCGGACCAGTTGTCCAGCCAGGTGTCCTCGACGAGCCGGTAGACGGCGTCGGTGACGTCGCCGTACCCCTCCAGGCCGGCCAGCCAGTACTCCTGGTGGAAGACGGGATCGGAAAGCATGTGCAGCGCCGAGCGCACATTGCTGCGCCAGCGCCACCACGGCATGTCATTGAGCGGCATGCCGCCCATGGTGGGGGAGCGACGGGCACGACGGGAAGAGTTCTCGGAACCTTGCTGCACAGTCCACGACTTTACGTTCCGCGCCGGGGCGTACGGCCGGGCCCCCGCAATTCACCACCAGGTCACCGAACGTTGGCCGATGCTCACTCCGGCGTTACTCGGCAGGCGGAAGTGTGCATAGCTATGACCGGTTGGCGACGCTCTTCCTCTCTCCGCCCCTTCCAGTCCGGCGCGATCCGCGCCCTTTGCATGACGGCTGCCGGAGCCTCGCTCCTGCCCCTACTGACCGGCTGCGGCGTTCTCCCCGGCGGCTCGGGGGGCTCCAGGGAGCCCGTCACGGTCATGACCTGGGCGCCGGTCGGCACCAATGCCACGAATCTGCCCGGTATGCCCGCCATGGCCAAGGCGTACGCCCGCTGGGTCAACGCGTCCGGCGGCATCGACGGCCACGAGCTGCGCGTTCTGACCTGCAACGAGCACAACGACAGCGCGGGCGCCGCCGAGTGCGCGCGCCGGGCGGTGAAGGAGAAGGCCGTCGCGGTCGTCGGCTCGTACAGCCAGCACGGCCGCGAGTTCATGGCGCCGCTGGAGGCGGCGTCGATCCCGTACATCGGCGGATACGGCGTCACGGAAGAGGAGTTCACAAGCTTCCTCTCGTACCCCGTGAACGGCGGCCAGGCCGCGCTGCTCGCGGGCAGCGGCCTTCAACTGGCCCGTAACTGCGACAGGACCGCGCTGGTACGGCCCGACACGATCAGCGGCGACGACCTGCCCGAACTGCTCAACTCGGGCCTGGCCAAGGAGAAGCGCGGCCCGGCCACCGACATCCGCGCGGCGGAGGACGCCACCGACTACACCGACCAGGCCGGCCGCGCCCGCGAGAGCGCCGAGGACGGCGGCTGTGTCACCGCGGTGCTCGGCGACCGTACGGAGACCTTCTTCGACTCCTACCGCCGCCTCCCCGAGGACGGCCTCGACATCCGTGTCTCCTCGGTCCTCGGCAGCGTCGGCCAGCCGCTGATCAACCGCACGGGCGGCAAGGACGGCCCCTTCGAGGGGGCGTACCTCACCGGCTGGTACCCGGTGGCGAGCGACCCGGCGTGGAAGCCGATGCGCGACGTGATCGACAAGTACGCCTTCGGCGACAACGACATCGACCCGTCCGACCCGGGCGCCCAGACCACCTGGATCGCGTACACCGCCCTCAAGGCGGTCGTCGAGACGATCAACAGCGAGACGATCACCCCGGGCAAGATCGCGGACACCCTGGACCGCGGGGTACGCGTCGACACGGGCGGCCTGACCCCACCCCTGCGCTGGCGCTACGAGGACATGCTGGGCACACCGGGCTTCCCGCGGATCGTGAACGGGAACGTGACGTTCCAAGTGGTCCGCGACGGAAAGCTGGTGGCGGAGAAGAAGGGCTTCGTGAACGTGGGCCAGACGTTGAACGGCTCGCACTAGCTTCGCTTCCGGGCCGGGGTACGTGGGTGCCCCCCGGCCCCACCCGGCTCGGCGGAGTGAACGCGCCCGGGTGTAGCGGGCCATACACTCGCGACCATGATTCGCGCGGTGGTCTTCGACGTGGGTGAGTGTCTGGTGGACGAGACCCGGGAGTACGGCACCTGGGCCGATTGGCTCGGGGTCCCCCGTCACACCTTCGCCGCCATGTTCGGCGCCGTGATCGCCCAGGGCCGCGACTACCGCGAAGTCTTCCAGGAGTTCCGGCCCGGATTCGATCTGTACGAGCAGCGTGAGGCGCGCGCCAGGGCCGGCCGGCCCGAGCACTTCGACGAGAGCGACCTGTACCTCGACGTCCGCCCCGCCCTCGCCCAACTGCGGGCGAGCGGGCAGTGGCTCGGCATCGCGGGCAACCAGACCGTTCGGGCCGGTGGCATCCTCCGCGAGCTGTTCGCGGACGATGTCGACCTGATCGGCACCTCCGACGACTGGGGCGCGAGCAAGCCCGACCCGGAGTTCTTCGTTCGCGTCGCCGACGCCGTTCCCTTCGGGAACGACGAGATCCTCTACGTCGGTGACCGCCTCGACAACGACATCCGCCCTGCCCTGACGGCGGGCATGCGTACGGCGCTGATCCGACGCGGTCCATGGGCCACCGTCCAGTGGGCGACCGAGGACGCGAAGAGGCTGCCGACGCTGCGGATCGACAGCCTCACCGAACTGCCCGAGCAGATCGCCAAGCTCAGCGCGCAAGAGCACTGACCGTCGTCGACCAGCTGTACAGCCGGTCGTCGAGCTCCCGGACACAGGGCTCGTGCTGCCACGGCGCAAGCGCCTTCCGTACCTCCCGCACCCGGTCCATTCCGGTCGCGTACCACGTCATGGCCAACTGGTCGAGGGCGCGGATCGCGTACTGGCAGGATTCCCCGGGATTCCCCGCCGCCGCCTCAGCGGCGGCCAGATCGCCGAGAACGACCGTGGCCTGTTCGGCGTCCCCGGGCGACAACTCGTCCAGTACAGCGAGAAGAGTGGCGCGCGCCTGCGGCACGTGCCCTGCCTTGAGCTGGGTGTTGCCTTTGAACGCCGCGAGGCGGGCCGGGCCGAACCAGTCCATCCACTCCGGATTGGGATGATGCGACCCCGCGGCGATGGTGTCCTCGCCATGACGGATCAAATTGAGCGCGGTCCGGCTGTTTCCACAGCGCGTTTCGCATTCGGCCTCGACCGCGTCCAGCCACGCTTCGAACTCCGCCGACGCCTGCCCACGTCGGGCGTAGGTACGTGCCGCCACCATGCGCTCCAGGGCATCATCGCGCCGTCCCTCCCACCCCGGAATGAACGCGGTGTGCGCGAGAACGGCGGCCCCGAGCAGCGGGTCATCCGCCTCCCCCGCCGCCTGCAACGCTCGCAACAGCGTGTCGCTCGCCCGGTCCGGTTCACGCAAGTCGAAGAACTCGATGCGGCCGACGAGCAACCATGTCTCGGACAACGCGGCGGCAATCAGCTTCCGCGTCTGCCCTGCGGTCTCGGGGAGCAACGCGCACCCCAGAGAGGCATGCGCGGCCGCCGACGGGTACAGCGTGGCGGGGGCCACTGACCAGTACAGGCGTCGGTGCGAGCGGGTCACCGCCGTGAAATCGGCCGCCACGCTGGCCGGTTGCACGGCCAAGGCCGTCTGCGTCGGGACGGCCGCGAGGCCGACGGCGGCCACGGTGGTCGTGATCAGATTCCGGCGTACGCGATCCGGGCTCTCGGTGGTGGCTTCCCAGGGTGGAGTGAATCCCAAGGACTCCATGTCCTGGCCCAGCATGTGCGTCAGTACCCGCTGACAATCCGGCTGCGGCCAGGGGGGATTCGCGGACTCCCAGCGGCGCACCTGCCGGACCCCGATCGCCAGGCCGCGGATTCCCAGTCCCTTGGCGGCCTCCGTCAGGGCGTCGGCCAATGCCTGCTGTGAGTTGTAGCCGGCCGCCACCCGGGCGGACTTGAGCCTGATATTGCCTGTGGGTCGGGACACGTTCTACCTCCAGCGCCGGATCGATGGGACTTGAAGTCTCGCATTAGGCCCGCTTCATGTCGCCTCATCACTCGAAAGCGCAAAAAAGGTCCTCTAACCGCCGCCACTAAGTCCTCCTGGAGGCCTCGTCGGAGTGCGGCAGGCAGAGCCACGCTGATCGGGCACCGATCGAGCGACGTCATGAAGACGAGGAGCCATGACCATGGCCGGGACCGGCACAACACCATTGCCGCGCAGGACTCCTGAAGCGGGCGCCGCACCGGCCGGAGAGGGCCGAACCATCGCCCGGTGGCAGCGAACCGTCGACCGGGCCCGGCAGGTCAGCTCCGGCACGCGCACGCGTGACGAGCTGTCCGAGTTGGCCGCGGCCCTCCGCGGGCACATCGGCGAACTGCTCCCCGTCGCACGCTCCAGGGCCGACCGGCTCTGGCGCGGGGGCACCGACTGGTACCGGCTGACCGCCCGTCTGGACAGCGTCCAGCGCCATGCGGAAGAAGAACTCGGCGATGGAGTTCTGGCGGCACACGTCCAGGTGCGGCTGCTCGCGCTCGACTGTCAGTGGCTTTTGGAACGCCATGCCTCGGACCTCACCGGAGCGGAGTCGGCACGGTGACGGGGTGCGTCAAGGGGGGCCATGACTTCCCGTACGAGGACGAGACCGGTGCCTACTGCCACGAGCACGGAGTGACCCTGCTGTGGCGCGGGGATCCGATCGCGGAGAACGGCCTTCCCGGCGGCTGTCCTCCGGGCGCCATGCCAGCCCCCGGGGACTTGGCCGACCCGGTCGGCGCGGATGGCGTCTGAACGGTCCCCGGCGACCAGCCGCACCCCGCGAGGAGGCGCGCGGCGTCCGCGGCGGCGCGTGCCCGGTGGCGGGCTGTCGCGGGCTACAGCTGGGTCGGGGCGCGCTCCGTCAGGCCGTACTTCGTCGCGATGCTGTTCCACAGGCCCGACGCCTTCTGCTTCGCCGCCGTGGCCTCGCCGCTGGCCTGGTTCGCCTTGGCCGCTTGCGAGGTCGTGCGCGCGCGGCCGTCCTTGCAGCCCTTCTTGCCCTTGGCCTGCTTGGCCCACTGCGCGTAGTGGTCGTCCGCCGAGGCGGAGGCCTCCCAGGCGTCGGTGAGGGAGGACGTCAGCGCGGCGTGGTTCGGCAGCTTGTCGAGCGTCAGTGCCTCCAGCTTGGTCACCAGTCCCCTGCGCTGCTCGGCCGCCCCGTGCAGATCGGTGGCCGCCTGGTCCAGGTTGTCGCAGGACTTGATGTCCTCGACCGCGCTGATGACCGCCGAGCGGCTGCTGTTGCTGTCCGCGAGGAGCTTGTCCAGCGCCTCGGCCTGTTGCTTCACCGGGTCCGGGGCGGCCTGGGTGGAGGGTTCGGTGCTGGGCGAACTCGCCGACGCCACCGTCTTGCTGTCGTCCTGGGACGAATCGCCGCCGCCGCTGCTCATCAGCGCGCCCGCGCCCAGGCCGAGGGCGGCGCAGCCGACGACGACGGCCGCGATCATCGGCGCGCGGGACGACTTGCGGCGGCCGGCACCCCGGCTCTGGGACGGCCCCTGAGAAGGCCCCTGCGGCTGCTGGTGCTGGTGCTGGGCAGGCTGCTGGTGCTGGGGTGGCTGCTGGTGACCGTACGGCTGACGCTGCTGCGGCGGCTGCGCGCCCCGGCCCGCGTCGAACTGCGGCATCTGCTGCGTCGACTCGGCGCCCTGTCCCCCGCTCGGCCCGTCCGCACGGAAGAGGTTGTCGAACTCCGCGGGCGGCTGGCGGTCGCCGGGGGCGCCGGGCCGGATGCCGAACGGGGCTCCGGGGGGCGCGGCCGGAACATTCCCCGCGGGGACGGGCGCGATGAACTGCGTGGCGTCCGCGTCCGGACCCTGCGGGGGCGGCGCGGCGGCCGGCAGGTACTGCGTGGCCTCCGCGGCGCTCTCCGGCGGCAGCATGCCCGGGCCGGGCGGGATCGGTGCGATGAACTGCGTGGCGTCCGAGTCCCCCATCGCGGGCACCGGCGGCAGATACTGCGTCGCGTCCGCGCTGCCGGGCGCGGGCACCTCCGCGGGCAGCGGCAAGGGCTGTGAGTGGGGCTGTGCCGGAGGAAGCTGCTGCGGCAAGGGCTGGGACTGCGTCGGCGGAAGCTGCTGCCCCTGGGGAAGCTGGTGCCCCTGCGGAAGCTGCTGCCCCTGCGCATACTGCTGGTACGGCGCGTACGGCTCCCCTTGGGCCGGCTGCCCCTGCGCCGGCTGCCCCTGCGCCGGCGGGAGCGGAGCTCCGTACGACCCGTCGCCCTGCCGCGGCTCGTACGCCTGCCCGTAGGTCTGCCCATACGACTGCCCGTACGGCTGCGGAGCGCCCTGCGGGGCCGACGGTACGCCGCCGCCGTACCCGGGCTGCTCCTGGCGGCCGTCCTGCGGGCCCCAGGGCTGTCCCCACGGCTGCCCGCCGGTCGGCGCGGCCCGGTCCTGGTCCGCGGCCGAGCCGGGAATCCAGGGCCCGCTGCCGTCGCTGGGCAGCACCACGCCTTCGTGCGCGGGGCGAGCGGCGGGGTGCTGCGGCTCATCCCCTTGTCCGCTGTGCGTCACCGGGACTCCTACGTGTGGAACGTGTAGACCTACGGAACCGAATCGTCGGCTCACGCTACCGGGTGAATCGCGGCCACTGCTACGCGCGTCGGCCCTGTAACGACTCGTCTCCTCAAGACGCTGATAACGAGTCCGAATTCACCCACCCCGCCCTGGACTTGATCATTCCCACGCCACCCTCATGCCACTCTCACGTAACCCCCATGGGCGCCCGCACCGCGCCACACGCACGGGGCTCCGCCAGGTCCTGTCCGGTCGGCCCTCGTGCACCACGAAGACCGACCGGGCAGGACCTGGCGCCATCACGCCGCCTGGATCTCCAGCCGCGCCCCGAACTCCCGCACCGCGGGCTCGTTGGCGTACGGCTCCAGCCGCTGCTGGAGATCGTCCAGATATTCCGCGCCCCGGCTGGAGCGCAGCGTACCCAGCAGTTCCACCGCGCGTGTGCCGGTCCGGCACGCCTCCTCGACCTCCCGCTGCTGGACCTGGGACGTGGCCAGCAGGACGAGCCCGATCGCCCGCCGCCTGGCCCGGGACTCGGGATGGCCCGCCAGCGAGTCCTCGGCATGCCGGGCCGCCGCCTCCGGCCGGCCCAGATCGCGGTAGCAGTGCGCCAACTCGTCGGCGAGATAGGCGTGATCGAAATGGCTGATCCAGTCCGGGTCGTCGCCCGAGGCGTCGCCCGACCGCTCCAGCGCGGTGACCGCACGGCCGACGGCCGCCTCGCAGGTGCGGGCGTCGCCCAACAGCGCGTGCCCACGGGCCTCGGCCGCGTAGAACATCGCCTGCGCCCTCGGCGCCACCTGGCCGCGCGCCCCTTCCTGCGCCGCCCGCGCCAACTGCGCGATCTCGCGCGGATTCCCGAGCTGCGCCGCCAGATGACTCATCGACGCGGCCAGCACATAGCCGCCGTATCCGCGGTCCCCGGACGCCTGGGCCAGCCGCAGCGCCTGGATGTAGTAGCGCTGGGCGAGACCCGGCTGACCCGTGTCGATCGCCATGTAGCCGGCCAGCTCGGTCAGTCGGGAGACCGCCGCGAAGAGCCGCCGGCCGACCGACTCCCGGTACGAACCGGAGAGCAGGCCCGACACCACGCTGTTCAGATAGTGGACGACGACGGGACGGACATGGCCGCTGCCGAAACGGTGGTCCAGATCGATGAGGGCCGCGGTCATGGCCCGTACCGCCTCGACATCCGAATCCCCCACCCGCGCACCGGTGTTGCGTGCGACGGCCGGATCCGCGCCCGTGATCAGCCAGTCCCTGCTGGGCTCGACGAGCGCCGAGGACGCCACCGCCGAGCCGGAGAGGAAGTCACGGCGGCCCACATCGCTGCGCCACAGCTCACAGGCCTGTTCGATCGCGCCCATGACCGTGGGCGAGAAATTCAGGCCGACGCCCGAGGCCAGGTTCTTGCCGTTCGCCATCCCGATCTCGTCGATCGTGACCGTACGGCCCAGCTTCCGGCCCAGCGCCTCGGCGATGACGCCCGGGGCCCGGCCGCGCGGCTGCTGTCCACGTAACCAGCGCGCCACCGAGGTCTTGTCGTAGCGCAAGTCCAACCCGCGCTCCGCACCCACCATGTTGACGCGCCGGGCGAGCCCGGCGTTGGAACACGCCGCCTCCTGGATGAGCGCCTGGAGCCGTTCGTTCGGCTGGCGCGCGACGAGTGGTCTGGCTGCCAATGGATACCCCCTGTGGCCGCAGTGATCAGCTCACTGAACACTGCCCGTCACATATGCAAAGAATGCACATGTTCGGCGATAATGGAAAAATTCGAGGAATTTCAGAAAGCTTCGGTAAACACGACAGGACTCACCCGCGTGCCGTCCGCGTTGCCCATATGTTGTCGGACCCCCGAGGGTGGCTACCCCCTTACCGGCCCACCCCTTCCCGCGCGCCCCCACCCATGCATCGATGCGCCCCACATGCAGGGCGGATGTTCCCCGGCGTGGCAACGGGCATCCCGTAACCCGTGGTGGCGGCGGTAGTTGTGCTGTTCGTGGAAGAGACCATCGGAGTGACGGACACCGCGCACATCCCTCAACAGCGGGGCGACCTGCTGCTTGACAGCGCTGTGCGGTACGCGGAAGAGCGGCACTGGGACGTGTTCCCCGGTACCTGGCTGGAGGTGGCGGACGGCCGGGAGACGTGCTCGTGCGAGCGCACCGAGTGCCCTGTGCCCGGGGCGCACGCGACCGGTCCTGACTGGGCGGCCCAGGCGACGGGCAGCGCGGTCGCGGCGCGCAGACTGTGGTCGAAACAGCCCGGGGCGTCGGTCCTGCTGCCGACGGGACGCACCTTCGACGCCCTCGACGTACCGGAGTCGGCCGGCTTCCTGGCGCTGGCCCGGATGGAGCGGATGGAGCTGACGCTCGGGCCGGTGACCCGCACCCCGGACCGGCGGATGCTGTTCTTCGTACTGCCCGGGGCGGCGCTCAAGGTGAACGATCTCCTGCGGAGGCTGGGCTGGAAGCCCGGGGCGATTGACCTGGTCACGCGGGGCGAGGGGGAGTACGTGGCGGCGCCGCCGACGCGGATCGGCGGCAGCGGCGCGGTGCAGTGGGCGCGCCACCCCACGCCCGCCAACCGCTGGCTGCCGGACGTCGAGGAGCTGATGAGCCCCCTGGCGTACGCGTGCGGGCGGGAGGCCGCCGCGGAGCGGGCCCGCCGCGCGTAGGTCCTGTCCGGTCGGTCTTAGCGGATCAGGACATGGGCGGCGCTCAGACATCGCGCCCGTACATTAGGTGGCCCGGCTGATATACGGGGACATCTGTACGAGACATCGAAAGGCGGTGCGCGATGCCGGACCAGGCACGGGACCAGGCACGGGATCGGACACCGGCCGAGGGAGCCGAGCGGGCCGAGGGAGCCGGGCGGGCCGACGGGGCCGGCAGGGCTGACGGGGCTGACGCGGCCGGGGGAGCCCGGCCCATACCTCCCGCCGTTCAGGTCGAGGGGCTGTGGAAGCGCTTCGGCGAACACATCGCCGTCGCCGGCATCGACCTCGAACTGCCCGCGGGCCAGTTCATCGGCCTGGTCGGACCGAACGGCGCGGGCAAGACCACGACCCTGTCCATGGTCACCGGCCTCCTCCGGCCCGACCAGGGGCGGGTACGGGTCGCCGGACACGACGTCTGGCGGGACCCCGTCGAGGTCAAGGCGCGGACCGGGGTCCTGCCGGAAGGGCTGCGGCTCTTCGAGCGGCTTTCCGGGCGGGAGCTCCTCGGCTACACCGGGCGGCTGCGGGGGCTGCCGGGCGCCGAGGTCGACAAACGGGCCACCCAGCTACTCGACGTACTGGACCTGGCGGGCGCGCAGCACAAACTCGTTGTCGACTACTCGACAGGTATGCGAAAGAAAATCGGCCTGGCGGCAGCGCTGCTCCACAATCCCCAGGTCCTCTTCCTGGACGAGCCGTTCGAGGGCGTCGACCCGGTCTCCGCGCAGACGATCCGGGGCGTCCTTGAGCGCTATACGGACTCGGGCGCGACCGTCGTCTTCTCCAGCCATGTCATGGAGCTGGTCGAGTCGCTGTGCGACTGGGTCGCCGTGATGGTGGCGGGCCGTATCCGCGCGCAGGGCACCCTCGAAGAGGTACGGGGTGACGCGCCCTCTCTCCAGAACGCCTTCCTGGAGCTGGTGGGCGCGCGGGGACGCGGCGCCGGAGAGTCACTGGACTGGCTGGGCGGCGCGCGATGAACATGGCCGAGAACAACCCCGCGCCGACAGCGACCAGCACCAGCCCGCTCGCGCCCGTCCCGCCGGGACCCGTCCTCCCGCCCGCGTCCGTCGGGCCCGCGTCCGTCGCGTCCGCGTCCGTCTCGCCGACGCCCGTCTCGCTCACGCCCGTCTTCGTACGGCTGAAGCTCTCCCTCCTGCGCAACGGGCTGCGGCAGTCGTCGGGCCGGGCGGTCGCGTACATCGCGTCGGCGGTCTTCGCGCTGCTCCTCGCGGCGGCGCAGTTCCTCGGTCTCCTCCTGCTGCGCGGAAACGACCACGCGGGCACGCTGGTCGTGCTGCTGACCGCCCTGCTGGCGCTGGGCTGGGCGGTGATGCCGCTCTTCTTCCCCGGCGGCGACGAGACGCTCGACCCGACCCGGCTGGTGATGCTGCCGCTGCGCCCGCGACCGCTGGTCGGGGCGCTGCTCGCGGCGTCGCTGGTGGGGATCGGGCCGCTGTTCACGCTCTGTCTGGCGGTCGGCTCGGCGGCGGCGACGGCGCACGGCGCGGCGGCCGTGGCCGTCTCGGTCCTGGCCGTACCGCTGGTCCTGCTCGTGTGCGTGGCGCTGGCGCGTGCCGTCGCGACGGCCAATATCCGGCTGCTGACCTCGCGCAAGGGCCGTGATCTGGCCGTCCTGAGCGGTCTGGTCATCGCGGTGGGCATCCAGGTCGTCAACTTCGGCGCCCGGCGGCTCGGGGACGCGGGCGGGCTCGCCGCGCTCGATCCGGCGGCGCGGGTCGTACGGTGGCTCCCGCCCGCGTCCGCGATGGGCGCGGTGGAGTCGGTGAGCGAGGGCGCGTACGGGCGGGCGGTGGCCCAGCTGCTGCTGACGGTGGCCGCGCTGGCGGCCCTGCTGTACGCGTGGCGGCGGTCGCTGGTGAAGCTGATGACCGCCCCGGACGGCTCGACGCTCGCGGCGGCGGAACCGGCCCGCAAGGAGTCGGTGTGGCAGCCGGGGCGGCTGCTGCCCGAGGGGCGTACGGGCACGGTGATGCTGCGCAGTCTGCGATACGTGTGGCGCGACCCGAAGACCAAGGCGGCCTGGGTGACCTCGCTGGCCATCGGTCTGATCGTGCCGCTGTTCAACGCGCTCCAGGGCACGGGCACGATCTACTTCGCGTGCTTCGCGGCCGGCATGCTCGGCATCCAGATGTACAACCAGTTCGGCCAGGACACCTCGGCGTTCTGGATGGTGGCGCTGACGATCTCCTCGACGCGGGACGCCTATCTCGAACTGCGCGCGCGTGCGCTGGCGCTGCTGGTGATCACCCTGCCGTACTCGGCGCTGGTGACCGTGGCCACGGCGGCGCTGCTGGGCGACTGGCAGGCCCTGCCCGAGGCGCTCGGGCTGTCCTTCGCGCTGCTCGGCGCGATGCTGGCGACGGGCGCGGTCGCCTCGGCGCGCTTCCCGTACTCGATACCGCAGGACAGCGGTTACAAGAACGTCGCTCCCGGGCAGGCCGGGCTCGCCTGGATCTCGATCTTCGGCGGCATGCTCGGCGCGGCGCTGCTGTGCGCGCCGGTGCTCGCGCTGGCGATCTGGGTCCATGTCTCCGGCGCGGACGAATGGGCGTGGCTGCTGCTCCCGGTCGGTACGGCGTACGGGGCCCTGGCGGCGGCGGGCGGTCTGCGTCTGGCGGCCCCGCGCACGGCGGCGCGGCTGCCGGAAATCCTCACGGCGGTCAGCAAGGGCTGACCGGCGCCCGGGGCGCACTCCCCCGCCCCGACGCGGTCGTCACGTCAGTCCTGTCGCGTCAGGACGTCCCGCCAGGCGAGCGCGTCCCGCCAGGGCCGCGCGTCCTGTCGCGTCAGGGCGTCAGCACGCCGTCCAGGAACGGTTCGATCGCCGCCCGCCAGGCCTCCGGCTGGTCGTAATGGGCGAGATGGCCCGCGTCCGTCACCTCCGCGTACTGGCCGCGCGGCAGCACCCGCACCATTTCCTGGGCCTCCGCGCGGCCCAGCTCGCCGTCCAGACCCCGGACCACCAGCGTGGGGCACTGGACCTGCGCCAGCTCCTCCCAGTGCGCGTCATGGACCCAGGTCTCCCGGGACGTCAGCATCTGGCGGCGCGCGAAGACCGGGCGCCAGCCGTCCGCGCACTCCTTCATCACCTCGGCGAAGAACTCGCCGCGCGCCGGCGTGGGGCGCTCCACCCAGGGGTCGTCCTCGCCGAACCACTTCCGTACGTCGGCGAGCGTCGCGAACGGCACGGGCCAGGCCCGGAACCAGTCCGCCCACTCCCGCTGGGACGCCGCCCCCAGCGCGGAGGCCCGCATGTCGCAGATGACCAGGGCCCGGACCAGATCGGGGCGCTTGGCGGCGAGCTGCCAGGCGGTGAGCGCGCCCATCGAGTGGCCGATGAGCGTGACGGGCGCCAGCCCGAGCTGTTCGATCGCGGCCTCGGTGTCGGCCACGTACGCCTCGCGCGTGAACGGCCCCTCGGAGGGCTTGTCGCTGCGGCCGTGGCCACGCTGATCGAGCGCGATCGCGCGGTGCCGCTCCGAGAGCCAGCGCGCCGTCGCGGCCCAGTGCGAGGCGCGGCCCATGAGGCCGTGCAGCAATAAGACGCCGGAGGCCCGCTCCGTCTCCTCGCGTCGCTTCGGCGGGTCGGCAAACTCCCAGGCAGCGAGACGTACGCCGTCCGCTCCGGTTACATCGATGCGCCGCACCATGCGTCCCGGCACCCCCTTCGGTCCTGAGTGGTCGAGTCGGATTCCGCTATGGCCCCGTTCCGATGCGTCCAGCCGCACCAGACTATCGAACTCCCATTCGAAAACATGATCCCCACGCGCAACACCGCTCGTTCGAGTGACCACGCTCCAGGATTGCCGGACGCGGCTCTGGGGAGATCTCCACCGGGAGGCGGGCCGCTCGGGGATGACGGCCCGAGGGGAATGACCCTGGGAGCTCGGGGCTCCGGGTCAGCGCAGGGGAGGACAGGCTCCGGTGCCGGAAGGCGCCGGAGCCGTCTCCTCGCGGAACACCCCGGCTCGCACAGCCGGGTTCACGCGGAGCGCGTGGATCGCGGAGTCGGACCAATCCGCACAGATGGCCCCGTCCGCTCGGGCGTCCTGGTCCGCTCGGGCGTCCTAACGATCGCCCCCGCAGGTCATACGCGCCGTACCGCAGACGCGACACACAGTGCACACCCCCGCACAGGCGCATCACCCTGCTCCCTCCCCGGCCTCGGACCGACCCGGAGCCGCACCCCCGGTCGGCACCTCAGGTCATATGCCTCTGCCACAGACTGGCACGCGAACGCCCAGCCGTCGCCCCCTCCGGCCGGAAAGCGCATACCCTCCGGCCACGGAGCGCCCCCCTGAGTCACTCCGCTGTCCGGAAGTCTCAGCACTCCTCGGTACGCACACCGCAGGTACAGGCCCCCGCACACACATCCGGGTGCGCGCACCCGCACGCGGGCCGGGTACGCGCACCCCGGCGCGGTCAGCGCCCCGTCGTCAAAGCCCCGCCCGCCCCCACAGGCGGACGGCGCTCCTCCGACGACGGGACCCGGCGGCTCAGCGCTTGGCGACGAAGACGTGCGACGCCACGTCGGACTGAAGCTCCGCCGCCTCGCCGCTGCTCCCGACCAATACCCCGCCGGGAGACTCCGTCACACTCACCACGGACCCGGGCTGTACGCCCGCGCGCCGCAGCGTGTACATCAGCTGGGCATCGGTCTGGATGGGCTCACCGATCCGCCGCACCACGACCGTCTTGCCCTCGCTGCCCGGATCCAGCTCGGCGAGGCTCACCAACCCCACATCCAGGAACGGGTCCGCCTCGGCCTTCTCGCCCAGCTCCTCCAGGCCCGGGATCGGGTTGCCGTACGGCGACTCCGTCGGGTGGCGCAGCAATTCGAGCACGCGCCGCTCCACCGCCTCGCTCATCACATGCTCCCAGCGGCACGCCTCCGCGTGCACCTGCTCCCACTCCAGGCCGATCACATCGACCAGAAGACACTCGGCGAGCCTGTGCTTGCGCATGACGCGCGTCGCCAGTCGGCGTCCTTCTTCCGTCAGCTCCAGATGCCGGTCACCCGCGACCTGCACCAGTCCGTCGCGCTCCATTCGCGCCACGGTCTGGCTGACCGTCGGCCCGCTCTGGTCGAGCCGCTCCGCGATCCGGGCGCGCATCGGGACCACACCTTCCTCTTCCAGCTCAAGGATGGTGCGGAGGTACATCTCCGTCGTGTCGATCAGTCCGGACATACATGCCCCTCGATAAATCGTGCGCTGGCCCTGACTCAATTCTGACGCATACCACCGACAACCGTGCCGTGCCGTGGAGAGCGGAAGGGGGCGGGATCCCGATGCGGCGGGACAGCCATGTCGAGTCGCCGTATTGACAGAGCAATGGTCCAGACCTCAACGTGATCCGCGACACAGACATTCCCTGCCCCCGCCCCACCCTCGTCCCGCCCCCGCCCCGCCCCCTGGTTCCAGCGCTGATCCACCCTTGAGCAACCCTTGATCCACCCTCTGCGACACCCTCCTGTTCCGCCCTTGAACCCCACCCTGGAAGGGCCTCCTCGATGAGCGAGAGCAAGCTGGCCGGTCAGTTCTTCGATGCGGCGATCGGTCTGCTCCAGCGGGTACGCGACGAGGAGTCCGCCGGCGTCGCCGCCGCCGGAGCCGCCATCGCCGACACCGTCGCCGCCGGGGGCCGGCTCTTCGCCTTCGGCGCCGGACACTCCTCGCTCGCCGCGCAGGACGTCGTCTACCGGGCCGGCGGCTTCGCCGTGATGAATCTGCTCACCGTGCCCGGCGTGGTCGGCGTCGATGTCATGCCGGCCACCCTCGGCTCCGCGCTGGAGCGGGTCGACGGGCTGGCGGGCGCCGTGCTCGACTCCAGCCCCGCCCGCGCCGGCGATCTGCTGGTGATCATCTCGCTCTCCGGGCGCAACGCGCTGCCCGTCGAGATGGCGATGAACGCGCGGGCACTGGGGCTGAAGGTCATCGGCGTCACGTCCGTGGCGTACGCGACGGAGACCAAGTCCCGGCACGTCACGGGGACCTATCTCAAGGATCACTGCGACATCGTGCTGGACAGCAAGATCGCGGTCGGCGACGCGGAACTGACGGCCGACGGTATCGAGGCGCCCTTCGCCCCGGCATCGACCGTCGTCACCAGCGCCCTGATGCAGGCGATGATGGCCGCGGCCGCAGGAGAACTGGTCGAACGTGGAATCGAACCCCCGCTTCTGCGCTCGGGGAATGTCGACGGTGGGACCGAATGGAATGGCAGGGTCATGACCGAGTACGGCGACCGGATCTTCTACCGTCACTAGAACGTTTTTACGGTAAAGCGATGTGTGTGCAGAAATAAACGCGACACACGCGACACCGGAAACCGAGAGTGACAGCAGAGTGACATCTGGGGCCTGCGGGGGACATTCCCGCAGGCCCCAGCCCGTTCCCGTAACCAGGAACCACAACTTTGCGTCACCGCGGGAGCACTTGGCGAAATTTTGATCTTTCACAAAGAAGTAATGTTCAGGCAAAGTGGGGAAGGCTCCGGTGCAGCATCATCGGAGTTGACGACGTGTCGGATGCGTCGGCGCGTACTGCCGCGCCCGCACGGCACTACGGAAAGACCGAAAGACGGGAAGGGCGAGCTGTGAGAATCCAACTGGACCGCGAGTCCACCGTCAGACGCGGGACGACCGCTTCCTGACCCGGCCGCCCGGACCACCACACGGCAGCCGCCACGCCGGCCTCCCCCAACTGCCGCGATCCGGCAGGGGCGCGACGCCCGCACGGCTCCCCGTCAGGCACGGAACGTCCACCGTCGCTCGGCCCTTTCCCTCACGATGTGACCCTCACGCCTCACCCTCACGCTTCACCCTCACGCTCAACCCGTAGTTCTCGCACACCGTTTCACCCCCCACTGACCCGACCACACCGCGCCCCGGCAAGCCCGGGAGTGCAGGAGGCAGGCCATCATGAAATCCCTCATCGACAACGCCCGTTCCTTCTCCGTGCAGGTGGCTGAACGCCCCGACGAGTTCCGAGATCTCGCGGCGGGGCAGACGCCGCAAGCGCTCTTCATCACCTGCTCGGACTCCCGTGTCATCCCCTCCCTCATCACCGGCGCCCGCCCCGGCGAGCTGTTCGAGCTGCGCACGGCGGGCAACATCGTCCCCCCGTACGACGCGGACCGGCCCAGCGGCGAGACCGCCACCATCGAGTACGCGCTGCGCGTGCTGGACGTCCGTGACCTCGTCGTCTGCGGTCACTCGCACTGCGGCGCCGTGGGCGCCATGGTCCGCGGCGAGGACCTGTCGGCCGTTCCCGCCGTGCGCGGCTGGCTCGGCCTCGGTGCCTCCGAGCTGCCGTCGGCCCACGGTCTCGCCCACGCCGTACAGCACCACGCGGCGGCCCAGCTCAACACCCTCAGGAGCTACCCCGCCGTACGGGAACGCCTGGCGGAGGGCCGTCTCTCCTTGAACGCCTGGTACTACGAAGTGGACACGGGCGCGATCAGCGTCCACCGGCCCGAGCTGGGTGGGGAGTTCAGACCGCTGTGACAGCGGCCTCGGTATCGACCTCTCCCCACCTCCTGTCCGCTCGCGGACCGCACAGCTAGGACAACCCGTCATGCTCTCCCTCCCACTTCTGAAGGACCAGCGTGTCCTTCGACGCGAGATACTCGCGTCCCTCGTCGTCTTCCTCGTCGCCCTGCCCCTCTGTGTGGGGGTGGCGGTCGCCTCCGGTGTCCCCGCCGAACTCGGTCTGGTCACCGGCATCGTCGGCGGACTCGTCGTGGGCTTCCTGCCCGGCAGTTCGCTTCAGGTGAGCGGCCCCGCGGCCGGTCTCACCGTCCTCGTATACGAAGCCGTCAAGGAGTTCGGCGTCGGCACACTCGGCGCCATCGTCCTGGTGTCCGGATTGCTGCAACTGGCCCTCGGAGCCTTCGGTTTCGGCCGCTGGTTCCGGGCCATCTCGGTCGCCGTCGTCCAGGGAATGCTGGCCGGCATCGGCCTCGTGCTCGTCCTCGGCCAGGTGTACGCCATGGCCGACACCGCACAGCCGTCCGGCGGCCTCGGCAAGATCGCCGGGCTGCCCGGACTGGCCTTCGACATCGTCACCGACGGCACGGCGCTGACCGCGTTCCTCATCGGGGCCGGGACCATCGCCGTACTGGTCCTCTGGCCCCGCCTCCCGGCCGGGGCCCGGATGATCCCGGGCCCGCTGGCCGCCGTGGCGCTGGCCACCGGCGCGGCCTTCCTGCTGGACCTGCCGGTCGCCAAGGTCGAGGTACAGGGCCTGCTGGAGTCCATACGTCCGCCCGGGCTCGGCGAGTTCGGGCACCTGGCGAGCGTGGCCGCCATCGGCACCGTGCTCGCGTTCACCCTGATCGCCTCGGCGGAAAGCCTGTTCAGCGCCGCGGCGGTGGACCGTATGCACGACGGTCCGCGCACGGACTACAACAAGGAACTCATGGCCCAGGGCGTGGGGAACACGGTCTGCGGGGCGCTCGGCGCACTGCCGATGACCGCGGTCATCGTACGCAGCGCCGCCAATGTCCAGGCAGGAGCGCGGACTTCACTCTCCCGGATCCTGCACGGCCTGTGGCTGCTGCTGTTCGCCGCGCTGCTGCCGGCGGCGATCGGCGTCATCCCGCTCGCGGCACTCGCCGGTGTCCTGGTGCACGCGGGCTGCAAGCTCGTACCGGTCAAGGACTTGCGCCCGCTGTGGCGGGAGCACCGCGGCGAAGTGGCGATCCTCGTCATCACAGCGCTGGCGATCCTGGTCACGAACCTCTTCGAGGGCGTGGTCCTCGGGCTGCTGCTCGCGGTCGTCAAAACCGCCTGGGAGATCTCCCACCTCCATGTCGACGTCCATGAACTCACCGGCGGCCGGATGGTGGTGTCGGTCACCGGCAACGCCACGTTCCTGCGGCTGCCGCGCATCATGGAGCAGTTGGAGGCGCTGCCGAAGGACCGTCCCATCGAGCTGGATCTGTCCGGCCTGCGCCATGTCGACCACGCCTGCCGCATCGCCCTGGAGAACTGGGCGCTGCGGCACAACGACGCGGGGACGGAACCGGTCAGGATGCTGCCCCCGGAGGCAGCGTCCCTCCGGGACGGCGGGCCGGCGTCGGGCCCCAAGGCTGGCACGTCCTGACGGTATGTCAGCGCCGGACGGCACGGGCGGCAGCGCATGCGACGCCGCCCGTGCCGTCCGGCACCTGTCCCAGGATGCCGTCTCGGGCCCAGGATGCCGTCTCAGTCGGACAGGACGCCGAAGAGATCCAGGGCCGCCGCCACGCGGATCGTGACATCCTCCGCGTACACCGCGTCCGGCCGCTCGAAGGCGGCCCGGCTCGCTCCCCGCAGGAACGTCACCACACCCAGCGACCGGCCCCGGCTGCGCAGCACCGTACACAGGGCGTGCACCGAGTCCGCCGGCCACTGCCGCGAAGTCGCCCAGGTCGGGGAGGGGACGGCGCCCGCCGCCTGCGTCTGCGCGGAGGCCGCGGAACCGGCTGACGCGCCGGGAGCGCTCGCGCGGACCGAGCCGTTGCGGTCCATCGCCTGAAGCGCCGGATGCCCGGTCACGTACCGCACCGGTATCCCGCCCGTCTCTACGGGCATACCCGGCCCCGACCCGCCACCGGACGGTGTCTCCACCACCCGCACCAGCCGTACGGGAGCCGCCGCCGCCCCGTCCGGCCGCTCCCCCGCCACCAAGTCGATCAGCGCGTGATCCGCGAAACCCGCCAGCGCGAAGTCCAGATAGACCGTCGCCGCCTCCAACGGGTCCTCGCACTCCGCCGCCGCGCGCCCCGCCCGGTACAACTGGCTGGAACGGAACCGCAGCCGGTCCGCCTCCTGCGCCGCCAGCTTCGACTCCGTCACATCCTGGAACATCCATCCCACGCCCAGCGGCACCGGCTCCTCCGCCAGCGGAGACGCCAGCCGCAGGAATCCGCTGCGCCAGCAGCGCCGCCGCTCCCCGTCCGCCGTGGGGACCGACACCCACAGCTCGGCGGGCGACTTCGGCGCCCCTTCCGCCAGCACATGGTGGAGCGCGGCCTCCACCTCCTCGACACCCTGCACGACCAGCTCACCCAACGGCCGCCCGAGCACCGAGACCCGCCCGGAGCCGAAGGCGCGCGCCGCGTATCCGTTGACGACGGTCGGCCGCAGATCGACGTCCACGAGTACGACACCCCAGGACGCGTCGTCGAAAAGTGCCTCGCTCAGCGCGATGGACCGCTCCAGATCGATCTGCTCATGGACCTCGCTGAAGGCGCTGTAGACCCCGGCGGGCTTGCCGTCGGCCCCGCGCATCCCGGACGACTGGGTCCGTATCAGCACCCTGCCGCCGTCCTTGCGCAGCAGCGCGAACTCGTCCACCTGCCGCCCCGGCGTCTCCATCACGGCCATCAGCCGCGCCTGCACCTCGTCCGCGTCGGCGCTCCGCGCGGCCCATCCGGCGAAGCCCTGCCGTCCGACGGCCTCCTCGGCGGACCAGCCGAGTATCCGCTCGGCCTCGCGGTTCCAGTGAGTGATCACGCCCTGCGCGTCAAAGGCACACAGAGCCGCGTCCATACCGTCGAGCAACGCCGCGAGCAGATCGGACCCGGCGTCATCCCGCTCCGCCCCGCCCCCGCCGCCCGCCCCGGCATCGGCTCCGGCACCGCTCTCCGATTCGGGATCGGGCTCCGGCTCGTCCGGCCCGCGCGGATCGGTGGTCTCACTCCGAGAAGCACTCATCCTGGCACCCCCTGCAGGGCGTCTCCGCCTGTGCTGACGCACGTCCGATCATTCAACTCGAACGTGACTCAGCACACACAAGGTTCCCCGAAATCGTCGCACCCCAAAAGCGGTCCCGCACACCGGCTACCACACGCCATGGTCAGTCGATCAGGGTTTCGACGAGGAACACACATACGAGCGTACCCGGCTTCCTTCGAGCGCGGGCCGGAAATCCTCCGGCTACCGGGGTCTGGACCGGCCGTGTCTCCGGCCGTGTCTCCGGCCGTGCCAACGGTCGGCACCGCCTCATCACCTCGGCCGGAGGCCCCTCCCGGAACTCCCTCACGAAAATCGCTTGAGAGTCTTCGAGGCCCCTCCTAATGTGTGGCACACACTGAAAGGAGGTGATTCGGAAGTGATTTCTTTCCGGACTCGTGAGGTGGCTGCGGGCTGACGGCCCGTTGTCGTACTCAGTGCGGAGCCGGTAACCGCCGGCCCAATCCAAAGCAGTCACCGCCCCGCGGGCTCGCCGGTACGTCCGGCCGGCTTCTCTTCGGAGGAACCCGAGCCCGCGGGGTTCTGCTTTTCCCGCGGGTTTTCCATGGGTCTACGGGCCAAGGCTCTACGGGCCGTGAGATCTACGGGCCGTGGGATCTACGGGCCGTGGGATCTACGGGCAGAGCCGCTCCACCCGCCAGCCGCCGTCGCCGTCGCCGTCACGTACGTAGCGCAGCCGGTCGTGGAGCCTGTTCTCGTGGCCCTGCCAGAATTCGACGGTCTCCGGTCTGACGCGGTAGCCGCCCCACTGCGGGGGCACCGGTACGCGCTCGTCCTCCGGGTAGCGGGATGCCAGCTCGTCGTAGCGATGGAGCAGTTCCTCGCGGGAGGCGATCGGGCTGGACTGGTCGCTGGCCCAGGCGCCCAGCTGGGAGCCGTGGGGGCGGGTGCGGAAGTACGCGGCTGTCTCGTCGCGGCCGGTGCGCGCGGCGGTGCCCGTGACGATGATCTGGCGGGCCATGGGGTGCCAGGGGAAGAGCAGCGAGACGAAGGGATTCGACCCGATCTCGCCGCTCTTGCGGGACGTGTAGTTCGTGAAGAAGACGAAGCCCCGGTCGTCGTATGCCTTCAGCAGCACCGTGCGCGAGGAGGGCCGGCCGTCGGGGGTGGCCGTCGCGACGACCATCGCGTTCGGCTCGTGGAGGTCACCGGCCACGGCCTCCTTGAACCAGCGGGCGAACTGGTCGGTCGGAGCGGGCGCGAGGTCCTTCTCCAGCAGCGGAGTGGTGCGGTACTGCTCGCGCATGGCGGCTGGATCGGCGGGATCTGCGGGATCTGCGGCGTCGGCGGGATCGACGGAATCCGGGGTCTCGTAAGGCACACGGTCATCCTGCCGCAGCCCTAGTTTCCCCGGCACCGGATGCCGCTAATCCCTTGGGGAGGAAGTCTGGCAGTGTGCCGGTTATCACGCTTCCCCGCATCGGAGGAACCCGCCAAAATCTTGGGGCAGGCCACTGTGGCCTTCGTACACCAGGGGCTATCGTTCCTGCCTCCCGGACGTTCCTGACTCCCGGACGGCTGCCGCAGGGGGCATCCACCGGGGTGACCGACCCGCCGAAGTCCGCCCCCACCCTCAGAGGAGCCGCCTCATGTCCGCTTCCGACACCTCCTTGGACAATTCGTTCGTCCCCGGACTCGAAGGAGTCGTCGCGTTCGAGACGGAGATCGCCGAACCGGACAAGGAGGGCGGCTCGCTCCGCTACCGGGGCGTCGATATCGAGGACCTGGTCGGCCAGGTGTCCTTCGGCAATGTGTGGGGGCTGCTGGTCGACGGGGCGTTCGCGCCCGGTCTGCCGCCCGCGGAGCCGTTCCCGATCCCGATCCACTCCGGTGACATCCGGGTCGACGTACAGTCCGCGCTGGCGATGCTCGCACCCGTGTGGGGGCTGAAACCGCTTCTCGACATCGATGAGCGGACGGCCCGTGACGATCTGGCGCGTGCGGCGGTGATGGCGCTCTCGTACGTCGCCCAGTCGGCCCGTGGGCAGGGGGTGCCGATGGTGCCGCAGCGGGAGATCGACAAAGCCGAGTCCGTCGTCGAGCGCTTCATGATCCGCTGGCGCGGTGAGCCCGACCCCCGGCATGTGCGGGCCGTCGACGCCTACTGGACGTCGGCCGCCGAGCACGGAATGAACGCCTCCACGTTCACCGCCCGGGTCATCGCGTCCACGGGCGCCGATGTGGCGGCGGCGCTGTCGGGTGCGGTCGGCGCCATGTCGGGGCCGCTGCACGGCGGGGCGCCCTCGCGGGTCCTCGGCATGATCGAGGAGATCGAGCGCACGGGCGACGCGACGGCGTACGTCAAGCGGGCCCTGGACAAGGGCGAGCGGCTGATGGGCTTCGGGCACCGGGTCTACCGGGCCGAGGACCCGCGGGCGCGGGTGCTGCGGCGTACGGCTCGCGAGCTGGCCGCGCCGCGGTTCGAGGTGGCGGAGGCGCTGGAGAAGGCCGCGCTGGACGAGCTGCACGCGCGCAGGCCCGACCGGGTACTCGCGACGAACGTGGAGTTCTGGGCGGCGATCGTGCTCGACTTCGCGGAGGTCCCCGCGCACATGTTCACGTCGATGTTCACCTGTGCCCGTACGGCCGGCTGGTCGGCGCACATCCTGGAGCAGAAGCGCACGGGCCGGCTGGTGCGTCCTTCCGCGCGCTATGTGGGACCGAGGACGCGGAGCCCGCGTGAGATCGAGGGGTTCGACGCGATCTCACGCTGAGAGCCGACGGGTGAGCGGTGAACGGCGAACGGCGAACGGCGAACCGTGAACCGTGAACGGACCTGGCTGCCCTGTCGGACCGCCCGACGGGGCAGCCAGGTCCCTCAGCCGAGCACGCCGTCCAGGATCAGCGCCCACTGCGCGACGACCCGCTCCCGCCGCCGCGTGTCGTCCGTCAGCAGCGTCGCCAGGCCCAGGCCGCGCGCCATGTCGAGCAGCCCCTGCACGGTCTCGCGTACGCCGGGCACGGACTCGTCGGCGCCCAGCAGTTCGACCGCGATCCGGTGGGACTCGCGGCCGACCCGGGCCTCCAGTTCGGTGACGCGGGGCCGCAGCTGGTCCTCGTCGGAGGCCGCGACCCACAGGTGCAGTGCCGCGCGGAACAGCGGGCCCGTATAGAGCGCGACGATGCCCTCGACCGCCGCGCGGCGGTGCGCCGGCCCCGCCGGGACCAGGGCGCGCAGCGCGGAGGACCGTTCCTCCGCCACGTACTCGACGGCCGCCGTGAACAGGTCCTCGCGGGTCGGGAAGTGGTGCTGCGCCGCCCCGCGCGAGACGCCCGCGCGCTCGGCGACGACGGCGACGGTGGAGCCCGCCCAGCCGTACTCGGCGAGGCAGGCCACGGCGGCCTCCAGCAGTCTGCGCCGGGTGGCGCGGCTGCGGTCCTGTTTGGGCGCGGTCCCGGCGGGTTTCGGCGCGGTCCTGGCAGGTTTGCGCCCGGTCCCGGCGGGTTTCGGCGCGGTCCCGGCGGGCCCTATCGCACCCACGAGGCGTCCCGCCGTTCGAGGAACGCCGCAATGCCCTCGCGGGCCTCCGCCGTCACGAAGAGCGAGGCGGAGCGCTGGACAAGATCCTCGGCGTACCGCTCGAAGGCGTCCAGTACCCCGACCGTCAGCAGCTTCTTGGATTCGGCGAGCCCTTGTGGCGAGGCCCTGCGCAGTCCGTCGAGTACGGGCGCGAGCGCCGCGTCCACATCGTCCGCGGCTTCGGTGATCACCCCGGCGGTGGCGGCGCGCTCGGCGTCGAAGCGCTCGCCCGTGAGGTAGTAGCGGGCCGCCGCGCGCGGTTCGACGCGGGGCAGGAGCGGCAGCGAGATCACGGCCGGGGCGACCCCGATCCGTACCTCCGTGAAGGCGAAGTCGGACGTACGGTCGGCGACGGCGATGTCGCAGGCGCCGAGCAGCCCGATGCCGCCGGCCCGGACATGGCCGCTGACGCGCGCGACGACCGGCTTGGGCAGTTCCACGATCTGCCGCATCAGGGCGATGAAGGTGTACGGGTTGGCCGGTTCCTTCAGGTCGGCGCCCGCGCTGAAGGTGGTGCCGGTGTGGGTGAGCAGCACGGCCCGTACGGCGGGGTCCTTGGCGCAGGCCGTGAGGGCGTCGCCGAGCGCGTCGACGAGCCGCGCCGACAGGGCGTTGCGGTTCGCCGGTGAGTCCAGGGTCAGGGTGGTGATGCCCCGCTCGTGCGCCGTGGTGACCAGCGCGGGCCCGGACGCCGGTGGCTGGGTCTGCGTCACGTGTTCTTCCTCTCGCGGTCCCGCGCTTCCCTGTCTCTCAGTTCACGTCTGAGGATCTTTCCGGAAGCGGCGCGGGGTACGCCTCCGACGAATTCGACCCGGCGGACCTTCTTGTACGGGGCGACGTGTTCCGCGACGAACGCCATGACGTCCTCCGCCGTGAGCACATCCGCACCCGACTGACGAACAATGTATGCCTTGGGCACCTCTTCGCCGTCCTCGTCGTGGACCCCGATCACCGCCGCGTCCGCGATGCGCTCATGGGTGAGCAGCAGCGCCTCCAGTTCGGCGGGGGCGACCTGGAATCCCTTGTACTTGATCAGCTCCTTGACCCGGTCGACGACGAAGAGCCAGCCGTCGGCGTCCACCCGGCCGACATCGCCGGTGTGCACCCAGCCCGCGGCGTCGATCAGTTCGGCGGTGGCGTCGGGCCGGCCGAGATATCCCTTCATGACCTGCGGGCCGCGTAGAAGGATCTCGCCCTCGGCGCCCGGGTCGAGGTCCTTGTCGGGGTCGTCCAGCGCGACGACGCGCATCTCCGTACCGGGCAGGAGCTTGCCGACGGCGCCCGGCGGCGGGTTCCGCGCGCTCAGCGGCACGACATGCGTGCCGGGTGACAGCTCTGTCATGCCGTACGCCTGGCGTACGGGCGGGAGTCCCAGCCGGGCCGAACAGGCGGCGGCGAGCCGGGCGTCCAGCGGGGCGGCGGCGCTCAGGATGTAGTCGAGCGAGGAGAGGTCGTACCGCGCGACGGCCGGGTGCTTGGCCAGCGCGAGGACGATGGGCGGGGCGACGTACAGGCCGTTGACGCGGTGCTTCTCGATGGCCGCGAGGAACTGGTCGAGATCGAAGCGGGGCAGGACGACGACCGTCGCGCCGTGCCGCAGCGGCGCGTTCATCAGGGCGGTCAGGCCGTAGATGTGGAAGAACGGCAGGACGGCGAGGATACGGTCGCCCGGCCCCATGGGCATGACCGGTTCGAGCTGCGCGAGATTGGTGGCGATCGAGCGGTGCGTCAGCATGACGCCCTTGGGGACTCCGGTGGTGCCGGAGGAGTACGGCAGGGCCGCGATGTCCTCGGCCGGGTCGATGGCGATCTCGGGTTCGGGAGCCGTCGACCGTGCCAGGTCCAGGATCGAACGGTGCCCCTGCGCCCGGTCGCAGACGAAGATCTCCTCGATGCCGCCGACGAGTTCGGCCGATCTGCGGGCCGCGTCGAGCAGCGGCGAGACGGTGACGATCCAGCGGGCGGAGGAGTCGCGCAGCTGGGTGGCGAGTTCTTCGGGGGTGGTGAGGGGATGGACGGTGGTGACGGAGGCGCCGGCGCGCGTGGCGGCGTAGAAGACGGCGGGATACGCCACGGTGTTCGGGCTGTGCAGGGCGAGGACGTCCCCCTTGCGCACCCCGGCGTCGGTGAACGCGGCGGCGATCCGGCGGTGGAGGGCGTCGAGCTCGGCGTACGTCGTGCTCGTACCGGTCACACCGTCGACGAGGGCGACGGTGTCGCCGTACGCGGCGGCTTGGCCGAGCACGGCCTCGTGGATGGGCAGTTCGACGGCCGGGACATCCGCGTACTCACTGTGGAACACCATGACGACCCCTTCGACGCGGTGGACGCGTGGACGTACTCGACGCGTGGACATACTTGACGCGTGGACGTACTCGACGCGTGCACGTACTGACGTACTGGGAGGGACAGAATCCCCTGTTTCAGTAGGACTTGGGGAGACCCAGGGACTGATGGGATACGTAGTTCAGGATCATTTCCCGGCTGACGGGCGCGATCCGGGCCACCCGGGCGGCGGTGATGAGGGACGCCAGACCGTACTCACGAGTGAGCCCGTTGCCCCCGAGGGTGTGTACGGCCTGGTCGACGGCCCTGACACAGGCTTCCCCGGCTGCGTACTTGGCCATGTTGGCGGCCTCGCCCGCGCCGGTGTCGTCGCCCGCGTCGTAGAGGTGGGCGGCCTTGCGCATCATGAGGCGCGCCAGTTCGAGTTCGATATGGGCCTGGGCGAGCGGGTGCGCGATGGCCTGGTGGGCGCCGATCGGCTCCTTCCACACCTGGCGGGTCTTCGCGTACTCGACGGCCCGGTCCAGCGCGTAGCGGCCCATGCCGAGGGCGAAGGCGGCGGTCATGATCCGCTCGGGGTTGAGCCCGGCGAAGAGCTGGAGCAGTCCGGCGTCCTCGTCGCCGACGAGCGCGTCGGCGGGCACCCGTACGTCTTCGAGGACCAGCTCGAACTGCTTCTCCACGGCCTGGAGTTCCATCTCGATCAGGGAGCGGTGGAAGCCCGCGGTGTCGCGGGGGACGATGAACAGACACGGCTTGAGGCTGCCGGTCCGCGCGTCCTCGGTACGGCCGACGACGAGGGTCGCGTCGGCGATGTCGACGCCGGAGATGAAGACCTTGCGGCCGTTCAGCACCCAGTCGTCGCCGTCCCTGTGCGCGGTGGTCGTGATCCGGTGGGAGTTGGAGCCGGCGTCGGGTTCGGTGATGCCGAAGGCCATGGTGAGGGAGCCGTCCGCGAGACCGGGCAGCCACCGGCGCTTCTGCTCGTCCGTACCGAAGCGGGAGATCACGGTGCCGCAGATGGCGGGCGAGACGACCATCAGCAGCAGCGGGCAGCCGGCTCCCCCCAACTCCTCAAGTACGAGGGAGAGTTCGGCGATCCCGCCGCCTCCGCCGCCGTACTCCTCGGGGAGGTTCACGCCGAGGTAGCCGAGCTTGCCGGCCTCGCGCCACAGGGTCTCGCGGTCGTATCCGCGTCCGTGGCGCCGGCCGAGGGCGGCGACGGCGGCGCGCAGTGCGGTGTGCTCTTCGCTCTCGATGACGCTGCTGTGGCCACTTCGGGTGCTTCGGCTCATGGTGACGATTCCTCCTGGGCGTCCTGGGCGTCCTGTGCGTCCTGTGCGTCTGTGCCGGTGACGACGGCGAGCAGGGCGCCGACCTCGACCTGGCGGCCGGGGACGGCATGGAGCGCGGTGAGCGTGCCGGAGGCGGGAGCGGTGACGCGGTGCTCCATCTTCATGGCCTCCAGCCAGATGAGCGGCTGCCCGGCCGTGACCCGAGCGCCTTCGGCCAGCCCTGGGGCCAGCCGTACGACGGTTCCGGGCATCGGGGCGAGCAGCGATCCGGGTGGGGTGCGGTGGTCGGCTCCCGTGAACCGGGGCCGGGCGATCAGCCGGTACGCGCCGGTGGCGCTGTCCACATGGACCTCGTCGCCGTACGTACGGACGTCGAAGTGCCGTACGACACCTCCGATTTCGAGGCTGACGCGGTGAGGAGAGGCGGCGACCACTCGCACCTCGTCGCCTTCGTCGGCCTCCACGACGAATCCGTCCCGGGTGGCCCGGTAGCGCACCTCGTGGTCCCCGTACGTCTTGCGCTGCGCGGGCGCGCCCACATTGCGCCAGCCGCCGAGCCGCGCGGGCAGCGTGTCACCGGTGGTACGTGCCGCCGCGTCGGCGAGCGCGGCGGCGACGGCGGCGTGCCGCTCGCCGGGGCCCGGGGCGGTGAGCGCGTCCAGATGCCGTTCGTAGAACCCGGTGTCGAACCGCGCGTCGGTGACATCGGGGTGGCCGAGCGACCGTACGAGCAGTTCCCGGTTGGTGCCGGGGCCATGCACCCGGGCGCGTCGCAGCGCGTGCCGGAGCCCGCGCAGCGCCTCGGCGCGCGTGGGGGCCCAGACGATGACCTTCGCGAGCATGGCGTCGTAGTGCGTCCCGATGGTGTCGCCGTGCGTGTAACCGGTGTCGACGCGCAGGCGTGGCGCGGGGGCGGCCATCGGCACAAGCCCCGACGCCGGGCCCGCCACCGGCCCCGCCACCACTTGGCCCGACGCCGGGCCCGCCACCGGCCCCACCGCCTGACCCGCCACCCGGCCCGCTACCGGCCCCGGCGCCCGTACCGGCTCCTGCCCCGGCACCTCCAGCGCGTGCAGCCGTCCCGTCCGGGGCGCCCACCCCGCCGCCGGATCCTCCGCGTAGAGCCGCGCCTCCACCGCATGCCCCTGGGCGGCCGGCGGCTCCGCCTCAAGCGCCGCGCCCTCCGCGACCGCGAGTTGCAGGGCCACCAGATCCAGCCCGAACACCTCTTCCGTCACCGGGTGTTCGACCTGGAGGCGGGTGTTCATCTCCAGGAAGTACGGCCGCCCCTCGGGTGAGATCAGGAACTCGACCGTGCCCGCGCCCCGGTAGTCGACCGCGCGGGCCGCGGCCACGGCCGCCTCCCGCAGTACCGCACGCAGCTCGTCCGGGAGACCGGGCGCCGGGCACTCCTCGATCACCTTCTGGTGCCGGCGTTGCAGGGAGCAGTCCCGGGTGCCCAGCGCCCACACCGTGCCGTGCGCGTCCGCCAGGATCTGCACCTCCACATGCCTGCCGCGCTCCACATACGGCTCGGCGAACACCTCCCCGTCCCCGAACGCGGACGCCGCCTCCGCCGAAGCGGCCTTCAACTCCTCCTCCAGAGAGGCCAGTTCACGCACGATCCGCATCCCGCGGCCACCGCCGCCCGCCGCCGCCTTCAGCAGCAGCGGCAGGTCGGCCCCGGTGGCGGTGGCCGGATCGACCGGCGCCGGCAGCGGTACGCCCGCCGCCGCCATCAGCTTCTTCGCCCGGGTCTTGGACGCCATCGCCTCGATCGCGCCCGGCGGCGGCCCGACCCAGACGAGGCCCGCGTCCAGCACCGCCCGCGCGAACTCCGCGTTCTCGGAGAGGAAGCCGTACCCGGGATGCACCGCGTCGGCGCCCGCCGCGAGCGCCGCCTTCACGATCAGGTCGCCGCGCAGATACGTGTCGGCGGGCGCGGCCCCCGGCAGCCGTACGGCCGCGTCCGCCTCCCGTACGTGCAGCGCGCCCGCGTCGGCGTCCGAGTGGACCGCGACGGTGGCGATCCCCCGTTCGCGGCAGGTCCGGAAGACCCGGCAGGCGATCTCGCCCCGGTTGGCGACGAGCAACGACTCGATCATCTGGGACGACTCGATCATCTGGGACCTCACATCCGGAAGACGCCGAAGCCGCCCCGCACACCCTCGACCGGGGCGGTGTGGACGGCGGACAGACACAGGCCGAGGACGGTACGGGTGTCGCGCGGGTCGATGACCCCGTCGTCGTACAGCCGCCCGGAGAGGAACATCGGCAGCGACTCGGACTCGATCTGCCGCTCCACCATCGCGCGCAGCGCCGCGTCCCCCTCCTCGTCGTACGGCTGCCCCTTCGCCGCCGCCGAGGCCCGCGCCACGATCGACAGGACCCCGGCGAGCTGCTGCGGGCCCATCACCGCGGACTTGGCGCCGGGCCAGGCGAAGAGGAAGCGCGGGTCGTACGCGCGGCCGCACATGCCGTAGTGCCCGGCGCCGTACGAGGCGCCCATCAGCACGGAAAGATGCGGGACGCGGGAGTTCGAGACCGCGTTGATCATCATCGCGCCGTGCTTGATGATGCCGCCCTGTTCGTACTCCCTGCCGACCATGTAGCCCGTGGTGTTGTGCAGGAAGACGAGGGGGATGTCGCGCTGATTGGCGAGCTGGATGAACTGCGCGGCCTTCTGCGACTCGGCGGAGAACAGCACTCCCCGCGCGTTGGCGAGCACCCCCACCGGATAGCCGTGCAGCCGCGCCCAGCCGGTCACCAGGCTCGGCCCGTACAGCGGTTTGAACTCGTCGAAGTCCGAGCCGTCCACGATCCGGGCGATGACCTCGCGCGGATCGAAGGGGATCTTCAGATCGCCGGGGACGATGCCGAGCAGTTCGTCCTCGTCGTACTTCGGCGGCTCGGCCGGGCCGGGATCGGGGTGCGCCTTGCGCCAGTTGAGCCGGGCGACGATCCGCCGCGCGCGCCGGATCGCGTCCTGTTCGTCCAGCGCGTAGTGGTCCGCGAGCCCGGACGTACGGGCGTGCATCTCGGCGCCGCCGAGCGATTCGTCGTCGCTCTCCTCGCCGGTGGCCATCTTCACCAGGGGCGGGCCGCCGAGGAAGACCTTCGACCGTTCCTTGATCATGACGGTGTGGTCGGACATCCCGGGGACATACGCCCCGCCCGCCGTGGAGTTGCCGAAGACGACCGCGACGGTGGGGATACCGGCGGCGGAGAGCCGGGTGAGGTCGCGGAATAGGGCGCCGCCGGGGATGAAGATCTCCTTCTGGGAAGGGAGATCGGCGCCGCCGGACTCGACCAGGCTGATGACGGGCAGCCGGTTGGCGAAGGCGATCTCGTTGGCGCGCAGGGCCTTCTTCAGCGTCCAGGGGTTGGAGGCTCCGCCGCGTACGGTCGGGTCGTTGGCGGTGATCAGACATTCGACGCCCTCGACCACTCCGATGCCGGTGACCATGGACGCGCCGACGGGATGGTCGCTGCCCCACGCGGCGAGCGGGGACAGTTCGAGGAACGGGGTGTCGGGGTCGAGCAGCAGCTCGATCCGCTCGCGCGCGAGCAGCTTGCCGCGTTTGCGGTGCCGGGCGACATACTTCTCCCCGCCGCCCGCCAGGGCCTTGGCGTGCTCGGCGGCCAGTTCGTCGAGCTTGCCGAGCATGGCGGCGCGGTGGGCGCCGTAGTCGGCGGACGCGGTGTCGAGGGCCGAGGGGAGCACGGTCACAACAGGACCTCCGGAATATCGGCGCGGCGGGCGCGCAGCCACTCGCCGAGCGCCTTCGCCTGGGGATCGAACCGGGCCTGCGCGGCGACGCCTTCGCCCAGCAGCCCCTCGACGGTGAAGTTGACGGCGCGCAGCCGGGGCAGGAGATGACGGACGACGGTCAACTCCCGGCTTTCCGGGATCAGTTCACGGAATCTGTCGGTCGTCAGCGTATGGGCGAGCCAGCGCCAGCCGTCCTCGCTCCTCGCCCAGACACCGACGTTGGCGTCGCCGTCCTTGTCGCCGCTGCGGGCGCCCACGACGAGCCCGAGAGGAGCGCGACGGGTGGGCAGGCCGGCGGGCAGCGGCTCCGGCGGCGGGGGCGCCGGGACCGGCTCAAGTGCCTTGGTACGTAAGGGAGCGGGCACCGCCACGCGTCGCCCGTCGGGGAGCACGGCCGTATGGGCGACCTCGGACGCGTCCGCGTACGCCGCCTCGAAGACCCCGTACGGCACGGCGTTGCCCGGCGGGGCGGTCACATGGAAGCCGGGGTAGCTGCCGAGCGCCAGCTCGATCGCCGCCCCGCTGACGGCCCGGCCCACCACTTCCGGATCGCTGTCGCGCACGACGAGGCGCAGCAGGGCGCTGGCGGTCTCCTCGGTGTCGGCGTCCGGCCGGTCCGTACGGGCCAGCTCCCAGCGGACCTCGGCGGGGCGCCGTCCGGCGAGCGCGTCCTCCATCTGGCCGCGCACCAGCCGGGCCTTGGCGTCGATGTCGAGGCCGGTGAGGACGAAGACGATCTCGTTGCGCAGCCCGCCGAGCCGGTTGAGGCCGACCTTGAGGGCCGGGGGCGGCGGCTCGCCCCGTACGCCGGAGATCCTGACGCGGTCGGGCCCGTCCTGGTCCAGCCGTACGGTGTCGAGGCGCGCGGTGACATCGGGTCCCGCGTACCGGGCGCCGCCGGTCTCGTACAGCAGCTGCGCGGTGACCGTACCGATGTCGACCACCCCGCCCGTGCCGTCGTGCTTGGTGATGACCGCCGAGCCGTCGGCGTGGATCTCGGCGAGCGGGAAGCCGGGCCGGCGTATGTCGTGCCGCGCGAAGAAGGAGTAGTTCCCGCCGGTCGCCTGCGTACCGCACTCCAGCACATGCCCGGCGACGACCGCGCCCGCGAGCGCGTCGAGATCGCCGGGGCGGTCGAGATCGCCGGGGCGAGCGGGGTTGTCGGGGCGATCGGGGTCGCCGGGGCGGCTGAGGTCGTGTGGGCGGCTGAGGTCGCCGGTACTGGTGAGGTCGTCGGTGCCGGTGAGGTCCCAGCCGAAGTGGGCGGCGGCGGGCCCGGTCACCAGCGCCGCGTCCGTCACGCGTCCGGTGACCACGACATCGGCTCCGGCCCGCAGGCAGGCGGCGATTCCGGCGCCGCCGAGATAGGCGTTGGCGGTGAGGACGCCGTCGCCCCAGCCGCCGCGGGCAAGGAGATCGTCCCCCTCGACATGGGCGACCCGTACCGGCACGCCCACCCGCGCGGCCAGCGCGCGTACGGCGGCGGCGAGTCCGGCCGGGTTCAGTCCGCCCGCGTTCGTGACGATCTTGACGCCCCGTTCGTGGGCGAGTCCAAGGCCCTCCTCCAGCTGCCGCAGGAACGTCTTCGCATAGCCCGCGTCCGGGTTCCTCAGCCGGTCCCGGCCGAGGATCAGCATGGTCAGCTCGGCGAGATAGTCGCCGGTGAGGACGTCGAGCGGGCCGCCCGTGAGCATGTCGCGCAGCGCGTCGAAGCGGTCGCCGTAGAAGCCGGAGGCGTTCCCGATCCGCAGAACCCCGGGCGGGGAAGCGGGCAGTGAAACGGGTGGAGAGGCGTGCGGGGAAGCCGGTGGGGAATCGGGCGGGGAAGGGGGCGTCATCGGGCCCCCTTGGGCGCGCGGCCGGGACCCGCCGGTCCGGCGAAGGCCTGCGCGATATCCAGCCACGCGTCGGCGTCAGCGCCCTCGGCCCGTACGGCGAGATCCGCGCGGTGCGCCCGCTGGGTCACCAGCAGACAGAAGTCGAGCGCGGGCCCGGTCACGCGCTGGGCGGCACCCTCGGGACCGTACGTCCACAACTCGCCTTGGGGACCGGCCAGTTCGACGCGGAACGGCCCGGCGGGCGGCTGCTCGCCCCGTACCGCATAGGCGTAGTCACGGGCCCGTACGCCGATCCACGCCACATGGCGCAACCGCGCGGTCGGCTCGCGGCGTACGCCGAGCGCGTCCGCGATGTCCTGGCCGTGCGCCCAGGTCTCCATCAGCCGTGCGGTCGCCATCGAGGCGGCGCTCATCGGCGGCCCGTACCAGGGGAAGCGTGCGCCGGGCGGCGCCCCGCGCAGGGCCCCGTACAGCCGCGCGCGGCCGTCGCGCCACCGGGCGAGCAGTTCGGCAGGCTGGAGTACGGCGCCGGCCGCCGCGCCCTCGTCGACGAAGGTGTCGGGGGCCGCGAGGGCCTTACGGGACTCCCCCGCGTAGGCCCCCGGGTCCGTCACGGCGAGCAGCGCGGCGGAGTCGGTCCAGGTCAGATGGGCGATCTGGTGGGCGATGGACCATCCGGGTGACGGGGTCGCGAGAAGCCATCTCCCGGGCTCCAGCGGGGCGACCAGCCGGTCGAGTTCCTCGCTCTCGCTGTGCAGATCCCCGAGCAGATCGGCGGGCCGATCGGTGGGCCGATGGGTGGGCCGATCGGTGGGCCGCTCGCTGGATGGATCGCTGGGCACTGCGGCAGAGCCGGAGTCGGACACGGATGCGCTCCCCTCGGGACACGGCGGTGTGCGTGCCCCGGAGCATGGCAGCGCCCGGAGAAACAATCAAGCGTGCTTGCTTTGCCGTTACCCGGCCTACCCGGCCTCTTCCCGGGCCTCGCCCGGGGCCGGCTCGGGGGCGGGCTTCGCCGCCGACTTCGACGTCGCCACCGACTTCGGCGTCGGCGTCGGCTTCGGATTCCCGCCGCCGATCTGGGTACGTACCGCGCCCATGCTCGCCGCGATGACCAGCGCGATCGCCAGCGCGTCGGTAGCGGAGAGAGCCTGGTGCAGGACGAGGAATCCGGCGGTCGCCGCGATGGCCGGTTCCAGACTCATCAGCACGGCGAAGGTGGGGGCGGGCAGCCGCCGCAGGGCGAGCAGTTCGAGGGTGTACGGGAGGACGGAGGACATCAGCGCGACCAGGAGGCCGAGCCCGAGCGTGGAGGGCACCAGCAGTTTCGAGCCCGACTCCACGATGCCCAGCGGCAGGGCCAGCACCGCGCCGACCCCCATCGCCAGCGCCAGCCCGTCGGCCTGCGGGAAGCGCCGTCCGGTGCGCGCGCTGAAGACTATGTACGTCGCCCACATGGCACCCGCCCCGAGCGCATACGCCGCGCCCACCGGGTCGAGCCGGTCGAAGCCGCCGCCGCTGAGCAGCAGCACACCGCCGAGCGCGAGCCCCGCCCACAGGAGGTTGACCAGCCGCCGCGAGACGATCACGGAGAGCGCGAGCGGCCCGATGACTTCCAGGGTGACGGCCGCGCCGAGCGGGATACGGTCGGCCGCCTGGTAAAAGAGGCAGTTCATCGCGGCCATGGCGGCGCCGAAGGCGATCACCGTGCCCCAGTCCGCGCGCGAGTGCCCGCGCAGGGCGGGCCGGCAGACCGCGAGCAGCACGATCGCGGCGAGCGCGAGCCGCAGCGAGACGACACCGAGGGCGCCGGTCCTGGGCATCAGGAGGACGGCGACAGCGGCACCGAACTGCACGGAGAGCCCGCCGGCCACGACCAGGGCGACGGGCCCGAGGGCCCGCTTGCCTCCGACGGGCCGACCGGACCCGTCGACCGGGACAGACCCGTCGGCGGGGACAGACCCGGCGACCTGGACAGACCCAGCGGCTTCCGGCAGCGAGACAGCGGCGGCGGCATCGACAGCGGTACGCGGCTCTTCCACCGGATTCCTCACTCAGTTCACTTCGATCAGTTCACTACGATCAGTTCGCTTCAATGGACTCGCGGTCTAACATACTGCACTTGTACGACTGTCGTTCACGATCACGCTACGACCCCGGCGTCCACCCCGTGAAATGCCGATTGGGCTGCCGTTATGCTCTGGACGCATGAGCATTGAGCTGCGCCATCTCCGCTGCTTCCTCGCCATCGCCGAGGAGTCCAGCGTGACCAGGGCGGCGGCCCGGCTGCATCTCACCCAGCCCGCCGTCTCCCGCACCCTCGCCGCGCTGGAGAAACATCTCGGCGTACGTCTCGCGGAGCGCTCCACCCACCATCTCGCCCTCACCGCCGAGGGGCACGCCTTCCGCGACCGGGCGGCATCCGCGGTCGCCGCGTTCGACGATGCCCTCGACGCCGAACGGCTGCGCCGCCGGCCGCTCCGACTCGGCCACGCGTGGTCGGCCTTCGGCCCGTACACCACGCCACTGCTGCGCCGCTGGGAGCGGGAACGTCCTGAGACCCCGCTCGAACTGCTGCGGATCGACGACCGTACGGCCGGGCTGGCCCGGGGCGAGGTCGACGCGGCGCTGCTGCGCGGCCCGGTGACGACACCCGGGCTGGTCACGGAACCGCTGCTCACCGAGGCCCGGATAGCGGCGGTCCCGGCCGATGGACCGCTGGCCGCGCGTACGTCCCTGACGCTCGCGGACCTGGTGACGCAGCCGCTGATCGTCAACCGGGTCTCGGGCACGACGAGTCCGGCGCTGTGGCCGCCGGGGGCGGGTCCGGCGACCACCGTCACGGTCACCAACACCGACGACTGGCTGATGACCATCGCCGCGGCGCGCGGCATCGGCGTCACGGGCGCCTCGACGGCCGCCGTGCACCCCCACCCCGGGGTCGCCTACCGGCCCTTGCCCGATGCCCCGCCGCTCCAGGTCTTCCTGGTCTGGCGCGAGGGCGCCGCGCATCCGGCGATCCCCCATCTCGCGGCCCTGGCGCACGAACTGGCGTCGGGTGCCTGACCCCGCCCGACCGCGCCCGACCCGGCCCGACCCGGCCTCGCCCGACCTCGCCGACCCCCGCCCGACCTCTCTCGACCCCGCCCGGCCTCGCCCCGTTCACCCGCATGCCCGCCACCGCGCGCCCCCTCGACAGGGGGTGAACACACTGATGTCGACTCGCCCTCACCCGTCTCAAGAGAGGAGAGAGACATGCACATGCCATCCACTCCCGGGCGCCGGATACGTTCGCGTCCCGGCCCGAGGAGAGGTCCACGTTCCGGCCCTCGGATACGTTCGCACCACGCGTGCGCCCTCGCCGCGATGTTCACCGCGACGGCGCTCGTCAACGCCATCCCCGCCGCGGACGCCGCCGCCGCGGCCGACCACTCCGCGAGCCGCGGCGTCACCGCCGCCAAACCCACCATCGTGCTGGTGCACGGCGCCTTCGCCGACGCGTCGAGCTGGGGCGAGGTCGTCCCGAACCTGCAGAACGACGGCTACCGCGTCATGGCCCCCGCCAATCCGCTGCGCGGCCTGCACGGCGACGCGGCGTACATAGCCAGCTTCCTCAGAAGCATCAAGGGCCCGATCGTTCTGGTCGCCCACTCCTACGCCGGCGCGGTGATCAGCGGCGCCGCGATCGGCAATCCGCACGTCAAGGCGCTTGTCTACATCAACGCGCTGATGCCCGACAAGGGCGAAGTGCTCTCGGTCCTCTCGGACAAGTTCCCGGGCAGCGAACTCGGTACGGCCACGAACTCCGTACCGTTCACGCGGCCCGACGGATCCACCGGCACCGATCTCTACATCAAGCCCGAGCGGTTCCGGCCGGTGTTCGCCGCCTCGCTGCCGGAGGCCACCACCGCGGTACTGGCGGCCACACAACGCCCCATCGCCGCCCAGGCGTTCGCCGACACGGCCGGCCCCGCCGCCTGGAAGACCATCCCCTCCTGGGCCCTCGTCTCCACCCAGGACAAGACCATCTCCCCCGAGCTGGAGCGCTTCGAGGCGAAGCGGGCCCGCTCCCATACAGTCGAGATCAACGCCCCGCACCTCGCCATGCTCGCCAATCCCAGGGCCGTCACCGATCTGATCCTCGACGCCGCCCGGTCCCGGGCGGCGGGCGGAGAGCCGGACGGGGCCCTGGCCTCCACAGGCCCCAACCCGTCGGTCATCGCCGGAGTCGCCGGCGCGACCGTCATCGCGGGGGCGAGCCTGGTCTCCGCGACGCGCAGGCGACGGCCCACCGCGAGCTGACGCGTGCGGCGCGGGCACAGCAGCCGGCCGGCCGAAGCCCGAGGCTCACGGCCTGGCGCGGAGGAGCCGGCCGAGGGGCCCAGGCGGTTCACGGCGCGCGGACGCCACAGTCACCGCGTCTCCCGTCACCGCCCCTCGGCCGGCCCCCCGGCCGGCCTCTCCGTCGGTTCCTCCGTCGGTTCCTCCGTCAACTCTCCCTTCACCCCTTCCTTGGGCCCTTCCTGCGGCCCTTCCTTCACCCCTTCCTGCGGCCCTTCCTTCAACGCCTCCGCCAGCACCTCCGCCAGGTGCCGCGCCCGGTGTCCGCCCAGCTGCGCCAGTTGGGTACGGCACGAGAAGCCGTCCGCCAGGATCTCCGCCCCGTTTCCGGCCGCCCGCACCGACGGCAGCAACTGGTCCTCCGCGCAGGCCACCGAGACGTCGTAATGGCCCCGTTCGAAACCGAAGTTGCCCGCCAGCCCGCAGCAGCCGCCGCTCAGTTCGCCGGTCAGGCCCGCGCGTTCACGCAATCGCCGGTCCGCCTCGTCGCCGAGGACCGCGTGCTGGTGGCAGTGCGTCTGGCCGGTGACCGGACGGTCAAGACGGGGCGGTCGCCACTGCGGCGCACACTCCTCCAGAGCCTGGGCGAAGGTCCGTACGGACGCGGCCAGCCGCGCCGCGCGCGGGTCGTCGCCGAGCAGTTCCGGCAGGTCCGTGGTGAGCGCGCCCGCGCAGCTCGGTTCCAGGACGACGACCGGCAGGCCCGCGTCCAGCAGCGGTTCCATCAGGTCCAGCGTGCGGCGCATGACCGTACGCGCCCGGTCGAGCCGGCCCGTCGACACATACGTCAGTCCGCAGCAGACCCGGCCCCCCTGCGGCGGCGCGACAACACCGACCCCGGCCGCCTCGAACACCCGTACCGCCGCCCGGCCCACCGACGGCGTCAGATACTCGGTGAAGGTGTCCGGCCACAGGACCGCGGAACGGCTGCGCGCGAAGACCTCCGTACGGGCCTTCATATGCCGCCCCAGCCACCGTCCGAACGGCTCGGGCGCCAGCCGCGGAATCGCACGTTCCGGGGTGATACCCCCCAGCCGCTTGGCGAGCGACGCCAGCGGGGACACCCGCGCCGCCGCGTTCAGCACCCGCGCGAACGGCGCCGCCAGACGCAGCCAGCGCGGCAGCGAGCCCATCGCGTAGTGCGCGGCGGGCCGCATCCGGCCCGCGTAGTGGTGGTGCAGGAACTCCGCCTTGTACGTGGCCATGTCCACGCCCACCGGGCAGTCGCTGCGGCAGCCCTTGCAGGACAGACAGAGGTCCAGCGCGTCCCGTACCTCCGTCGAGCGCCAGCCGTCCGTCACCACCTCGCCCGCCAGCATCTCGTGGAGCAGCCGCGCGCGCCCGCGCGTGGAGTGCTGTTCCTCGCCCGTCGCACGGAACGACGGGCACATCACTCCTGGCCCGCTCACCCCGGTCCCTGACCCCGGTCCGCCGACCCGGCACTTGGCGACCCCCACACACCTGCGTACGGCCGCCGAGAAGTCCCCTCCGCCCGGCCCGTCGTGCGGATAGCCGAACGCGACCTCGACACGCTCGCGCGGCAGCACCGCGAAGCGCAGATTCTCGTCGAGCCGGGCCGGGCGGGCCAGCACACCCGGGTTCATCCCGCCCGCCGGGTCCCACAGGTCCTTGAACCGGCCGAAGAGCCCGACCAGTTCGTCCCCGTACATCTTCGGCAGCAGCTCCGAGCGCGCCAACCCGTCGCCGTGCTCGCCCGAGAGCGAGCCGCCGTGCGCGACGACCAGCGACGCCACCTCCTCCGAGAACCGCCGGAAGCGCCGTACCCCGTCCCCGGTCAGCAGATCGAAGTCGATACGGACATGGATGCAGCCGTCGCCGAAGTGCCCGTAAGGCGTGCCGCGCAGACCGTGTTCCGCGAGCAGCGCGCGGAAGTCGCGCAGATACGCGCCGAGCCGGGCGGGCGGCACCGCGCAGTCCTCCCAGCCGGGCCACGCCTCCGTGTCGTCGGGCATGCGGGTCGCGGTCCCGGCCGCGTCCTCCCGTACGCGCCACAGCGCCCGCTGCCCGGCCGGGTCGGTCACGACCGTCCCGTCCAGCGCGTCGGCCGCCCGGAGGATCGTGGTGGCGGCGGCCCGCGCCTCGGCGGGCGTCGCGCCGCCGGTCTCCACGAACAGCCAGGCCCCGCCGCGCGGCAGTCCGTGCCCGCTGTCGCCCCGTACGCGCACCAGGTCCTCGGACATGCCCTCGACCGTCAGCGGCCCGTACGGGAGCAGCCCGGCCGCGGCCTCGGCGGCGGCGCTCTCGTCCGGGTAGCCGAGCACGGCCAGGGCGCGGGCCGGGGGCGACTCGACGAGCCGTACCGTCGCTTCGGTGACGACCCCGAGCGTGCCCTCACTGCCGCAGAAGGCGCGGGCCAGATCGGTGCCGGCCTCGGGCAGCAGCGCGTCCAGCGCGTATCCGGAGATCCGCCGGGGCAGCCCGGCGGGAAAGCCCGTGCGCAGCGGCGCGAGATTGCCCTCGACCAGCTCGCGCAGCCCGGCGGGGGCGCCGTCCCAGCCCTTGCCGAGGCGCGGTGCGGCGCCGCCGTAGGTGGTCACCGACAGCTCGTGGACATTGTCGGCGGTCGTCCCCCAGGCCACCGAGTGCGCTCCGCACGAGTTGTTGCCGATCATCCCGCCGAGCGTGCACCGGCTGTGCGTGGAGGGATCGGGTCCGAAGGTCAGCCCGTACGGCCGTACGGCCTCGCGCAGCACGTCCAGGACGACGCCGGGCTGGACGACCGCCGTGCGCGCCGCCGGGTCCACGGACACGATCGACCGCAGATGGCGGGTGAGGTCGAGCACCACGCCCAGGCCCGTGGCGTTTCCGGCGATCGAGGTCCCGGCGCCGCGCGGCACCACCGGCACCCCGTACCTACGGCAGACCGCGAGCGCCGCCGCCACGTCCGCCGCGTCACGCGGGGCGACGACGCCGACCGGCACCCGCCGGTAGTTGGACGCGTCCATGGTCGTCAGCGCTCTGGCCGCCGCGCCGAAGTCCACCTCACCGCGCACGGCCGCCGTCAGCGCCGCGGCCACTTCCGTGGCCGGTGCCACCGCTTTTCGTGCGTCGCGTGTATCTCGCCCATCCCGCGTATCGCGCTCAGCCATGAATCCAGCATGCCCCGGACGCGCTCACCGTCCCGGTTCTTCCCGGTTCGCCGCTCCCGGAACTGCAAAGAAAGGAAACAGGAACCACCCACACTGATCGTCAATTCTCATATAGTGGCCACCGTTTCAGCATTATCCAACAGCGCCCGCGCCTCTCACCCCGGACGGCCCGGGCGGCCGACCGCCTTCCCGATCCCCACGTCCTGGAGCAGGTGCGCGTTGGACTCCGCAACCTCCGAACGGGCCGCCGGCCCGTCAACGGACCGGCCGACCCTGGCCAGTACCGCCGACAACGGTCTGAAGATCGTCATCGTCGGCGGCTTCGCTGTCGGCAAGACGACCATGGTCCGTTCCGTCAGCGAGATCCGTCCCCTCAACACCGAGGAGGCGATGACGCGCGCGGGCCAGGACATCAGCCAACTCGCCGGGCTCGACGGACTCCAGCGGAAGAACACGACCACCGTCGCCTTCGACTTCGGCCGGATCTCCCTCGACGCGCGCTCGGTGCTCTATCTCTTCGGCGCTCCCGGGCAGGAACGTTTCTGGTATCTCTGGGACCGGCTCTTCTCCGGCACGCTCGGCGCCGTCGTACTCGTCGACACCCGCCGGCTCTCCGACTCGTGGTACGCGATCGACCGGCTGGAGCACCACGGCATTCCCTTCATCGTGGCCTGCAACGACTTCGGCGGGCCCGTGCACACCGAGGAGGAGATCCGTGCGGCGCTCGTTCTGCCGCCGGACGTGCCGCTGGTGGAGTGCGACGCGCGGGACCGCTCGTCCAGCAAGTACGTACTGATCACGCTCGTCGAGTACCTCCATACCCTGTCCGAGGAGAGAGCGGCGAAGAGAGCGGCGGACCCGGCCATGGACGCGCAGGCGGAGACCACCCCGGAGGCGGTCGCCCCGGAGGTCGTCGCCCCGGAGGCAGCCCCGTAACGACCGGCTCACCGCCGAGGAGATCAGGGCGCCGCCACACTCCCAGCGGTCGCACTCCCGCCGTCGCGCTTTCCAGCCGTCGTACTCTCCAGCCGTCGTACCTCCTAAGGGTGAAGCTCCGATCGCGGAGGCGGGTGGCGACAACGCGAGCGGGCCCGTCGTAACCCCTGATCCACGCCCCAGTCGGATGTGTCTCACCCGACGGACACGGTTGTCGGCCGTGCTACGGGAGCGACTACGCTCCGGCCCGTGGCCGATATCGAGATTCCCGCTGACATCAAGCCCGCCGACGGCCGTTTCGGCGCAGGCCCCTCCAAGGTGCGGACGGAGGCGGTGGACGCGCTGGCCGCCACCGGTACGTCGCTCCTCGGTACGTCCCACCGCCAGGCCCCGGTCAAGAACCTGGTCGGCGCGGTGCGCGAGGGCGTACGGAGCCTCTTCGAGCTCCCCGAGGGCTACGAGGTGATCCTGGGCAACGGCGGCTCCACCGCCTTCTGGGACATCGCGACGCACGGTCTGATCGAGAACAAATCACAGCACCTCTCCTTCGGTGAGTTCTCCTCCAAGTTCGCCAAGGCGGCGAAGCTCGCGCCGTGGCTGGCCGACCCGACCGTCATCTCCTCCGACCCCGGCTCGCACCCGGACCCGAAGGCCGAGGCGGGCGTCGACGTCTACGCGCTCACCCACAACGAGACCTCCACGGGTGTCGCGACCCCGATCAAGCGCGTCGCGGGCGCCGACGCGGGTTCGCTCGTCCTGGTCGACGCGACCTCCGGCGCCGGCGGCCTGCCGGTCGACATCTCCGAGACGGACGTCTACTACTTCGCCCCGCAGAAGTCCTTCGCCTCCGACGGCGGCCTGTGGATCGGCGTCTTCTCGCCGGCCGCGCTGGAGCGCGCCGCGCGCGTCCACGCCTCGGGACGCCATGTCCCCGAGTTCTTCTCGCTGCCGACGGCGATCGACAACTCGCTGAAGAACCAGACGTACAACACCCCGGCGCTGGCGACGCTCTTCCTCCTCAACGAGCAGCTCACATGGCTCAACTCCCAGGGCGGCCTGGACTGGTCGGTCCGCCGTACGGCCACCTCCTCCCGCACGCTCTACGGATGGGCCGACGCGTCCAAGTACGCGACCCCGTTCGTGGTCGACCCGGCGAAGCGCTCGCAGGTCATCGGCACGATCGACTTCGCGGACGAGATCGACGCGGCGGCCGTCGCCAAGACGCTGCGCGCCAACGGCATCGTCGACACCGAGCCCTACCGCAAGCTGGGCCGCAACCAGCTGCGCGTGGCGATGTTCCCGGCGATCGACCCGGCGGACATCACGGCGCTGACGGAGTGCATCGACTACGTGATCGAACGCCTCTGACGGTTCGGATCCGATGATCCGGAACTTCGCTTCCCGGGCCCCGGCGCACGCACACCGCGCCGGGGCCCGTCGCATGCGCCCCCGGGGCTCGTCTCATCTGCTCAGCCGCTGAAACCTCCGTACCGCCAGCGGTACGAACACCGCCGTCAGCGCCAGCGGCCAGGCCACCGACAGCAACAGGGCGTGCTCCTCCGGCCAGGTGCCGCCGCTCGCCACCGGATTGCCGAACAGCTCCCGCGTCGCCGTCACCGTCGAGGACACCGGGTTCCACGCGGCCACGGTGCCCAGCCAGTCAGGCATCAGCGAGGGCGCCACGAAGACGCTGGAGATCATCGTGAGCGGAAAAGCGACCACGAAGAGGTTCCCTGCCGCTTCCGGACCGGGGACCAGCAGCCCCAGCCAGACCCCCACCCATATCAGCGAGAAGCGCAGGAGCAGCAGCAGTCCGAAGGCCCCGAGCGCGCCCAGGAACCCGCTGTCCCACCGCCAGCCGATGACGAACGCCGTCACGGCCAGGATCAGCAGCTCCGCGACCGCCGTGAGCAGATCGCCGACCCCCCGGCCCGTGACCACCGCCGACGGGGCCATCGGCATCGACCGGAACCGGTCGATGACCCCCTTGGCTCTGTCGGTGACCACCGCCACCGCCGTGTTCATAAAGCCGAAGGCCATCGTCATCGCGAACATCCCGGGCATCAGGAACTCCCGGTAGTCGCCGCCTCCCGGCACCTTCATGGCGCTGCCGAAGACATACCCGTACAGCAGCACGGAGACGATCGGGAAGCCCAACTGCCAGATGATATAGACCGGTTGGCGCTGGTAGTGCGTAAGCCCTCGCCGTACGACATTCCAGCAGTCGGCCACCGCCCAGTACGCCCGGCCATGGCTGCTTCCGTAGTCGCTCCCGGTCTCCAGATCCAGCGCGACACTCACGCCGCCACCCCCTCCTTCACGCCTGCGGACACGTCCCCGTCCGGACCTCCGACCGGACCTCCGTCCGGGCCGGATTCGAGGTCGGCGTCGACGCCCGTACGGCGCCCGGTCAGCCGGAGGAACACATCATCGAGGCTCGGCCTGCGCAGCCCGATGTCCTCCACCGCGGTCCCCCGGTCCTGGAGTGTGCGCGCCACGTCCGTCAGCGCGGCCACCCGGTCGCTCACCGCCGCGTGCACCCGGCGGGCCGCGTCGTCCGTCTCCACCGCCGCGTCGGCCACCCGCGCCACCGCCTCGACCGCCACCGGTATGTCCGCGCGTTCCGCCACCACGACTTCGATCCGGTCGCCGCCCACGATGTTCTTCAGCTCCGCGGGGCTGTCGTCCGCGATCGCCCGCCCCTGGTCGATGACCGTGATACGCGAGGCGAGCTTGTCCGCCTCGTCCAGATACTGGGTGGTGAGCAGTACGGTCGTACCACCCGCCACCAGGGCCCGGACCGCGTCCCAGACCTCGCCACGCCCGCGCGGATCGAGACCGGTCGTCGGCTCGTCGAGGAAGAGGACCTGCGGGGCGAGGATCATCGACGCGGCCAGGTCCAGGCGCCGCCTCATCCCGCCGCTGTACTCCCCGACGCCCTTGCCACCCGCCTCCACCAGATCGAACTGCTCCAGCAGCTCACCGGCGCGCAGCGCCGCCCGCCGCGAGCCCAGGTGGAAGAGGCGGCCGAACATCTCCAGGTTCTGCCGGCCGGTCAGGATCTCGTCGACCGCCGCGTACTGCCCGGCGAGCCCGACCCTGCTCCGCACGCCCCGGGGATCGCGCGCCACATCGACGCCCGCCACCTCCGCCCGCCCGCCGTCGAACCGCAGCAGGGTCGCCAGCACCCGGACCGCGGTGGTCTTGCCCGCGCCATTGGGCCCGAGCAGCCCGTGGACGGTGCCTCTGCGCACGGCGAGGTCGAAGCCGTCGAGCGCGTACGTCCCTCCCTTCTTCCCCTTCTTCCCCTTCTTCCCTTTCTCCCCGTACCTCTTCTGGATCGCCTCCGCCAGCACGGCGTGTTCGTTCACAGCCCCTCCCAGGCAAGCCATCGATCAACTGAGTACACCGTACCCACATGAGAGTACACCGTACCCATTTTCTTTCCGGGGGATTACGCTGAGCCCATGACATCGACGGAATCGACCGGCAGCGGCAATGTCGCGCGCAGCCTCGAACTCCTCTGGGGATCGGGCGAACGCCCCAGCCGCGGCCCCAAACCCGGCCTCACGCTCGACCGGATAGTCACGACCGCCGTCGCGCTCGCGGACGCCGAGGGCCTGGACGCGGTCTCGATGCGCCGGCTCTCCACCGAGCTGGGCACGGGCACCATGTCGCTCTACCGGTACGTACCCGGCAAGGGCGAGCTGATCGATCTGATGCTGAACCAGGTACGGGGCGAGACGGCCGCGCCGCCCGAAAGCCCCGGCTCCGAATCGGGCTGGCGGGCCGCCACCGAGGCGGTAGCGCGCGCCGCGCTCGCGCTCCACCAGCGCCACCCGTGGCTGCTCTCCGTGAACCAGGCCAGGCCGGTCCTCGGCCCGAACTCGGTCAGCGGGCTGGAGAAGACCCTCTCCGCCATCAAGGGCATGGGGCTGAGCGACCCGGAGCTGATCTCAGTGATCATCATGGTCGAGGGCTATGTGACCGGGGTCGCTCGTACGCATGTCCACGCCGTCGAGGCGGAGAAGCGGTCGGGTATTAGCGACCAGGAGTTCTGGCAGGCCCAGGAACCCGTCCTGTCGAACGCCATGACCAGCGGGGTGTATCCGGTCATGGCCTCGCTGTCCGTCGAAGCGTTCAGCCCCGAATTCGACCACTTCGAATTCGGGCTCCAGCGAATCCTCGACGGCTTGGAGGTCCTGGTCGAACGACGCGCGGCGGAGGCGGGGCGGGATACGGCGGAGCGGAAGACGGCGGAGCAGGGTACGACGGGACGCGGTACGGCGGGATGACGGGACACGGCCGGTGCTGCGTCTCTCTCAGTCAGTCCTTCCGGCGCAGTCGCTTGAAGGCGAGGACCAGCGCGGCTCCACCGATGACGATGATCGCGCCGAGGGTGGCATTGCCTTGTTTCTCGCCGCCCGCGCCGTCGGCCGTACCCCCGTCCCCACCCCCACCTGACGAGGAATTCCCGCTCCCGGAGGATGAGTTGGCGCCCGAGGATGAGCTGCCGCCGGAGGACGAGTTGCCGCCGGCGCCCTTGTCCAGGTCCACCCGCACGACACCGCTCTCCTTGCCCTCGGTGCCGAACATCAGCGCCTTGCCGTCCGCCGTATAGGTCACCGACTCGGCCTGCCACTGGAACGGCGCGCTGATCCCGCGCTCCGCACCCAGCCGGCCGTTCTGCCACGCGTAGGCACGCGCGCTGAAGTACGAGCGCAGCACCAGCTCCTTGCCGTCCGGCGAGAACGCCCCGTCCGTCACCCAGGGCACCTCATCGATCCGCCGGAAGGTGTTCGTCCCGGACGAAGTCAGCTCCGCCGGGCCCTCGTACAGCCCGCCGCCCTTCTTGTTCTTCGAGGCGATATAGACCCGCCCGGTCTTGGGGTCGACCATCATCGACTCCGCGTCGCGCGGCCCGTCGGCGTACTTCACGGTGAACTGCGTGGCGCGCACCGTCGCGTCCTTGAGCTGCTTGGGCTCGGGGAAACGGTAGATCCACACGTGATCCCAGGTGCCGTTCAGGTTGTCGCCGATATCGCCGACATACACATTCCCATCGGGACCCATGGAGATGGCCTCCACGTCCCGGGGCTTGCCGATGCCTTCGAGGGTGAGCGTCGCGACAGTTTCCCCGGTCCTGGAGTCCACGGCATATATCTGGGGCCCATAGCCGCTGTCGTTATGTGTCCAGTAGACGCCGGGATGGGTTCGGCTGGCGGCCAGACCGCTGGACTCGGTGATCCTCGGGTCCTTGATCGTGAAGCTCTGGTCGGGCGCCTCCTCGTCGGCCGCCACGGCGGGGGTGACGGCGGGCGCGAACACCACCGCCGAGGCCGCCGTCAGCAGTACGGAGACGATGGCACCGGCGGTGGCGGCGACGGCACCGGAAACACGCGGGCCAGGGTGGCGCGGAAGCGAACGCATGCACCAAGACTGCCATCCCCGCCCACGCCGGCCCGCCGGGATGGCCCATACGTACGGCCGATCCGGATGGCCCGGTCCGGGACTCGGGCGAGCGCGGGCTCCGCCCCGAACTGAGGGTCGATCGGTGCGGGCAAGACGGTCGACCGCCTGGAGTCCTTGAGCTACGGGGTACGCACCGATGACCCGGCGGACGCCCGCCGCAAACTGGTCCGCCTCACCCCACATGGCTTCGACCGCCTACGCGACGAGTGGGCCGAAACGCTGGGCCGGGACCGCGTCCGAGCCATGGAGTCGGACCTCCGCACGGTAACCCCGCCCGAGGCTTTCCGCCTGGACGCGGCGGGGTGGTTGGGGGGTTAGGGGCTTGAGGGGTTAAGGGGTGGACCGAGGTCAGGACCGAGGGGTAGTCGGGTGGGCCGGAATCGGTCATGGCGGGTGGGGGCCGCCCCGACTACCCCCCACTCCTCACCCCGCCGCCCTCCGGGGCCCAGCAACACCCCCGCTCGGGTCCCAGCCCTCCTGACCTGAGGCGCGTTCCGTCGGAGACTTCTGGTTGTCACGCCGCTGACCAGCGGCCACAACCACACGACGGGGGATCGACCATGACCGACCGGACTCGGCGGAACATCATGCGCGGCGCGGCAGTAGCAGCCGCCGGAGGGTTCTTCGGCCTCCACAGCGGGGCGCCCCTCGGCGCACGGGCAGCCGCCGCAACCAGCGCAACCGCCGCAACCACCGGAACAACAACTCCCGCCCCCAGCACCACACCCACCCGCCCCTTCCTCGAAGGCCCCTTCGCGCCGGTGACGGACGAGCTCACCGCCTTCGATCTCCCCGTCACCGGCCGCATACCCCGCGAGCTCAACGGCCGCTACCTGCGCAACGGCCCCAACGCCCTCGGTCTTGAGGACCCCATGGCGCACCACTGGATGCTCGGCGACGGGACGGTCCACGGCGTACGCCTCCGGAACGGCCGCGCCGAGTGGTACCGCAACCGCTGGATACGGTCGGCCGCCGTCGCCCGCAAGCTGGGCGAGCCGTACGACGGTCCCGTGCCGGAGGACGACTTCGCGACCAACACCCATGTGATCCCGTACAAGGGGCGCGTTCTGGCGGTGCAGGAGAGCGGGCCGCTGCCCTACGAACTCGACGACGAGCTGAACACCGTCGGCACGCACGACTTCGGCGGAACGCTGAGCGGCGCGTTCACCGCGCACACCAAGTTCGACGCGCGAGCCGACGAGTTGCACGCGATCACGTACTACCCGACGTGGGACCACGTCCGGCATCTCGTCGTGGACCGAACGGGCCAGGTCGTACGGACCACGAGGATCCCGGTGGCCGACAGCCCGATGATGCACGACTTCGCCCTGACCGAGCGGTACGTGGTCGTCTTCGACATGCCGGTGACCTTCGACCCCGTGGCGGCCGGGGCGGGCGCCCCCGTCCCGTACGTCTGGAACGACCGGCACCCGGCACGCGTCGGGGTGATGCCACGGGCCGGTGGCCGGGTCCGCTGGTTCGAGGTGCCGTCCGCCTACTACTCGCACACCCTGAACGCCTATGACGAGGGCTCGTCCGTGGTCGTGGATCTCACCACCATGCCGGCGCCCTTCCTCGCGGCCGGCCGGGGCTCCGGCGGCCCCAGCGCGCTCGGGACCCCGTCCCTCGACCGCTGGACGATCGACCTGGCACACGGCCGCGTGCGTACGCGGCGCCTCGACGACCGTCCGCAGGAATTCCCCCGGGTCAACGAGGGGTTGGTGTCCCGGCGGCATCGCTACGCGTACTCGGCCACGGCCGGGGCGATGTGGAGGGCGTATCTGACGGTCGACGGCGTCCCGCCGGACCGCGCCTTCAGCAACGCCCTGATCAAGCACGACCTGTTCCGTGGCACCACCGAGGTGCACCGCTTCCCCCGGGACGCGGCGGCGGGCGAGGCCGTGTTCGTACCGTCGCGTGCGGAGACCGGTGCCACCAAGGACACCCGCGCCGAGGACGACGGCTATGCGCTCGCCTACGTGCACAACCCCGAGCGCGGCGCGGCCGACCTGGTCATCCTCGCCGCTCAGGACTTCACCGGCGAGCCGGTCGCCCGTATCCATCTGCCGGGGCGGGTACCCCTCGGATTCCATGGCAGTTGGGTCCCCGACGCGTAACCGCGTGATCGCGTGCCCAAGTGATCGCATGATCGCGTCTCCCCGCCGTACGCCAGGACCGATCAGCCCTCCGTATCCGAGTCCGCGCCCGCGCCCGGGCCCAGAGCCGCCCGGTCAGCGATCCGTTGGCCCATCGGGCGGCGGTCCAGCGCCTCCAGCGCCTCGCCGATCAGCCGGCTCAGTGGGTACGGCAGCTCCGCCTCGAACTCCGCCGCCGCGCCCGAGGTCGCCTCCCACTCGACGTTCAGCGCCGGAAGCAGCTCCTTCGCCCGGGGTGTCAGCCGGACCATGCGCCGCCGGGCGTCCTCCCCCGGAGCCAGGACGACCAGGCCGTCCTTGACCATCTGCGCGACGGTCTGACTCGCCGCGGAGTGCGTCACTCCGGTCGCCTGCGCCAGTTCACGGATGGAGCACGGCCCCGGAGCGGCGGCCAGGGCCCGGACGATGGGGGCGTAACGGGGGCGGAAGCCGTCCATGCCGAGATCCGTATAGACGGCCTCTACCCCAGCTTCGAGGCGGTCGAGGAGATGCCGTAGCCGGGTCCCGAGCAGTTCGGGACCCGGTGAGCCGGGTGGAACGCGCGGACTCGGCGTGCCGTGCGGACCAGGGCTGTCTGAAGTCATAAAAGAAAATGTAACAGGGCTGTTGCATCTGTAGGGTCGGCGCCGACACCACCGAACGCCCCGCGCGCCGCGCGCCGCACCCAGGGAGCCCGCCCCATGCCCCGAGCCGAGAACTCGCCCCAGCCTCAGCCCCAACCCCAACCCCAGTCACCGGACCCGCTCCACCCGCCCATCGACCCCTACGACGAAGGCATGCTCGACGTCGGCGACGGCAACCTCGTCCACTGGGAAGTCTGCGGCAATCCCCAGGGCAAGCCCGCCCTCGTCGTCCACGGCGGCCCCGGGTCGGGAACCGGCCCGCGTTCCCGGCGGTTCTTCGACCCCGAGCGCTACCGCATCGTCCTGTTCGACCAGCGCAACTGCGGACGCAGCACCCCGCACGCGAGCGACCCGGCCGCCGACCTGCGCCACAACACGACCGACCATCTCATCGCCGACATGGAACGGTTGCGTGTCCATCTGGGGATCGACCGCTGGCTGCTGTACGGCGGCTCCTGGGGCTCGACACTGATCCTGGCGTACGCCGAGCGGCACCCCGATCGCGTCTCCGAGATCGTCATCGCCGGGGTCACCACGACCCGGCGGTCGGAGATCGACTGGCTGTACGGGGGCGTCGGACAGATCTTCCCCGAGGAGTGGGACCGCTTCCGCGCGGGCGTCCCCGAGGCCGAGCGCGGCGGGCGCACCGCCGATCTCCTCGCCGCCTACGCCCGGCTGACGGAGCATCCGGATCCCGCCGTACGGGAACGGGCCACGACCGACTGGTGCGCCTGGGAGGACGCCGTACTCTCCATGGAGCCGCACGGCTCGGCCCACCCGTTCGGCGAGCGGGAAGCCGCAGCCCGGCGCGCCGTCGTCCGGATCTGCGCGCACTACTTCTCGCACGGCGCCTGGCTCGACGAGGGCTCGCTGCTGCGCGACGCGGGGCGGCTGGCGGGGATCCCCGGCGTACTCGTGCACGGCCGCTTCGATCTGAGCGCGCCCCTCGGCACGGCATGGGAGCTGGCCCGCGCCTGGCCGGACGCCCGGCTGATCGTCATCGAGGACGCGGGGCACAAGGGCAGCACGGCGGAGCGCCGCGAAGTACGGGCAGCGATAGACGCGTTCGCGAGCTGAGACGGGCTGGATGCAGGCTGGGGGCGGGCTGGAGACAGGCTGGAGGCGGGCTGGGGTGGCCAGGGGCTCACGTTTCGCGAACGTGAGCCCCACGACCCCGAGCCCACTCCCGCCGCCGGTACGAAGACGACCACAAGGCCCAGCAGGGGTTGCTTCGAGTGCGCTCGAACGCGTTGGCTATGGAGTCATGAAGTACACGCAGCTCGGACGCACCGGACTCAAGGTAAGCCGACTCGTCCTCGGGACGATGAACTTCGGCCCGCTCACCAATGAGGCCGACAGTCACACGATCATGGACGCCGCGCTCGACGCGGGCATCAATTTCTTCGATACCGCCAATGTCTACGGCTGGGGCGAGAACAAGGGCCGTACCGAGGAGATCCTCGGCACCTGGTTCGCCAAGGGCGGCGACCGCCGCGACAAGGTCGTCCTCGCCACCAAGGTCTACGGGAACATGGCCGGCGACGACCCCGCGTGGCCCAACCACGACAAGCTCTCCGCCCTCAATATCCGCCGCGCGGTCGACGCGAGCCTCAAGCGGCTCCAGACCGACCACATCGATCTCTACCAGTTCCACCACATCGACCGTGACACCCCGGTCGAGGAGATCTGGCAGGCCATCGACACCCTGATCCAGCAGGGCAAGATCCTTTACGCGGGGTCGTCCAACTTCCCCGGCTGGAAGATCGCCCAGACCAACGAGACCGCCCGCAGGCTCGGTTCGTACGGTCTGGTCAGTGAGCAGTGCCTGTACAACCTGGCCGAGCGCCGCGCCGAGATGGAGGTCATCCCGGCCGCGCAGGAGTACGGCCTCGGGGTCATCCCCTGGTCGCCGCTGAGCGGCGGTCTGCTGGGCGGCGCGATCCGCAAGGAGCGCGAGGGCGGCGGTTCCCGCACGGCCGGCGGCCGTTCGGGCAGCGGGCTCGCCAATACGACGATCCGGGCGCAGGTCCAGTCGTACGAGGACCTGCTCGACAAGCACGGCATCGACCCCGGCGAGGCGGCGCTTGCCTGGCTGCTGACCCGGCCCGGGGTGACGGGCCCGATCGTCGGCCCTCGTACGCTGGAGCAGCTGGAGTCGGCCCTGCGGGCGGTCGAGCTTGAGCTGTCGGAGGAGGTCCTGTCCTCGCTGGACGAGATCTTCCCGGGTCCGGGCCCGTCGCCGGAGGCCTTCGCCTGGTAGTACGCGGACTGCCGGGCGCCGACGACCAATGAGGCCGGCACGCCACGGCGACGGCGACGGCGCGTAGCTGAAGGCGGCTGGGGCCGGTGACTAACCGACCGCGGCCGCCACAGCGATGATCACGAACATCAGCACAAGCACGCCCGCCATGATGCGGTTCCGGGTTTTGGGGTCCACAGGTCGAGGTTAACGGCCGGGGGCGACAGCACCGACGCCCGGGTTGCCCGGACGTCCGGGTTACCCGGACGCCCCGGGCCGGGCCCGGCCGAGCGGACAGCGCGCGACCGCCTCGTACCGCGGCTGCTCCCCCGGCACCCCGCTCACCGGCAGCCGACTGCGTACGAGCACGAGCTCGGCCACCTCCCACGGCGTGCCCTCGAAGCTGTCGAGGGCTTCCGCGTACAACGACAGGTCCACATCCGTACGGCCGCCGGTCACGTCCGCACGACCGCCACGACCGCGCGCGAGCGTCAGATGCGCCTGGTAGCGGCGGTGCTCCTCCATCGACAGCCCGGCCCGCCGCGCCGCCGCGTCGGAGCGCTCCGCGAGAAGGCGCAACTCGCCGATCTGCCCGGCGGCCCCGGCCCACAGGGCCCGCCCGCCGAAGTGCCCGGCTCCATGGATACGGAGCGCGAACGGCTCCGTACGCCGCGCGGCCCGCTCCAGGCGCTCGGTCAGCTCGGGAAGCAGCCGGTCCTCGACCTCTCCCATGAAGGCGAGCGTGAAGTGCCAGCCGTCGTGGCCGGTCCACCGCAGCCCGTCGGCGCCGGGCAGCCCCCGGAGCCGGTCCACGGCACGGGCCAGTTCCTCGACGGCTTCGGCGGGCGGCAGTACGGCGGCGAACAGTCTCATGGTCATGAACCTCTCCTGCTCATGAGGCCGAGTCTCCCAGCCGTCCGAAACCGTACGTAACCCGGTCACCGTGCGTATCGTTGTACTGCGCGGCTGCCGCATCCATGCGGCAGCGGGGAGGAGCGCCAGGATGACCGTCATAGAGATTGACAGGATCGCCATGGCCGACGAGAGCGACAAGCTGACTCTGGACAGGATGTTCCAGGCGCTCGAAGAGATGCCTGTCCCCGAGGGAATCAAGGTCGAGATCGTCGGGGGGAACATCTTCATGTCGCCGCAGCGTCAGGTCCATTGGGAGATCACCCTGGACATCATCGAGCAGTTGCGGACCACGTATCCGCGAAAGCGGCTGACGTCCGATGTGCGCATCGATTTCCCTGGGTACCTCAACGGCTTCTGCGCAGATGTCGCCGCGTTGTCGGAGGAATCCGTGAAAGACCCCAAAGGGCGTTGGCGGTACCAGGACGTCGAGTTCATCGGCGAAGTGATCTCCAAACGTACCGCCGTCAACGACTACGGGCTGAAGAAGGCCATCTACGCGGCTGCCGAGGTCCCTGTCTATCTCATCGCCGATCCCTACACGGGCAGGTGCCACATTTACACGGAGCCGAAGGAGGGCGAGTACACGGACGAGCGGACCACCACCTTCGGCAAGGAAATCGACCTCACCGCAACTGTCGTGGGCCTGACCCTGAAGACCGACGAATTCCCCCGCGACTGACCCCCGCGCACGGAACTGAGGTGTGGCCCCGACCGAACCCATTCGGTCGGGGCCACCTCCGTCCGCCGCCACCCGGTCCACCCCGTCTACGCGGCCGCCGCCAGCTCCTCCTTCTTCGGTACGAACGCCACGTGCGGGCGTCCGCCGCGCAGGCCGACCTTCAGCCGTACCCCCGCCACCCGGGTCAGGATCAGGCCGATCGTCCCCGCCGCGAGCAGCGAGACCAGGCCGCCCGTGGCGAAGCCGACGCGGGCGCCATACGTATCGGTGACCCAGCCCAGAAGCGGGCCGCCGATGGGGGTGCCGCCGACGAAGACCATCATGTAGAGGCTCATCACCCGGCCCCGCATCTCCGGGTCGGACGCCATCTGGACGCTCGTATTGGCGCTGATGTTGGTCGTCATGCCGAGCATGCCGATGGGCACGAGCACCAGCGAGAACAGCCAGACCCACGGCGAGAAGGACACCACGATCTCCAGCACGCCGAAGGCCATCGCCGCGAGGAGAAGCACCCGCAGTCGGCTGGAGCCTCGGCGGGCGGCGAGCAGGGCGCCCGCCAGGGAGCCGGCCGCCATCAGGATGTTGAAGAAGGCGTACAGGCCGGCGCCGCCGTCGTAGACCCCATGCGCGAACGCCGTCAGCCAGATCGGGAAGTTGAAGCCGAAGGTGCCGATGAACCCGATCAGGACGATCGGCCAGATCAGCTCCGGACGGCCACGCACATAGCGCAGCCCCTCCCTGAGCTGGCCCTTTCCGCGCGGTACGCGGACGGACTTGTGCAGTTCGTGCTGGCGCATCAGCAGCAGCCCGACGAGCGGGGCGATGAAGGACAGGCCGTTGAGCATGAAGGCCCATCCGCTGCCGACCGTGGTGATCAGGACACCGGCGACGGCGGGGCCGATGAGCCGGGCGGACTGGAAGTTGGCCGAGTTGAGGCTGACCGCGTTGCGCAGCCGGTCGGGGCCGACCATCTCGGAGACGAACGACTGGCGGCTCGGGTTGTCGACGACCGTCACCATGCCGAGCAGGAAGGCGATCAGATAGACGTGCCAGACCTGGACATGTCCGGAGAGCGTCAGAAAAGCGAGCGAGAGGCCGCACAGGCCCATCGCGGCCTGGGTGAAGAGCAGCAGCTGACGCTTCGGGTAGCGGTCGGCGATGACGCCGCCGTAGAGACCGAAGAGCAGCATCGGCAGAAACTGGAGAGCCGTCGTGATGCCGACGGCCGCCGATGAGCCGGTGAGGCTGAGGACCAGCCAGTCCTGGGTGATCCGGGACATCCACGTACCGATGTTGGAGACGACGGCACCCGTCGCGAACAGACGGTAGTTGCGGATCTTCAGCGACGAGAACATCCCGCCGTCGGTCGTGCGCTCGACGGACGCGCCGTCGGGTATCTCGCTCTCGGATATGCCGGCGTCGGATATACGGCTGTCCTGGGTCGCACACTCCGGGATCGCACTCTCCGAAGTCGTGCTCTCCGAGGTCGTGTTCCCCGAAGGCGTGTACCCCGAGGTCGTGTTCCCCGAAGTCCTGCTCTCCGAGGTGGCCCCGTCCGGCGTGGCCCTGTCCGAGGTGGCTCTGTCCGAGGTGGTGAGGTCGTGGGTGGATTTCGGTGCGGGGGCGGAGTCTGCTCCGGATCCCGTACTCAAAGTGGGTTCGCCTCCTTACGGCGCGCGAATTACAAGTGGGCGAGCTTCTCCAGTACGGGGGCGGCAGCGCGCAGCTTCGCCCACTCGTCATCGTCCAGGCCCTCGGCGAGGGACGCCAGCCAGACATTGCGCTTGCGACGGCTCTCTTCGAGCATCGCCTCGGCCCGCTCTGTCTGGCTGACCACCTTCTGCCGACGGTCGTCGGGGTGCGGCTCCAGCCTGACGAGACCCTTCGCTTCGAGCAGCGCCACGATGCGGGTCATCGACGGCGGCTGAACATGCTCCTTGCGCGCCAGCTCGCCCGGGGTGGCGGAACCGCAGCGGGCAAGGGTGCCCAGTACCGACATCTCGGTGGGGCTCAGCGACTCGTCGACACGTTGGTGCTTCAGGCGCCGGCCCAGCCGCATGACGGCGGAGCGAAGAGAGTTCACGGCGGCTTCGTTCTCGTCGCCGTGGGGTAGGTCAGGCATGTTTGTTAGCGTAACTCATTACCCAATCTAAATACCACCGGGATGCACGCACCGGAAGCGGGCACTCAGAAGCTCGCACCGGGCGCGAAGATTATGGCGAGAATCACCCAAACGAGTGAGAACGCTGCGGAAAGTGACGCGCATGGGCACGTATGGGCCCGACCCTGGTGCGTATGGGATCGACAGTGCTCAGCCTGCGGATCGACGGTGAGCTGCTCGACCGGCTCCGGCGGCATGCCGCCAAACGCGGAATGAGCGTCCAGGACTATGTGGTCCGGACGCTCATTCGCGATGACTTCGACGAACGCTTCAAGTCGGCCGTCGAGGAGACGGAGAAGTTCTACGGGGTGGATGAGTACGGGGTGAAATGAGGCGGCCCCCGACCCCGCCCCCGCCCCCGCCCGCGCCCCCGAAGGTCCGCCGGACGGGCCCGTGCGCTACGTCAGGCCCAGCGCCGGCATCGCGTAGTAGAAGACGAAGACCGCCGATACGACATACATCGCCACCGGTACCTCGCGGCCCCGCCCGGCGGCCAGCCGCAGCACGCTGAAGCTGATGAAGCCGATGCCGATGCCGTTGGTGATCGAGTACGTGAACGGCATCATCACCATCGCCAGGAACGCCGGAACGGCGATGGTGAAGTCGCTCCAGTCGATGTCCCGTACGGAACCGGCCAGGATCAGGAAGCCGACCGCCAGCAGTGCGGGCGTCGCGGCCTGGGACGGGACCATCGTCGCGAGCGGGGTGAAGAACAGCGCCACCGTGAAGAGCAGACCCGAGACGATGGACGCCAGCCCGGTCCTCGCGCCCTCGCCGACACCGGCCGTGGACTCCACGAAGCAGGTGTTCGCCGAGGCCGAGGACGCGCCGCCTGCCGCGACCGCGATGCCGTCGACGAAGAGGACCTTGTTGATACCGGGCAGATTCCCCCGCTTGTCCAACAGCTTGGCCTCGTCGCCGACGCCGAGGATCGTGCCCATCGCGTCGAAGAAGGACGACAGCAGCACGGTGAAGACGAACAGCACACCGGTCAGGACGCCGGCCTTCTCGAAGCCGCCGAACAGGCTGAAGTCACCGACCAGACCGAAATCCGGGGTGGAGACCGGGTTCCCCGGCCACTTCGGGGTCGTCAGACCCCAGCTGGGCACCTTCACGACCGCGTCGATGACCATCGCCAGGACCGTCATCGCCACGATGGAGATCAGGATCGCGCCCGGCACCTTACGGATGATCAGCGCGAGCGTGAGCAGCACCCCGATGACGAAGACCAGTACCGGCCAGCCGTGCAGATGCCCGTTGGAGCCGAGCTGGAGCGGCACGGTGGTCTGGGCGATGTCCGGGATACGCGAGACGAAGCCGGAGTCGACCAGCCCGATCAGCATGATGAAGAGACCGATACCGATCGCGATGCCCTTGCGCAGCCCGGGCGGCACGGCGCTCATGACGCGCTCCCGCAGACCGGTCGCCACCAGCAGCATCACCACGAGACCGGCGAGTACGACCATGCCCATCGCGTCCGGCCAGCTCATCCTGGGGGCGAGCTGGAGGGCTACGACGGTATTGACGCCGAGGCCGGCCGCCAGGGCGATCGGTACATTGCCGATGACCCCCATCAGCAGCGTGGAGAAGGCCGCGGTCAGCACGGTCGCGGTGACCAGCTGACCGTTGTCGAGCTGATGCCCGTACATGTCCTTCGCGCTACCGAGAATGATCGGGTTCAGCACGATGATGTACGCCATCGCGAAGAAGGTGGCGAAGCCGCCACGTACCTCACGGCCGACGGTGGAGCCGCGCTCCGAGATCTTGAAGAACCGGTCCAGCCCGCCGGACGGCTGCCCGGGGGGCGGCGGCTGGGCATCGGAACCGACCGGGGCGGTGGCCGAGGGGGGCATGCGGAACCTCAGTCGTCATACGAAGGAGACAGCAAGGACAGAAAAGGACAGAACAAAGAGCGGATGAGCGAGCAAAATCCAGCCGGACTTGGACATTCAAACGAACAAAACCAGTCAGCCAGAAACCGTTTCAGTATGAATACATGAGTCGAAGATCGCTATCTCCGCGCGTAGACCCTTGCGTGGCCCACCTCCCCGGCGCCCCGGCCCACACCTCATCGGGCCCGCTCAGGCCCTCCGCCTGCCCCGCATAGACTGACGGGCATGACCGGTTCTTGGACGGGAACTCCCCGGCGTGCGGCGCCCGAGCCCCTGGAGGGGCCGGTAGTCGGCACCATCACGGGCGGCACGATCATCTGGTTCGCCCTCTTCCTTCTTCAGCTCCCGTTCTACGGCTGGTTCAGCGACCACGGGCACACCTGGTGGCTCTGGACCTGTCTGGCCGGCGGCGGGCTCGGGCTCATCGGGATCTGGTACGTACGGGGACGGGACGCGGCGATCAAGCGCGCGGCAGCCGCGGCGGCGGGCAAGGCGGACGGAACGGACCGGACAGACCACACGGACCGAACAGGCCATACGGACCGGACAGGCCATACGGACCGGACTGACCGGACTGACCGGACGGACGGCGCCCCCTGACCAGCTCCCCCGATCCGCTTCCCTGACAGCGGGAACCCCGACCCACCCCCGGCGAAAGTCTCATCCCCCACCCCCCTCGCGTACTGCCAGGGGACGATCCGCCTCGTCCCCGGGTCGGATCTTCCCCCTGGCCGGCGGGTGAACGCGCCCCACCGGCCGTACCGTCGGAACCATGACGCAGCGGGCGAAGATCGACACCGACGGCCCCGAGCCCGATGGCCCCGAGCCGCACGGCCGCGGATCTCACGGCCCGACCGGCTCGTCCGACCCAACCGGCCCGTCCGGCCCGGTCGGCTCGACCGACCCAACTGGCCCGACCGGTCGGGCCATCGACGCGGGCGCCGAACTCGACCCCGTACACCCCATGAGACCGCCCCGGCCCAGCGGCCGCCACAGCGGCCTGACCGCCGCCGAGGTGGCGCGGCACGTCGCCCGCGGCGAGGTCAACGACGTCCCGGTCCGCAGCAGCCGTTCCCTCTCCGAGATCGTCCGCGCCAACGTCTTCACCCGCTTCAACGCGATCATCGGCGTCCTCTGGGTGATCATGTTCTTCGTCGCGCCGATCCAGGACACCCTCTTCGGCTTCGTGATCATCGCCAACACCGGTATCGGCATCATCCAGGAGTGGCGCGCCAAGCGGACCCTCGACGGGCTCGCGGTCATCGGCGAGGCGAAGCCGACCGTACGGCGTGACGGAGTCGCCGCCGAGATCTCCACCAGCGAGATCGTCCTCGGGGACCTCATCGAGCTGGGCCCCGGTGACAAGGTCGTGGTCGACGGCGAGATGGTCGAGGCCGACAGCATCGAGGTCGACGAGTCGCTGCTGACCGGCGAGGCCGATCCGGTGCTGAAACGCCCCGGCGACCAGGTGATGTCCGGCAGCTTCGTGGTCGCGGGCGGCGGCGCGTTCCGGGCGACCAAGGTCGGGCGCGACGCCTACGCCGCGCAGCTCGCGGAGGAGGCGTCCCGCTTCACGCTGGTCGACTCCGAGCTGCGCAACGGCATCAGCACGATCCTCAAGTACGTCACGTGGATGATGATCCCGACCGCCCTCGGACTGATCATCAGCCAGCTCGTCGTCAAACAGAACGACTTCAAGAACTCCATCGCCAGGACGGTCGGCGGCATCGTCCCGATGATCCCCGAAGGGCTCGTCCTGCTGACCTCCGTCGCCTTCGCGATCGGGGTCATCCGGCTCGGCCGCAAGCAGTGCCTGGTTCAGGAGCTGCCCGCGATCGAGGGGCTGGCCCGCGTCGATGTCGTCTGTCTCGACAAGACGGGCACGCTCACCGAGGGCGGTATGGACGTCCGCGAGCTGCGACCGCTGAACGGCGCGGACGTGACGTACGTACGGCAGGTCCTCGGCGCGATCGGGCGGTCGGACCCGCGCCCCAACGCCAGCCTCCAGGCGATCATCGACGCCTACCGCGACGAGAGCGGGCGGTGGCCCGTCGCGAAGGCGCTGCCCTTCTCCTCCGCGCGCAAGTACAGCGGCGCCGCCTTCAGTGAGGCGGCCTTCGAGAAGGGCACCTTCGGGGAATCCGGCGGGGAGGGCACCTTCGGGGAATCCGGCAGGGAGTCCGCCCGCTGGCTGCTCGGCGCGCCCGACGTCCTGCTGGCCTCCGACGATCCGGCGCTCGCCGAGATCGACCACCTCAACCGGCAGGGCCTGCGCGTCCTGTTGCTCGCCCGTACCGACAATGAGCTCGACGCGCCCGACGCCGCGTCCGGGGCCCGCGCGACCGCGCTCGTCGTCCTGGAACAGCGGCTGCGGCCCGACGCCGCCGACACCCTCGCGTACTTCGCGGAACAGGACGTCGCCACCAAGGTCATCTCCGGCGACAACGCGATCTCGGTCGGCGCGGTGGCCGGAAAGCTCGGCCTGCCGGGCGCGGAGCACACGGTCGACGCCCGGCACCTGCCCGCCGAGCGGGCGGAGATGGCCGACGCGCTCGACTCCGGAGCGGTCTTCGGCCGGGTCACCCCGCAGCAGAAACGCGACATGGTCGGCGCGCTCCAGTCACGCGGGCATACGGTCGCGATGACCGGGGACGGCGTCAACGACGTCCTGGCTCTGAAGGACGCGGACATCGGCGTCTCGATGGGCTCGGGCTCGGAGGCGACGCGCGCCGTCGCCCAGATCGTGCTGCTGAACAACAGCTTCTCGACGCTGCCGTCGGTGGTCGCCGAGGGCCGCCGGGTCATCGGCAACATCACGCGCGTGGCGACGCTCTTCCTGACGAAGACGGTCTACTCGGTGCTGCTCGCGGTCCTGGTGGCCTGCTTCCAGGTGGAGTACCCGTTCCTGCCGCGCCATCTGACGCTGCTCTCCACGCTGACGATCGGCATCCCGGCGTTCTTCCTGGCGCTGGCCCCGAACACCGAGCGCGCGCGGCCGAACTTCGTACGCAGGGTGATGCGGTACGCGATCCCCTCGGGCATCATCGCGGCGATCGCCACCTTCGTCACGTATCTGCTGGCCCGGAGCCACTACTCCGGCCCCGACGCCCTGAACGCGGAGACCAGCGCGGCCACGCTCACGCTGTTCCTGGTCTCCATGTGGGTCCTGGCGATCGTCGCGCGCCCCTACACCTGGTGGCGGATCTGCCTGGTGGTGTCGATGGGGGCCGCGTTCCTGGTGGTGCTGGCCGTGCCGTGGCTCCAGCACTTCTTCGCGCTGAAACTGGTGGGTACGACGATGCCGTGGACGGCGGTCGGCATCGCGGTGGTGGCGTCGGCGGCGCTGGAGTTCTGCTGGCGATGGGTGGGCCGCAGATTCGCGGCGTAGGTCCCCACCCCAGCCCACCCCACCCCGTCAGTCGAACCGTCAGTCGAACCAGCGGTCCCTGGCCAGCTCCGCCGTCCGCGACGGATCCTCCAGCAGCGCCGCCACCTCGAAGCGCCGCGGCCACTGCCCCGTCGCCCAGGCGAGCCCCGCCGCCACACCCTCCACCGTCGCCGCGTGCACCACCCCGTCCGGCGTACGGCGCCAGTCCAGCTCGACACCGCCCGCGAGAAGTTCCTCGTGCTCCACATACGTGTCGGGGGTGCCCGCGCCCAGCAGTACGCGGACCGAGTCCGGGACCGTGTGCTCCTCGCCCTCCGTGGTGACCTCCGCCGCGCCGGCCATCACCTCGCTCAGCCGCCGTACCTGAAGCAGCTCGGCCAGCTCGGCCACCCGGGTCGGTGACACCGGCAGCAGCGGCAGCCCGCCCGCCAGCGGCAGCAGATCGGGCGCGTCCGCGATCACCGCGTCCGCCGCGTCGGCCACCCGCACCTCGCCGTCCACGACCGCCCGCAGCTCGTCCGGGAGCGTCACCTGCTCGGGATCGAGATCCGCGAGCGCCGTGTAGAGCCCGTGCAGCTGCTCCGGGCTCACCTCCCGCTCCGGGTCGGCCAGCCTCCCCAGCAGCTCCGCCGCGCCGCCCGGCTCGTCCAGCAGCGCGGCGACCGAGGTCCGCACCCCCAGCGCCCGCAGCACCTGCGCGTCGTCGAAGCCCGTCGCGTCCACGGAGTCGTACAGCCCCGCCAGCAGCGGGTCACCGCTCGCCGCGCGCAGTCCGGCCGGGCGGCGCCCGTCGAGTACGGGATGGTCGCGCAGCCACCACGCGGTGTACGAACGCACCGTCTCCGTCGTACCGTCCGGCAGCAGCACCCGTACGGACTGGGTCAGCGCGTCCCGCAGCGGCGGCCGTGCCAGCAGCGCCAGCGCGCGCGGCCACGCGTCGTCATCGACCAGATCCAGGTCCCGTACGGCCACGATCTCGGTCGCGACCGGCGGTACGGGCGTCTGGGGCAGCCGGTCCAGTACGTCCTCGCACCACACATCGACCGCGTCCAGCAGTCCGGCGTCGTCCGGCTCGGCGAAGTCCCCCTCGCGGGGCTCCAGTTCATCGGGGTCCAGCACCACGTCCGTGGCCCGTACGAGCGCGAAGTCCGCCAGGACGCCGCACGCGGCGAGCGGCTGCTCGCCCCAGCGCTCGGCCAACTCCGTGTCACAGAAGGCTAGTTCGTCCTCGCGCAGCACCGAAGCGAACGAGCTGCCGGGCAGTACCAGTTCACCGGCCGGCGCCGGCTCGCCGTCCTCGTCGGTCAGCGCCAGCGCGCCGAGCCACGGCTCGTCCCCCGCCTCCAGACCGGCGTCCCGTACGAGGCCGAGCACGATCTCGGCCAGCTCCTCCGCGTCGGGCGTGTCGGCGTCCTCGTCCCAGACCTCGCCCGCGTCCAGCGAAGCGGCGACCGCCGCGCGTACCTGCGGGGTCGTCAGTACGGCACGAGGCGTGGCGGGCAGCGCGCCCAGCTTCTCCAGCAGCGGATGCGTGGCCTCGGGGTGCGCCACCTTCAGCCCGAGCCGCGCGAGCTCGGCCGACCCGGCGGCGTCCGGCAGCGGCAGCAGGATCTGGCGCGGCCCGATCGTCGTACGCCCATTGGCCAGCGGCACCGGCAGCCCGGACAGCCGCTCGGGATCGACGCCCGCCAGCGACTCGTAGAGCCGCCACCACCAGGCGGGCGGCCGCTCGGCGCCCGCGATCCGCTCGATGGCCTCACCGAGCGGCAGCCGCCCGACGCCCAGCGTGCGCAGCTCCACCCGCCGCTCCAACCCGGCGGGCATCAGCGTCGGCAGCACCTCCGCCAGCACGCTCACGGTGTCGGCGCCCGCGCCCTCCACGACCTCCGCCTCGAACGGCCGCAGCGCGGTCAGCTCCTCACTCGGAGCCGCCGGGGCCAGGAAGGCCACCCGGGGCAGCCGCTCCAGGATCGCGGCCCGCAGCCGGCCGTCCAGCTCGCCCTTTCCGAGCGGACCGGGCACCAGATCGATGGTGCCGGTCGAGACCGGCTCCCAGCCGCCCAGAAGCTCCGCGTACGCGTCGGCCGCCTTCCCGACCAGGAAGTCGGTGAGCGGTCCCGGCGCGGGATGGCGCCGTGTGGTGTCGAGCGGCAGCGAGGCGATCAGCAGCGCGGGCACGCCGAGCGGTTCGTCCGTGGGCGTCGGCGCGTGCACGACGGGCGCGGTACGGGGGCGGGCCGGGGCACCCTCGGCGTCCACGGGCACGGCCCAGGTGACGGACCAGTGGGGCCGCAGCCGCTCTTCCACGGGCCGCCCTTCGAGCAGCGTGGGCGGCGTCGCGCCGTGATGGCCGACGACCCGCCAGCGGTGCGTGGCGCCGTCCGCGCTGTCGTCCACGTCGATGTACGGCCCGTCCTGCGACCGGCGCAACACCCGTACCCCGTCGGGGGTTTCGATCACGACCTCGGCGAGTCCGGCGAGCGTCAGCAGCAGCGCGTCATCGACCTCGGCGAGGAGCCGCGCCACCAGATCGGCGGCGGTGCCGTCCCGCAACGGCAGGATGACGACGGTGTCGTACCCCTCCGGTGCCGTGCCCTCCGCCGGCAGCGGGAGCCGCAGCAGCGGTACGTGTCCGTCGCGGCGCCGCAGCTCGTCCCCGAGCCCGGGGCTCGCCTGCGCGGCCCGCCCGGCCAGCTCACGGGCCTCCGCGAGGGACCAGCGGACCCCGCCGTGCCGTCCGATGACGGCGGGTTCGTCGCTGACGGCGAGCACGGCCGCGAACCCGACGCCGAACCGGCCCACGGCGCTCTCGTGCCCCTCGCGCTTGGCCGAGGCGCGCAGCGTACTGAGCGACTCGACGCCGGTCGCGTCGAGCGGCGCGCCCGTATTGGCGGCGACGAGTACGGCGGGGCTCTCGGGGTTGCCGTCCGCGCCGCCGGGCCGCAGGGTCAGCCTGAGCCGTCCCCGCACACCGGCGCGGGCGGCGGCGTCGGCGGCGTTCTGGGCCAGCTCGATGACGAGCCGGTCGCGGTAGCCGCCGAGCGCGAGGTCTTCCTCGGCGTTGGCGTCCTCCCGGAACCGCGCGGGGCTGGCGCCCCAGGCATCGAGCACCCCACGCCGCAGCCGAGCCGTCCCGAACGGGTCGGCCCCTTCGGTGGTCCTGACGCTCACGCTGTGACTCCGCTCTTTCGCTGTCGCGTACGTGCGGGCCGAAGGTATCGCGCGGCGCGGTCCGACGGGGGGTGTGGGGTGCGCCTCCGGCGGGGGTGTGCCGTCCGGCGGGGGTGCGGGGTGTGCCGTCCGGCGGGGGTGCGGGTGCGTGCGGCTGGTGCCGGGTGCCGGGGCCTCCGGAGGTACATGTCCGGACGGCATGATTTACGGCGCGAGTCCGGCCACAGTCAGGACACGGGCGGTCGCGCGCCACAAATCACGCTTTAGTGTCCGGACACGCACCTCCTACGACCCCGACCCCCTCCCGTCGGTGGGTCGACCCGATCGCCGCCCCAGTGGGGGTGAAGGGGTGGGTGCGTGACGGTGGCCCCGGCCACTCGCCGGTCCGGCAGAGGTGAGTGGGCTGGTGCGGCCCGGTGGTCCGCCCGCTCGCTGCCCTGGTGGACCGGGTGCCGCCGCCTCTCCCGCCTGCCCTCGCGCACGGCCGCGTGGTCTGCGGCGGGAGGGGGTCGGGGTCGGAGGAGGTGCGTGTCCGGACGTAAAGCGTCGCAGCACGCGCGAAGCGCGGTGACCACGCGACGGAGTCGCAAATCGATCGCAGCGCAGTCCGGACACGCACCTCCGCTACGAGTGGCCCAAATCCTCCGACGCGTCCTCCGTCGTGATCACCGACCCGCTGTCCGGCGACGGCCTCAGCGGGAACGCGTCCGTCGCCATCGAGTCCAGTACCGGCGCCGCCCGCCCCGGCGGCTTCGGCATCACCGCCGCCTCGGAGTGCCCCCCGCACCCGTACGCAAGCGAGACGACCCGCCCGTCCGCCGGTGAGAACTCGTTCGCGCAGACGCCGAAGGCCTGCCGCAGGGAGCCGGCCAAAGGCAGCAGGAAGCCGCAAGTCACGCATGGCGCGGGCGCCGCCTGTGCCATCGGGGTCTTCGCGCCGAACGCCTCGTCCCAGCGGTCCGCCGCCGCGTGCAGCCCGTAGCGCGACAGCACCCGGGCCCGGCGCATGCCGAGTTCCTCGGCGACCGCCGCGATCGAGCCACGCTCGGGCGCGGGCGAGGTGTCCGTCGCGCGGTCGGCCGGTTCTGCGGTCTCCGGACCCGCGTCCTCCGCTTCGACGAGGTCCGCGAGGTTCTGCGGAGTCACCACATCCGGCAGCACCGAGTTCGGCGGCGGGGCGTCCGCGCCGGAGTAGCCGGGCTCAAGCCGCAGATCCTCGGCCTCTGTGGGCAGCAGATCGCCGGGGCCCATGTCGCCGGGGCGCAGCCGTTCGCTCCAGGGCACCCACTCGGGGGCCAGCAGGGCATCGGGTCCTGGCAGCAGCACCGTTTCGTCCAGCGTGACGACCTTCGCGCGGGATGCCCGCGCCACCGTCACCGCCCAGCGCCAGCCCCGGTAGCCGAGCTCCTTGCACTCGAAGAAGTGCGTGACGACCCGGTCCCCGTCCGCCACCACCGAGACATGTTCCCCGACGACCCCGGGCGCGGCGGCCTCCTCGGCAGCCGACCTGGCGAGGTCTACCGCCTCGGCGCACAGGCGGTCGGGGGTTCGGCTTCGCGTCGTCGCAGCACTCACAGGTCTCGCTTCTCTCCTACGCCGTCTCACGGGTGCGCCGGCCGATTCGCGATGTACGAGCCGAGGGCGGAGCGGACCAGAGGGCCGCATCGACGTCCACGCCCGATGTCTCCTCGGGCACACCTATCGTTATCCATTCTGCGGGATGACGAAGAGGCGCGCGGCCGAGAACAACCGCCGGTGGCGCGCTACGCACGCTACCCCCTCTCTCGCCCCCCGCCCACCTGCACGCCGCCTTTCCCGGACTTCGGACCACACCGCAACCAGGCCGTGACCCGGAGGAACCCCATGGTGGGAGGCCGACAATGTGTTCGGATCCACCCGGGAGACCACCCGGGAGAGATTCCGGGCCCGCCCACCGCTCCAGCTCCGGACCGCCACCGCTCCGGTACCGGCCGGTGAACTGTCCCCGGCTCGCCGGTGACCCGCGCCGGCTCGTCCTTCATGGCACCGTCACGGCCCCGTCACGCTCGGAATCGGTTCGCGCCAGGGGGCCTTGGGGCACTATGACGAGGTGGCAGCCGTGAGATCGTCCGACACGCATACGGCCGGCCCGGTCCGGAGGACCGGGCGGGCCATCGGTCATGCCCTGCGGCTCCCTCTGACGGCCGGGGCGAGAGGGATCCGCAAGGCCACCCACGCGCACGGCGCGGGAGAGTCGGGGCTCGGCAAGCTGATCGAGCTGCACGCCGTGAACGGCGCGGGCGATGTCATGATCACCGTCGCTCTCGCGTCCACGGTCTTCTTCTCCGTGCCGACGGACGAGGCGCGGGGCCGCGTCGCGCTGTATCTCGCGGTCACGATGGCGCCCTTCACACTGCTCGCGCCCGTCATCGGCCCGCTCCTCGACCGTCTCCCGCACGGCCGCCGCGCCGCCATGGCCTGCGCCATGTTCACCAGGGCCGCGCTCGCGATCCTGATGTCGACCGCCGTCATGACGGGCAGCCTGGAGCTGTATCCGGCCGCGCTCGGGGTGCTCGTGGCATCGAAGGCGTACGGGGTGGTCCGCAGCGCGGTCGTACCCCGGCTGCTGCCGCCCCGTTTCTCGCTGGTGCGGGCCAACTCCCGGGTCACGCTGGCCGGGCTGCTGGCCACCGGTGTGGCGGCGCCGATCGGCGCGGGGCTGCACCAGATCGGTCCGAGGTGGCCGCTGTACGGCGCGTGCCTGATCTTTCTCGCCGGAACGTTCCTGGCGTTCACGCTGCCGCGCAAGGTGGACTCCGCGAAGGGCGAGCGCAGGGCACGGCTGGTCACGGTCGTCCAGGGGGAGAAGCGGAAGCCCTCGCTGCGTACGGTCGGCCCGGCGGTGCTGCACGGCCTCCAGGCGAACGCGTCCCATCGCGCCCTCTCCGGCTTTCTGACCTTCTTCCTCGCCTTCCTGCTGCGCGAGCATCCGCTCTTCGGTCACAGCGCCGTCGTCTCCCTGGGCATCGTGGGCGTGGCCGCCGGGGCGGGCAACGCCCTGGGGACGGCGGTGGGCGCCTGGTTGAAGGCCCGCGGTCCGGAACTGATCATCGCCACCGTCCTGGGCGTCGCCCTCACCGCGGCGATCGTCGCGGCGCTGCTCTTCGGCGGCCTGATGATGGCGGTGCTGTGCGCGGTGGCCGGATTCACCCAGGCCCTGTCGAAGCTGTCCCTGGACGCGGTGATCCAGCGGGACGTCCCGGAGCAGGTACGGACCTCCGCCTTCGCCCGCTCCGAGACGCTGCTCCAGATGTCCTGGGTGGTGGGCGGCGCGATCGGGATCGCGCTGCCGCTCAACGGCGTGCTGGGGATGTCGGTCGCCGCGGCGATCGTCGGGATCGGGGCGGTCATCGCCGCGCGCGGGCTGCTGACCGCGGCCCGTCGCGGCACGGCGCACGCGCGCGTCGCGTGACACCGGCCGGGCCACCCCGGTCGACGGCTCGCCGTACCCCCTCGCGGCGTGGGCGCGGGCGACCGATAGCCTTCGCCCCATGACCGTTGCGTTCTTCTCTGGTAGGTACCGCCGGGCCGGTGTCGCCCTCGGTGCGGTGTCCGCCGGACTCCTCGTCCTCGCCGCCTGTGAAAAGCCGACGCCGCTCGCGACCGTGACGGTCGGTGACAACTCGATCAACACCGAGGCCGCCTGTTACAACGACGGCAAGGCGATCAAGACCGCCGACATCCAGCCCTGCCTGAACAAGAAGGCGGACAAGGTCGTCGAGATCTCGATGGACGACAAGGTCCACTTCGGCGTCGACCCGACGATCGCCGAGCACGGCTGGACGCTCTTCATCAACGGCCAGCAGGCCGAGCAGGAGCCGTACAAGAAGACCTACCGGACCATCCCCGGCAACGCGTTCTTCTCCACCCAGACCGGCGAGACCACGAGCGACACTCAGGTCAGCATCGTGGAGACCAACGGCAAGACGCTGACCGGCATCTGGCACTTCGAGTTCAAGAAGCAGTCCTGACCGACCCGGTGATCCGGCGGCCGGTACGGCCCCGGAGGCCGGGCACCACTGGAGGCTCCCGCCATGCGTGTACTTGTCGTCACGGCGGTGGCCGCGGAGGCGGACTCCGTCGCCGCGGGCCTCGGCCGGTTCGCGGGCGCCGGTGTCCGGGAGCTGACGGGTGGGTACGAGATGACGACCCACGCGCAGTTCACGCCGAGGCCGGGGTCCGTGCGGATACCGGTGGTGGAGGTCCTGGCGGGCGGCGCGGGACCGGCAGCGGCCGCGGTCGCCACGGCGACGGCGCTGGCGGCCTCGCCGTACGACCCGCCGTACGATCTGGTCATCTCCGCCGGTATCGGCGGCGGCTTCGCGCCCCACGCGCCGCTCGGCTCGCTCGTCGTCGCGGACACGATCATCGCCGCGGATCTGGGCGCCGAGACCCCCGACGGCTATCTGCCGGTCGAGGAGCTGGGTTTCGGCCGTAGCGTCCACCGGCCGCCTGCCGCGCTGACCGCCCGGTTGTCGAAGGTCCTGGACGCCGATCCGCGGGTCCACTCGCTTCTCGCGCCCGTCCTCACCGTCACCACCGCGACCGGCACGGCCGCCCGTACCGCCGAGCTGACCGCGCGTCATCCGCGCGCCGCCGCCGAGGCGATGGAGGGCTTCGGGGTCGCGGAGGCCGCCGCCGCCCACTCCGTACCGTGCGCCGAGATCCGCGCGATCTCCAACACCGTCGGCCCGCGCGACCGCGCCAGTTGGCGGATCGGCGAGGCGCTGGACGCGCTGCGGTACGCGTTCACGCTGCTCACCCCCGTATTCGAGGAGCCGTCATGACCCCGCAGCCGCTGCAGATCGCCTACTCGCCCTGCCCCAACGACACCTTCGTCTTCGAGGCGTGGGCACACGGCAGGGTCACCGGCGCGCCCGACATCGACGTCACGTTCGCGGACATCGACATCACCAACGGCATGGCGGAGCGCGGGGAGTTCGACGTACTGAAGGTCTCGTACGCCGTGCTGCCCTGGGTCCTGGACGAGTACACCCTGCTGCCCTGCGGCGGCGCGCTGGGCCGGGGCTGCGGCCCGCTGGTGCTCACGAGGGAGCCGGGCGCCGATCTGACCGGCGGGACCGTCGCCGTACCGAGCGAGCGCTCCACGGCCTATCTGCTCTTCCGGCTGTGGGCGGCCGATGTGCTCCCCGGCGGGGTGGGCAAGGTCGTCGTGCTGCCCTTCCACGAGATCATGCCCGCGGTACGCGACGGCAAGGTGGACGCCGGACTCGTCATCCACGAGGCGCGCTTCACGTACCAGGACTACGGGCTGCACCGCCTCGCCGACATGGGCGAGCACTGGGAGTCCACGACCGGGCTGCCGATCCCGCTCGGCGCGATCATCGCGAAGCGTTCGCTGGGCACCGAGGCGCTTCAGCTGCTGGCCGGGTCGATCCGCAGGTCGGTACGGATGGCCTGGGACGATCCGGAGACCTCACGGCCGTACGTGCTGGCGCACTCCCAGGAGATGGACCCGGCGGTGGCGGACCAGCACATCGGGCTGTACGTCAACGAGTTCACCGCGGATCTGGGCGAGGACGGCTACGCGGCGGTCCGCGGGCTGCTCACCCGCGCCGCGGCCGAGGGGCTTGTACCGCCCCTCGGCCACGACGCGCTGCGTTTCGTCTGAACCATCCGGCAGGCTCACCCGCCCCGGTCACACGTCCAGTTGGTCGGCCACCGCGCGCAGCAGACCGGCGATCTTCCCGCCCTGCGCCTTGTCGGGGTAGCGCCCGCGCTCCAGCATCGGCGTGATGTTCTCCAGCAGCGTCGTCAGATCCTGGACGATCGAGGCCAGTTCGTCGGGCTTGCGGCGCTGGGCCGCCGCGACCGAGGGCGTCGGGTCGAGGACGGTCACCGAGAGCGCCTGGTCCCCCCGCTGTCCCGCCACCACGCCGAACTCCACGCGCTGGCCTGGCTTGAGCGCGTCGACTCCGTCGGGGAGGACCGACGAGTGCACGAAGACGTCTCCGCCGTCGTCGCGGGAGAGAAAGCCGAAGCCCTTCTCGCTGTTGAACCACTTGACCTTGCCGGTAGGCACGTCTGTCCTCGTCCTCGTACTCGTTGGGGGCGCCGGAGGATGTCGACACCCCCTGGCGCGCGAAAACGGCTCTGGATAGCACTACAGCGGGTCCATCGACCCGCCACCACCAAGGCTAATGGTCCAGAGGCTGGTGACAAGACGTCGCCGGACGGTTCCTGTCCGCTGCTTTCCGCAGGGAACTACCCTGGTGGCGTGACTGCTACTCCTGAACCCCGTGCGACGGAAGAGGCCGGACCCGGCGACGGGCTGGTCCGTATCGGCGCGATCGTCTTCATCGTCGGCGCGATCGCCACCCTGATCACCGTCGCTCCGCTGTTCCTCGGCTCCGAGCCCTTCCCGTCCATCGCCTATGCCGTCTGCATGCTGATGGGAGTGGGTTTCCTGATCGCCGCCGCGGGTGTGCTGCGCTCGATCGCCGCTCAGCGCCGGCGGGCCAGGCCGGCCGCGTAACCCTGGAACCAGGCGGGGAAGAGCGTCAGGTCGGACAGGATCACCTCGGCTCCCGCCGCGCGCAGCGCCTGCTCGTCGCACGGCCCGGTCGGTACGGCGACGGACAGCGCCTCCGCCGTACGCGCCCCTCGCACATCACCGATGTGGTCGCCGACGAACACCGACGCGTCGTACTCCCGCAGCGCCTCGCCCTTGGCCTCGGCCCACAGCCAGCCGACCACCACGTCCGGCTCGATCCCGAGGTGGGTGAGGTGCAGCTCGGCGTTCGGCTGGTGCTTGGCCGTGATGACGATCGCGCGCCCGCCCAGCTCCTGGACGGCGGTGACTGACTCCCGGGCACCGGGCATCTCCCGCGTCGGCGGGATCGCGTATGTGGGATAGATCTCCCGGTAGCGGTCGGCCACTTCGGCGACCCGTTCCTCGGGGAACCAGTGCGCCAGCTCCTGTTCGAGCGGCGGCCCGAGCCGGGTGACCGCGAGATCGGCGTCGATCGGGACCCCGGTCTCCTCGGAGAGCGCCTGATAGACGGCGCGGATCCCGGGCCGTGAGTCGATCAGGGTCATATCGAGGTCGAAGCCGACGGTGAGCGGTTGCCGAGCCGTGAGGGAAGCCATGGGGCCATTGTGCCCAGGCTCCGGGCCGCCCGTAGGGGCGTCGGGCCCCGGCGGATGGCCGGAACCGGGTGCTTAGACTTAGCCAAACCTAACCACCGCTCGTCCGTCCTCGCCCGTCCGCCGCACCGTCCGCCGCACCGTCCGCCGCACCGTCCGATAGGTTCCGATGCCAACCGCCGCCCCGCCGATCCACAGCACCAGACACGCCCTGGTCGCCCGCCGTATCGGCTGGACGGCGGCAGCCGTCGTGGCCGTGCTGCTCTCGGTCCTGCTGAGTCTCGCGGTCGGGGCGCGCGCCGTCGCCCCCTCCGCCGTCATCGACGCGCTGCTGCACGGGGGCCGCGGCGACGACGCCGAGGTCATCCGCCAACTGCGGGTGCCGCGCACACTGATCGGGCTGATGGTCGGCGCCGCGCTCGCCCTGGCCGGCACCGTCCTCCAGGGCATCACCCGCAACCCGATCGCCGACCCCGGCATCCTCGGCATCAGCCAGGGCTCCTCCGTGGGCGTCGTCCTGGCCATCGCCTTCGCCGGGGTGCACACGCTCTCCGGCTATGTCTGGTACGCGTTCGCGGGCGCGGCGGTGGCGTCGGTGGCGGTGTACGCGATCGCCTCCAGCGGACGCGGCGGCGCGACCCCGGTCAAACTCGCCCTCGGCGGCGCGGCGATCAACGCGCTGCTGGTGTCCGTGACGATGGGGGTCCTGACGACGAGCGCGGCGACGCTGGACGAGTTCCGCTTCTGGCAGGTCGGCGCGATCTCGGGCCGGGACGCCGAAGTGGCCGGGCAGATCTGGCCGTTCCTGCTGCTCGGCACCGTACTGGTGATATCCGTGGCCCGTGGCCTGGACGCCCTGGCCCTCGGCGAGGACGTGGCGAAGAGCCTGGGCCGGAACGTCGCGGCCGTCCGCATCGTCGGCGGCCTCGGCGCGACCGTACTGACCGGAGTGGCGGTCGCGGCGGCGGGACCGATCGCCTTCATCGGTCTCGCCGTTCCGCATATCGCCCGTGCGATCGTCGGCTCGGACCACCGCTGGGTGCTTCCGATGGCGGCCCTGATCGGGCCCGTGATGCTGCTGGTCTCCGATGTCATCGGGCGGATCGTCTTCCCGCCGAGCGAGGTCCCGGCGGGTGTGATGACGGCCCTGATCGGGGTGCCGTTCCTGGTCGCTCTCGTACGCCGGAAGGCGGTGCCGGCATGACGACGGCCCTCAAGGAGGCCCCGGAGCGCGTCGCCGGGGCGGGCAGGACGCGCCCGGCGGGCTATACGCCGGTACGGATCGGACGCGCCTCGTTCCTGCTGCACCGGCGGGCGGCGGCCGTGGCGGTCGTGCTCGCCGTCGCGCTGGCGGCCGTGTGCGTGGCGTATCTGAGCGTCGGCGAGAGCTTCGTGGCACCGTCCGAGGTCCTGAAGGTGCTCCTCGGACAGACCTCGTCGAACGAGCTGGTGGTCGGCACGCTGCGGCTGCCGCGCATGGTGGTCGGGCTGCTGGTCGGGCTCGCGTTCGGCATCGCGGGCGCGCTGATCCAGACCGTCGCCCGCAACCCGCTCGCCAGCCCCGACATCATCGGCATCAGCCAGGGCGCGAGCGTGCTCACGGTCGGCGCGATGACCTTCGGCGTCACCTCGTACACCGTCCTTCCGTATCTGTCCGTGGCGGGCGGCATCATCGCGGCGGCGCTGGTGTATGTCTTCGCCTGGCGCGGCGGGCTGCACGCCACGCGCTTCGTGCTCATCGGCATCGGCTTCGCGATCGCCCTGCGCTCCCTCACCACGCTGTTCCTGACCAAGGGCGACTATCTGGTCGCCCAGCAGGCCCAGGTATGGATGACCGGCTCGCTCAACGGCCGGGGCTGGGACTCCGCCACACCGCTCGGCTGGCTGCTGCTCGCGCTGGTGCCCGCGGTGCTGTGGGCGGCGTACGCGCAGCGCACGGTCTCCATGGACGACGACACCGCCACGTCGCTGGGCGTACGGCTCGGCCGCGTCCGGCTCGGGCTCGTCCTGCTCGGTGTGGTGCTGGCGTCGGTCGCGACGGGCGCGGCGGGTCCGGTGGACTTCGTGGCGCTGCTGGCGCCGCAGATCGCCCGCCGTATGACCCGTACCGCGCAGATCCCTCTGCTGTGTTCGGCGCTGATGGGCGCGGTCATCGTCGTCCTCGCCGATCTGCTGGCCCGCAGGCTGCTGTCACCGACCGAACTCCCGGTGGGTGTACTGACGGCGGCGGTCGGCGCCCCGTATCTGATCTGGCTGATCGTCCGCGGCCGTACCGCAGGAGGCAAGGCATGAGCAGGCTCACCGCCCGCGAGCTGACGCTCGCGTACGAGGACCGCACGGTCGTCCACGAACTGGACCTGGCCGTCCCCGACGGGCGGGTGTCGGTGATCGTCGGCCCGAACGCCTGCGGGAAGTCGACGACCCTGCGCGCGCTCGGCCGGCTGCTGAAGCCGCGCGGCGGTTCCGTACTGCTGGACGGCACGGAGCTGGCGCGGATCCCGACCCGGAAGATCGCGCAGTCGATCGGCCTGCTCCCGCAGTCACCGGTCGCCCCGGAGGCCATCACGGTCGCCGACCTGGTCTCGCGCGGCCGTCAGCCGCACCAGCACTGGTGGCAGCAGTGGTCGGACGAGGACGAGCGCGCGGTGACGGACGCGATGGAGCGTACGGACGTGACGGCGCTCGCCGACCGGTCGGTGGACGAACTGTCGGGCGGCCAGCGCCAGCGGGTGTGGATCGCGATGGCGCTCGCGCAGGAGACGGATCTGCTGCTGCTGGACGAGCCGACGACGTTCCTGGACATCGCGCACCAGGTGGAAGTGCTCGACCTGGTCCGCCGCCTCAACCACGACCAGGGCCGCACGGTCGTGATCGTGCTCCACGACCTCAACCAGGCGGCGCGGTACGCGGATCACCTGGTCGCGATGAAGGCGGGGCGGATCGTGGCGGAGGGGCGGCCGGGGGACGTCGTGACGGCGGAGCTGGTACGGGAGGTCTTCGGCCTGGAGTCGGTGGTGGTCCCGGATCCGGTGACGGGGTCGCCGCTGGTGGTGCCGGGCGCGCCGTACCGGCCGGACTCCTCGCGCGCTTCGTAACCTCCCGCGCTTCGCGACGTCCCGCGCGACCCGACAGGACCGGGCACGGATTGCCGGGTCCGGCGGGGTGCCCTCTCCCTAACGTGGCTGATCAGCAAGGGAAGGAGGTCCGGTGATGCTGGAACGGCTGAACCAGGCCATGGAGCACATCGAGCGGAACCTCGACCAGCGGATCGAGGCGGCCGAGCTCGCGCGGATCGCGGCCACGTCGGAGTACCACCTCCGGCGGCTGTTCTCCGCGCTGGCGGGCATGCCGCTCTCCGAGTACATCCGCCGCAGACGGCTCACCGTCGCCGGCGCCGAAGTGCTCGGTGGGGAGCGGACGCTGCTCGACATCGCGGTGCGGTACGGGTACGGCTCGGGCGAGGCGTTCGCGCGCGCGTTCCGTGCCGTACACGGCGTCGGTCCCGGCGAGGCCCGGCGGACCGGCGCGGCGCTGCGCTCCCAGCCACGGATGTCCTTTCGCCTCATCGTCGAAGGGAGTACTGACATGCGCTACCGGGTGGTCCGGAAACCGGAGTTCAGGGTGGTCGGCCCGAAGACACGGGTCCCGCTCGTGCACGAGGGCATGAACCCGGCGATCGTCTCGTTCATCCGGGGCCTCGGCCGGGACACGCTCCGGCGGCTGGAAGAGCTCGGGGAGCTTTCCGGCGGGGAGCCGCGCGGGATCGTCGCCGTCACCGACGACCTCTCCGAGAGCCGCGCGGAGGGCACCGAACTCGACTATCTGCACGGCGTGGTGACCGAGGCCGCGGCGCCCGAGGGGATGGCGACGCTGACGGTCCCGGCGGGGACGTGGGCGGTCTTCGAGAGCTCGGGCGAGTTCCCGAAGGCGCTCCAGTACTTGTGGCGGGACGTCTACACGCAGTGGTTCCCGTCCAACCCGTACCGGAGTGTGCCGGGCCCCGAAATCCTCCGTACCCGTCTGTCCGAGGACGGGACGCGGGCGGACGCTGAGCTGTGGATCCGGGTGGAGCGCGAGGAGGGGTGAGGGTGGGGGTGGGGCCCGTACGGAGGTGAGAACACCCGGTACGGGCCCCGCCTCACCCTCGTCCCCACCCCACCCTCGTCCCCGCGGCTCACCCCGCCCGTTTGCGCCGCGCCCGCCAGACCAGGTAGAGCGCGGAGGTCACCGCCGCCACGCGGAGCACCACCGGCCAGGTGCCGGCCAGGGCGTCGGCCATCCCGTCCTTCGGGACGGTCTCGCCCCAGCGGCCGTCCAGCCGGCCCCAGAGCCAGACCAGTCCCCCGGCGGCCGAGATTCCGGGAAGGCCGAAGACCGCCCATTTGGCTTCCGCGCGGGAGAGCTTGCGGGAGGCGTACGCGAGGAGCCAGCCACCGGCCAGAGCCAACCAGGAGCCGAACGCCGCTCCGGCGACCAGCAGCGCGGCGGCGAGCAGCAGGAACGGGTGGGAGAGTCCGCCGGTCCGCTTCTCCGCGCCCCGGCCCCGGCGCGACAGCCGGGGGCGCCACCGGCGACGGCCGGCGTCCTCGGCCGCTTCTTCGGCCGCGTCCTCCGTCGCGTCTTCCGCCCCGTCCCCGTCCCCGTTCCCGTCTCCGTCATCGCTATCGGCTTCGGCACCCTTCGCCGTCTTGTCCGGCTTCTCCTTCGGCGGTGGCTTGAGTATGTCGGGGATCTCGACCCCGCCCACGAACCCCGGCACCTGCTCCGCCGAGCCCATCGGATCCATCGGGCCCGGTTCGATCCGCCACCAGTCGGGCCCCGGGCCGCCGGTCGGGCCGAGCTCGTCCATCCCCGCCAGGTGCGGCGGCGACGCGGCGGGCATCGCGGGGGCGGGCGACTCCGACGCCTGCTCCGGGATGACCAGTCTCCTGGCCCCCTTCAGCCGCCGGGTCCGCTGCTCCGGCAGCGCGGACCGCGGTTCCGGGGCACGGGCGGGGGCGTCGTCGCCCGCGGCGCCCTCGGAGGCGGCCCGTACCACCGCGTCCGGTGGCCCCAGCCGCCCCAGGATGCGGCGTACGGCGGCCGGGCTGTCCCCGCCGGCCTTCCCCCGCTGCTTGTCGATCTCGTTCCGCAGCGACGACACCAGCCGCATCCGGTCCCCGGAGGGCAGATGCCGCTGCTGAGCCTCGTCTCCCACACGACTCAGGTAGTCATAGACCAGCTGATCGCTCTCGATCCCCACACAGTCCTCCGCACAGGCACGCCCGGCAGCCGCCATCACGACGGATACCCGTAGGCGATCGTGTCGAAGTCACCCCCGTACGTCCACCCCGTACCTCCACCCGCATTCCGCGCGTACATCGGCCCGCGCATCGGCCCGTACATCCGCCCGTACATCCGCCCGTACATCCAGTACGAAGAAGGCGCGGCGGCGCCCCCATGGCCCGGGGGCGCGGGCATAGCGCCTCCCAGGGGCTAACGTGGAACGGATGGGGACCCGCGAAGCCTGATCAGGAGGCGCACGTGCCAGAAGGAACCGGCGGTACGCCACCGCGTACGCTCGCGGAGGCCCTGCGCACCCAGGGCGACGGATCGCTCGTCGCGCTCTTGCGCGCACGCCCCGATCTGCTCAATCCCGTACCCAGCGACCTCTCGCAGCTCGCGACGCGCGCGGGCACCCGCGCCTCCGTCGTACGGGCGCTGGAACGGCTCGACCGGTTCACGCTCCAGACCGCGGAGGCCCTGGCCGTGGCCACCGAGCCCGCGCCGTACGACACGCTGCGGGCGCTGCTGACCGGCGACGAGGGCGACCCGGAGATCGAGGCGGCCCTGCCCCGCGCGGTGGCGACGCTGCGCGACCGTGCGCTGATCTGGGGCGCGGACGACCGGCTGCGGCTGGTACGCACCGCCCGCGAACTGCTCGCCCCCTCCCCCACCCACCCCTCGCCGACCGGGCTCGGCCCGACGGTCGCCGAGGCCACCGCGGGCATGTCGCCGGGCCGGCTCCAGGAGATCCTGACCGCCGCCGGGCTGTCCTCCACTCACGATCCGGTCTCCGCGGTGGCCTCGCTCACCGCGCTGTTCACCGACCGGACGCGGATGGCGGCGCTGCTCGACACCGCGCCCATGGAGGCCCTTTCGGTGCTGGACCGGCTGGTGTGGGGGCCGCCCTACGGCGAGGTCACCTCCAGCCCCACCCCGCCCGTGCAGTGGCTGCGCGACCGCGGGCTGCTGCTGCCCGCGACCACCCGTACGGTCGTTCTCCCACGCGAGGCCGCACTGCATCTGCGCGCCGGGCGCGCGCACCGTACGCCGGAGCCCGTGGCACCCGCCGTCGCGCCCCGCGCCTCGGACGCGAGCACCGGCGCCCGTCCACAGGTTGTGGACAACACGGCGGCCGGGCAGGCGTACACGACGCTCGCCACCATCGAGGAACTGGCCAAGGACTGGAACGAGGGCGGCCCGAACGTCCTGCGGGCCGGCGGTCTGTCCGTACGCGACCTCAAGCGCACCGCCACCGCCCTGGACGTCAGCGAGTCCATCGCCGCCTTCTGGATCGAACTCGCCTACGCGGCCGGACTGCTGGCGGCCGACGGCGAAACCGACGAACGGTACGCCCCGACGCCCGCCTACGACGACTGGCAGGAGCTGCCCGCCCCGGAACGGTGGGCCCGGCTCGCCACGGCCTGGCTGACGGCGACCCGCACCGCCGGTCTGGTCGGCAGCCAGGACTCCAAGGGCCGTACGCTCGCCGCGCTCGGCCCCGATCTGGACCGCGGCGCCGCGCCCGAGGTACGGCGCCGGATCCTCGACCTCCTCGCCACCCTCCCCGAGGGCACGGCCCCCGACCCCGAGTCGCTGCTCGCCCGGCTGCGCTGGGAACGCCCCCTGCGCGGCGCGTCCGGCGCCGGCCGCCCCGACGATCTGCGCACACGGCTGGCGGCCTGGACCCTGAACGAGGCGGAGATGCTGGGCATCACGGGCCGGGGAGCGCTCTCGTCGCACGCGCGCGCCTTGCTGGCACCGGACGCCGCCGACGACCCCGCCTCCGGCACGCGCACCCTCACGGAAACGGCCGCGGCGGGCCTCCGAGCCGCCCGCGCCCTGGCGCCACTCCTCCCCGAACCCCTCGACCACGTCCTCCTCCAGGCCGACCTCACCGCCGTCGCGCCCGGCCCCCTCCTGCGCCCCCTCGCCGAACTGCTCGCCATCGCCGCCGACATCGAGTCGAAGGGCGGGGCGACCGTCTACCGCTTCACGCCCGGCTCCGTACGCCGCGCCCTCGACGCCGGACAGTCGGCCTCCGACCTGCACGACTTCCTCAGGAACCACAGCCGTACGCCCGTTCCCCAGCCACTCGCCTATCTCATCGACGACGTGGCCCGTAAGCACGGCCACCTCCGGGTCGGCGCCGCCTCCGCGTACGTACGCTGCGACGACGAGGCCGTACTCGACGAGATCCTGGCCGACAAACGCTCCCAGAACCTGCGGCTGCGCCGCCTCGCCCCGACCGTGCTGGCTGCCCACGCCGACGCGGTCACCCTGCTCGACGGGCTGCGCGTCATGGGCTTCGCACCGGCCGCCGAGTCGGCCGAGGGCGACGTCATGATCACCCGCGCCCACGCCCACCGCACCCCACCCAGAACGGCCCCCGCCCCGGTCCCTGACGGACCCCCCACCCCGGACACGGCGCTGCTCAGCGCGGCGGTGAAGGCGATCCGCGCGGGCGACCTGGCCGCCACGGTCGTCCACAAACCGGTCCCCGAACCCTCCGGCTCCGGCTCGGCCGCCCTGGCCTCCGCGGCAGCCGCCTCCAGAAACGGCGCCCTCCCCCGCACCACCTCCGCCGAAACCCTCGCCACGGTCCAGGCCGCCGCCATGACGGGCTCGGCGGTCTGGATCGGCTACGTCAACGCGGACGGCGCGGCCAGCCAACGCGTCATCGCCCCGGTACGGGTGGAGGGCGGCTATGTCACGGGCTACGACCACACGGCGGACGAGGTCCGCACGTACCCCCTGCACCGCATCACGGGAGTGGCGGAACTGGCCGACGACCCGGCGTGACTTGCCGAGCAGTCGCGGCAACGTCGCCGGAGACTTTTTCGGCCCCGATCCGCCGCATGCGTTCGGTGCCCCACTCTCCCAAGGAGGCAAGGGCGGCGTTGAGCGAGACGCCGTGCTCCGTCAGGGAGTACTCGACCTTCGGTGGCACCTCGCGGTACACCTCACGATGCACGAGCCCGTCTTCCTCCATCTCCCGCAGATGTTGAATCAGCATCTTCTCGCTGACACCCGGCAGACCGCGTCGAAGCTCGGCGAACCGGCGGATCCCGTGGTGGTGCAGCTCCCAGAGGATGAGCGACTTCCACTTGCCGGCAACTACGTCCATCGCCGCGTCGATGCCACAGAAATAGGGACCACGTCGCGCTGAAGTTCCCATCCGCCCCCCAAGAGGTACTTACTCACGGGTGAGTACCCGACTAATTAGTCCGTACTGGCCAACTTTACTGGCCGCGGAGAGGATCGAGCCGAAGGACAAACACGAGGGGGAGCGTCAAAAAATGACAACTGACAACAGCGTCCAGGTGAGTGTTCTCGGGCTGGGGGCTATGGGCGGCGCTCTCGCGGGCGCCCTGGTGAAGGCCGGATACGCGACCACATGCTGGAACCGCTCACCGGGGAAGGCGGACGACCTCGTCGCGCAGGGCGCCAAGGCCGCCGACACGGCCGGCGACGCGGTCCGGGCCGGCCGATTGGTGATCGTATGCCTGCTGGACCACGCGTCGGTCCATGAGGTGCTCGATCCGCTCTCCGATGAGCTGGCCGGACGAACCCTGGTCAACGTGACCACGACGTCGCCCGCTCAGTCACGGGAGTTGGCCCGCTGGGCCGCCCGAGCCGGGGTCGTGTATCTGGACGGCGGCATCATGGCCGTACCGCACATGATCGGCCGGCCTGGGGCATCGATCCTCTACAGCGGTTCGGCCGATGTCTTCCATCAGTACAAGCCGCTGCTCGACCTGTGGGGAACCAGTACCTACTTCGGTGAGGATGCCGGGCTGGCGTCCCTGTACGACCTCGCCCTACTCGCGGGCATGTACGTCATGTTCGCCGGATTCATGCACGGCGCCGCCATGGTCGCGCCGGCCGGCGTGACGGCGGGCGAGTTCGCTGCCATGGCCACACCTTGGCTGACCGCCATGACCGGCTCCTTCCAAGGATTCGCCGCGGTCATCGACGGCGGGGACTACACCGTCGAAGGGCAGCAGAGCCTCGACTTCTCCAACCTCGGTGACCTCCTGGCCGCCAGTTCCGACCAGGGCATCAGCACCGAGGTGGTCGCCATGGTCCAGCGGCTCGTCCAACGCCAGATTGACGCGGGCCATGGAGAGGAAGGCTTCGCCCGAATCATCGAGAGCATCAAGCAACCGGGCTGAGAACCCCGGGCGGGCGTGGGTGGTCCAGGCGCGGCGGATGAGAACGCTGGTGAGGCGTTCACCTCCCAGCCAGGGCGGCGGGGCAGGCGACCACCGGCGGGAGGGGGCCGGGGCCGGAGGAGGTGCGTGTCCGGACGTAAAGCGTCGCAGCACGCGCGAAGCGCGGTGACCACGCGACGGAGTCGCAAATCGATCGCAGCGCAGTCCGGACACGGACCTCCGGAGACCCCGGCACCCGGCACCCGGCACCCGGCACCCGGCACCAGACCAACGCACCCGCACCCCCGCCGGACGGCGCACCCCGCAACCACGAACCCCCGCCGGACGGCGCACCGCACCCCTCAGCGCCGCCCAAGCCGCCCAAGCCGCCCAAGCCGCGCACGCCAAGACCCGCCCGCCGCCGAGCCGAACCGCTTCGCCTTGGCCCCGGCCTTCGTGCCGGTCTTCGTGCCGGCCTTCGCCGCCGCCGCCCGCGGCTTACCCTTCGGCCGCGGCTCACCCTTCGGCCGCGGCCTCGCCGCCGACTTCCGCCCGGCGGACGCACCCGCACCCGCACCCGACGCGCCCGCCGCGCCGCCCGCGCGCCCACCCCCCGCGCCCAACGCGTGGAACCGCCGCCCAATCACCCTCCCCACCAGCACATACGCGATCACCGCACCACTCGTGTTCAGAATCACGTCGTCCACGTCGAACGCCCGCCCCCGCACCACCGCCCCCTGCGCCAGCTCCACCAGCGCCATCACCACCACAGTCAGCGCCACCACCCGCACCATCCGCAGCCTGCGCGGCACGAGCACCGGAAGGATCAGCCCGAATGGCGCCCCCATCAGCAGATTGCCGCCGATCTGCTTGCACGCGGCGAGGAACGTGTAGTCCTCCGCGTACTGCCTCAGCGAGCGCCCCGGCCTGAGATTGGCCCCCGCGATCTCCTCGGACGCGGGGGACGGCGTCAGCGTCAGTTCGGCCAGCACCGCGGCGAACGCCGTCAGGGCGACCAGCGCCACCGTCATGATGAGAATCCGCAACACAGCACGCCCCCAAGGGATACCCCCTGGGACAGCCTTCGCCGACTTGGGCCTTTCCGTCTCCGCGGTCATAGACCCCGGATGCCCCGGCCCGCCCCGGATACGCGCCCCCCTGCCCCGATCCGCCGAAGATGCGCGACACTGGTCGTTTGGCCGTGCTGAGCCATCCCCGAAAGGCAGCCGCGCGTGAACGGACCCCTTATCGTCCAGAGCGACAAGACCCTGTTGCTCGAAGTCGACCACGAGCAGGCCGACGCCTGCCGCCGCGCCATCGCGCCCTTCGCCGAGCTGGAGCGTGCCCCCGAGCACATCCATACCTACCGGCTGACCCCGCTCGGGCTGTGGAACGCCCGCGCCGCCGGGCATGACGCCGAGCAGGTGGTCGACGCGCTCGTGGAGTACTCCCGGTATCCCGTGCCGCACGCGCTGCTCGTCGATGTCGCCGAGACGATGGCCCGCTACGGCCGGCTCACCCTCTCCAAGCACCCCTCCCACGGCCTCGTCCTGACCTCCACGGACCGTCCCGTGCTGGAGGAGATCCTTCGCTCCAAGAAGGTCCAGCCGCTGGTCGGCAACCGCATCGACCCGGACACCGTCGCCGTCCACCCCTCGGAGCGCGGCCAGATCAAGCAGACGCTGCTCAAGCTGGGCTGGCCGGCCGAGGATCTTGCCGGTTATGTCGACGGCGAGGCGCACGCCATCGAGCTGGACGAGACGGGCTGGGCGCTGCGCCCGTACCAGCGGCAGGCCGTCGAGGGGTTCTGGCACGGCGGCTCGGGTGTGGTCGTGCTGCCCTGTGGCGCGGGAAAGACGCTGGTCGGGGCCGGTGCGATGGCCGAGGCCAAGGCGACGACGCTGATTCTGGTGACCAATACCGTCTCGGCCCGCCAGTGGAAGCACGAGCTGGTGAAGCGCACGTCCCTGACCGAGGACGAGATCGGCGAGTACAGCGGTACGAAGAAGGAGATCCGCCCGGTCACCATCGCCACGTACCAGGTGCTGACCACCCGCCGTAAGGGCATCTATCCGCACCTGGAGCTGTTCGACTCCCGCGACTGGGGCCTGGTCATCTACGACGAGGTGCATCTGCTGCCCGCGCCCGTCTTCAAGTTCACCGCCGACCTCCAGGCCCGGCGCCGCCTCGGGCTGACCGCGACGCTCGTACGGGAGGACGGCCGCGAGTCGGACGTCTTCTCGCTCATCGGGCCGAAGCGGTTCGACGCGCCGTGGAAGGAGATCGAGGCGCAGGGCTATATCGCGCCCGCGGACTGTGTCGAGGTACGGGTCAATCTGACCGACAGCGAGCGCCTGGCGTACGCGACGGCCGAGACGGAGGAGAAGTACCGCTTCTGCGCGACGACCGCGACAAAGCGGAAGGTGACGGAGGCGCTGGTGCGTAAGCACCGGGGCGAGCAGACGCTCGTCATCGGCCAGTACATCGACCAGCTCGATGAGCTGGGCGAGCATCTGGACGCCCCCGTCATCAAGGGCGAGACCAGCAACGCGCAGCGCGAGAAGCTTTTCGAGGCGTTCCGGCAGGGCGAGATCTCGGTGCTGGTCGTGTCGAAGGTCGCGAACTTCTCGATCGATCTGCCGGAGGCGACGGTCGCGATCCAAGTCTCGGGTACGTTCGGCTCCCGCCAGGAGGAGGCCCAGCGCCTGGGCCGTGTCCTGCGCCCGAAGGCGGACGGCCACGAGGCCCGCTTCTACTCGGTCGTCGCCCGCGACACCATCGACCAGGACTTCGCGGCGCACCGCCAGCGGTTCCTGGCGGAGCAGGGCTACGCGTACCGGATCGTGGACGCGGACGAGCTGCTGGCCGAGAGCTGAGGGCTGAGGCTCAGCCGACCCCCGACCCCCGACCCCCGACCCCCGGCCTCCGCGCCTCCGGCCGCCTCAGTCCATCAGCGCCAGCACCGGCCCCGCCGCCAGCAGTACGTACTGCGCCACCACCGCCCCGCACCGCACGCCCCCCAGCATCGAGCCCGCCGGCAGCGCCGCGGCGGCCAGGCCGACGAGCCCGGACAGGTGGAGGGACCAGAAGCCCGCGCTGATGTACGCGCCTGCGACGCCGTCGGCCGGATCGACCGCGTCGGTCAGGGCGATGACGACCGTCACCACGTAGCCGCCCAGCAGCAGCCCGAGACCGCCCAGCGCCCAGAACCGGAGAGCGAGGAGAGCGCCGCGGTCGGTGGTCTGCTCTGGGGTGGGGGCGGGGACCGTCGTCGTTTCCATGCCCCGATGACATCACCGGGACGGGGCGCCCCGCCTCGGCGCCCGTACTCACCCCGTCCCCGCCGTCGTACTCACCCCCGAACCGGCCTCCGCACGCTGCACCGGAAGGACGAAGGAGGAGCCCTCCTTGTCCGCGCCCGCGCCCGTGCGCCACGCCGCGAACGCCAGCAGCCCCAGCGCGAACAGCGGGTACGGCGACGACGGCACCTGCTGCCACCACGGCAGCCGGAGGTCGAGATCGCCGTCGTGCGGCACGAGCCAGAAGCTGCGCGCCGTCCAGACCACCCCGACCGCCGCCGCCGTACGGAACCGGCGCTCCGCGATCAGCACCGCGAGCAGCGGTACGCACCACACCCAGTGGTGCGACCAGCTGATCGGCGACACGAGCAGCGCGGTCAGCGCCGTGACCAGCACGCCCCAGGTCTCCAGCCCGGCCCCTATGACGGCCCGCCGGGCGATCCACAGCCCGGCGACGGCCGTGAGCCCGGCGGCCACCGCCCACACCGCGCCCGGCTCCGGGGTGTGCAGGAGGCGGCCCAGCATCCCTTGCAGTGACTGGTTGTCGACGATCCACGCCTTGCCGACCCGGCCCGTCTCGAAAACGCGCGTCGTCCAGAACTCGCCACTCGCCTCGGGCAGTACGAGCGCTCCGAGCAGCACGGTGCCTGTGAAGGAGGCCAGGGCGATCAGTCCGGACCGTACGCGCCCGGTCACCAGCAGATACACGATGAAGACGGCCGGAGTCAGCTTGATGCCCGCCGCGACACCGAGGGCGAACCCCTTGCCGAGCGCGTGCTCGGGTCTCGACAGGTCCCAGAGAACGAGACAGGCGAGTACGAGGTTGATCTGTCCGAAGAGGACGGTCTGGAATACGGGTTCGAGCCAGAGCCCGACGGCGACGGCGGCCAGCAGCGGTACGGGACCGGCCGGCATCCCCGCGAACCGCCAGGACAGCCGTACGAGCAGCGCAAGCAGCGCGGCGTTCCCGATGACGAAGACGACCTTGAGGGCGTCGATGGGCAGCCAGGTGGTGGGTACGAAGAGGATCGCGGCGAACGGCGGGTAGGTGGCGGGCAGTTGCCACTCGGTGACCGTGAACCCGTACAGGTCGGTGCCGTCCACGACGGCGGCGCCTTCGGCGCGGTAGACGAGTGTGTCGGCCATGGGGATGCGCCGGGCGACGCAGAGAGTGGCGAGTGCGGCCAGCGACAGGGCGAGCGCGCCCACTGCGGCGAGTGAACGGGGCGTCACGGTCCGGTAGGTCACGGCCGCGACCCTAGTGGATCAGAGGCGTTACTCAGGAGCGCGGCGGGACGAGGCGGGGCGCGGTTGGCGCGATACGGATCAACGGCGTTCGATACGGATCAACGGCGCTTGATACCCGCCTCCTCCGCGTACTCCCCGAGAACGGTCACATTGAACGCGGTGGTCACGAAGACCTTGACGGCGCGCAGCGCGTTGCCGAGACGGTGGGCGGGGTGGGGAACGGAGCCCGTGGCGGTCGCGCCGGGAAGCGGCGAACCGTGCGGGGCATGGGCCGGGGTGAAGGTCGCTGTACTCATACATCCATGATGGGCACGTGCGCTGTGTGAGTCATCGCTCTGCGGTTTGAGCCTCGTGTGAGGCCGTGTACGACTCCGGTCCAACGCCATCCCCTACGGGGTGGAGGCGGCGAATGGCACGGGGGACGGACGCGCTCCCGCCGCCGAGCACTCGCGCCGGACCCGTACGCATGCCCCGTGGCGCGAGCCCCCGCCGAAAACCATTCGCCTCCCCGTCACCCGCTGGCTACAATCGCCCACCTTGCCCGCCTCCCTCGCGGAGCGCCGTCGTCCGGACGGAAACCGGACGGCCGACCGCCATGACGTGATCCACGCCGAACGGCCACCGCCGCCCGTCGCCCGACGGGGTGCGGCCCGTCGGCCTGCGTAAAGCCCCCGGAGGCACCACCGTGTCCGCGCACGCCCCTGACGACCTCAACGACCTCACCCCCGATCCCCTGGCGCGGGAACGGGCCCACCTCGCCGCCTCCCGCTCCGCCCTGCGCGCCATGCGCGAGGACGTCCAGGCGCTCGACATCAGCGACGTCACCGCGAACTGGGTCAACGCCGCCGTCCTGGAGGCCCAGATCGAGGACCGCATCAAGGCGCTCGCCGATCTCTCCCACACCCCGCTCTTCTTCGGCCGCCTCGACTATCTGCACCCCGTGGGCGCGGCCGAGGCCGAGGGCGCCGAAGGCGAAAGCTTCTATATCGGCCGGCGTCATGTCCACGACGCCGACGGCGATCCCATGGTCATCGACTGGCGCGCCCCCGCCTCCCAGCCGTTCTACCGGGCCTCCAAGAAGGACCCGCTGGACGTCGGACTGCGCCGGCGCTTCGGCTACACGGCCGGCGACATCACCGCGTACGAGGACGAGCACCTCTCCGACCCGGCCGAGACCGCGCGCTCCAGCAAGCTGCTCCAGGCCGAGATCGAACGGCCGCGCGTCGGCCCCATGCGCGACATCGTCGCGACGATCCAGCCCGAGCAGGACGAGATCGTACGGAGCGGCCTCGGCGGCACCGTCTGCGTCCAGGGCGGCCCCGGCACCGGCAAGACCGCCGTCGGTCTGCACCGGGTCGCGTATCTGCTGTACGCGCACCGCGAGCGGCTGGCCCGTACCGGCACCCTCGTCATCGGCCCGAACGCCTCCTTCCTCCACTACATCGAGCAAGTCCTGCCCGCGCTGGGCGAGTTGGAGGTGAAGCAGGCGACGGTGGACGATCTGGTCGCCTCGGTCGACGTACGCGGTACGGACCCCGCGCCCGCCGCCGTCGTCAAGGGCGACGCCCGCATGGCGGAGGTCCTGCGACGGGCCGTGCGGTCCCACGTCACACCACCGACCGAGCCGGTCGTGGTCGTACGCGGCTCGCGGCGGTGGCGGGTGCCGGCGTACGAACTCGAAGAGATCGTCGAGCAGCTGCTCGCCCGGGACATGCGGTACGGCGCCGCGCGCGAAGCGCTTCCGCAGCGGATCGCGCACGCCGTGCTCGTACGGATGGAGGAGGCGGGCGAGGCGCCCGACGACCGGGTGCAGGACGCGGTGGCCCGCAACCCGGCGGTGAAGGCGGCGGTGAAGGCGATCTGGCCACCGGTCGAACCGGCGAAGCTGGTGCTGCGGCTGCTCTCCGACGCGGAGTTCCTGGCCGCGCACGCGGAGGGCGTCCTCACGCCCGACGAGCAGAAGACGATCCTGTGGACGAAACCGGCGCGGAGCGTGAAGTCGGCGAAGTGGTCGGCTGCGGACGCGGTACTGATCGACGAGACGGGCGATCTGATCGCCCGTACCCACTCGCTGGGCCATGTGGTGCTCGACGAGGCGCAGGACCTGTCCCCCATGCAGTACCGCGCGGTGGGCCGCCGCTGCTCGACCGGCTCGGCGACGGTACTGGGCGACCTGGCGCAGGGGACGACGCCATGGGCGACGGCGAGCTGGACCGACGCGCTGCGGCACCTCGGCAAGACGGACGCGGTGGTGGAGGAGCTGACGGCGGGCTTCCGCGTGCCGCGCGAGGTGATCGCGTACGCGTCGAGGCTGCTGCCGTCCATCGCGCCGGGGCTGGCGGAGGTGGCGTCGGTACGGGAGTCGCCGGGCTCGCTCTCGGTACGCTCCGTGGCGGCTGGGGGGCCGGCGGAGCCGGCGGGTCTCGACGAGGCCGTCGTCGCGGCCTGCGTGGAGTCGCTGGCGCACGAGGGCTCCACGGGTCTGATCGCGGCGGACGCCCGTATCCCCGCGCTGCGGGAGGCACTGACGGCGGCGGGGCTGCCGTACCTCTCCCCGGGCGAGGAGACGACGGCCGAGGCCCGGCTGACGCTGGTCCCGGCGTCCCTCGCGAAGGGCCTGGAGTACGACTACGTGGTCCTGGACGAGCCGGCGGCGGTGGTCGACGGCGAACCGGACGAGCGGACGGGGCTGCGGCGGCTGTACGTGGCTTTGACGCGGGCGGTGTCGGGGCTGATCGTGCTGCACGCGACGGGGTTGCCGGGGGCGTTGTCGCTGTAGCGGGGGGTGCGCCGTCCGGCGGGGGGGGCGCCTGCCGGCGGGGGTGCGCCGTCCGGCGGGGGTGCGGGTTGCGGGTTGCGGTCGCGTCGTCGTCGGCCGGGTGCCGGGGCCTCCGGAGGTGCGTGTCCGGACTGCTTTCCTCACCGCGCTTCGCGCGTGCTGCGACGCTTTACGTCCGGACACGCAC
>NZ_JBHUBB010000024.1:0-134064 GCF_042789485.1 Streptomyces sp. NPDC056835
AGCTTCTTACGCCCCCGGTTGACCGTCCGGTCCCGGATCTCGAAGTCCATCGCATCCCCTGAGCTGGGGTGTTGCGAGGACCACTAGAACTCAAGACGCGCCGGGCGGGGCTTTTTCATGCCCTGACCTGGTGATTTCCTGACTCCCAGGGTGTACGGTCTACCCCGGGCCGCCCCCCTCGAAGCTGCACTTGCGGTGGAGGGTTGGGTGTCAAGGGTGACCGCAGGTCATCGGCGTAGCCGACGCGACGCAGGAGCGCCCTTGACACCCGACCCGGAACCGCGAAACTCAGAGCTCAGGGGCGGCCCCCACCCGCCATCAAACCCCCGGGTGACCCCGACTACCCCCCGGCACGAACCCGCACCCTCACCCGCCCCCGCCCCTCAGCTCCAGTCGAACGTCAGTAGCGCCAGCCGCTCAACAGGCTCGAAGAACAGCAGAATCCAGTCGGCGCCGCCGCGCCGGTAGTGCCAGCCCGGCACCGCCGCCACGAATCGGAACGCGTTTCCGGCCGGGCTCACCGGCCATGCGCGGTTCTCGTCGAACTCAAGCCGGAACAGGTCGGGATCAGCCCAGTTGCCCTGGTCCGCGTAGCCGCCGAGCTGGTCGAGCAGCGCCACCCCGTCGGTAGCCCCGTACACCGGAGTCCCGTCGTCGTCGCGCATGAACAGTCGGCCGTCGCGCCGGAACGCGTCCCGGTGCGTCCGGTAGCTCAGCTCCTGGCTCTCGCAGTGCTCGTCGAGCGCGGCGCGGAACCCTGGCCAGGGTTCCGGCACCTCCTCGGGGGTGGTCGCCCGCGCGAAGTACCGTACGTCGCCGAGTAACCGGTACCGGTCGTCCTCCAGCGCGAACCCGAGCCAGTTGGGCGTCTGCAATGTGGAGTGGAAGTCCCGGGTGTGGTCGCCGAGATAGCCCTCCGCCGGTTCCAGCGGGCTGACCAGATGGATCCACCCGTGCCAGGCCGGGTCGACCTGCGCGAGGTCGATCGAGATCAAGGGGTGCAGATGCCGGGCCAGTTCGACCTGGTCGCCGACGAACACGTCCGTGGGTTCGGGGTAGACCCGCAGGCCCGTTCCGGCCGTCATGATGCCCTCCCGCATCCGGTGGGCCCCTCCTCTGCCCGCCCCCGTGAGTACCTCTTCCTCGGACATTGACGCCCCTCCCGCGACCACCGATCAAAATGATGATCAACCTTAGCCGTCCGCCGATGCGCTGTTCCTTGCGTGTCGTGTACCGGTCATAATCCGAGGGCTGACCCCCCATTCCTTACGGAGGCACCCTCTTATGAGCACGCGTACAAGCGCGCATATCGGTACGCATATCGGTACGCGCCGTGGCTTTTTGGCCGGCGCGTTCGCTGTTTCCGCCGCCGCCCTGATCGGTGCGGCCCCGGCCGTGGCCGCGCCACGGCGCGCGCTCGCCACGTACGACTGGATGGGCGGCTTCGCCGACTCCACCCCCGTACAGCGACTGACCATCCCCGGCACGCACAACTCCGGCGCGCGCTCCGGCGGTCTCTGGGTGGCCTGCCAGGACACCACCATCGCCGAGCAGTTGAACAGCGGTGTCCGGTTCCTCGACGTCCGCTGCCGGGCGTTCGAGAACGCGTTCACGATCCACCACGCCGCGTTCTACCAGAACCTGAACTTCGACGATGTACTGAACGCGTGCCGGGACTTCCTCCGGGCCAACCCCTCCGAGACCGTCCTGATGCGCGTCAAGCAGGAGTACTCCGGTGAGAGCGACGCGGAGTTCCGGCGGATCTTCGACACCTATCTCGACGGCAAGGGCTGGCGCTCCCTCTTCCGGCTCGACGGCAATCTCCCGACGCTCGGCGAGGCGCGCGGACGGGTCGTCCTGCTCGCGGACAACGGGGGACTGCCCGGGGTGCGGTACGGGGACGCCGGGCTCTTCGACATCCAGGACGACTACCAGGCGGAGCCCGGTGCCAAGTACCCCAAGATCGAGGCGCACTTCCGCAAGGCGGCCCAGCAGCCCGGGAAGATGTTCATCAACTACGTGAGCACGGCGGCCCTGCTGCCGCCCCGCTGGAACTCCGACCGGCTGAACCCGCAGGTCCACACCTTCCTCGACGGAGCCGAGGCGAGCGGTTGGCGCGGGCTCGGGATCGTCCCGCTGGACTTCCCCGCCACCCGGCCCGGACTGGTCGAATCGCTCATCCGCCACAACGGCTGATCGAGGACGACGCAGAACGAAGCAGGACGACCGAGGACGACCGAGGACGACGCGAGATTGACGCGAGAACGACGCGAGGCCCCCGGAACCGGCCGCTCAGGAATCCCGGCCGCCGGTCCGGGGGTCTCAGCCCTTCCGGGGTCTCAGACCGCTCCGGTGGACTCAGACCGCTCCGGGGGTCTCCGGCGGCGGTTTCGGCGCCCCCGGGATACGGATCGCCGCCACCGTCCCGCCCCCCGCCGCCTGGCGCAGCGCGATCTCGCCGCCCGTCTGCTGGACCGTACGCGCCACGATCGACAGCCCCAGACCTGAGCCCGGCAGCGCGCGGGCCGACGGCGAGCGCCAGAACCGTTCGAAGACGTGCGGCAGCTCGTCGGCCGGGATGCCCGGGCCGTGGTCCCGTACGGTCAGTTCGCCGCTCGCGCTCAGCGACACCTCCACCGAACCGCCGGACGGGCTGAACTTCACCGCGTTGTCGAGGACGTTGATCAGCGCCCGTTCGAGGGCGGCCGGCTCGGCCCGTACGTACCACGGGCTGAGCTCGGCGCTGATGGCCAGATCGGGCCCGCGCAGCCGTGCCCGCTCCAGCGCGCTCTCCACGACGTTGTGCAGCGCGACGACCTGAAGCGGCCCCGGATCGGCGGCGTCCGGTCGCGACAGCTCCTGGAGATCACCGATGAGTGCGGCCAGCTCGGTCATCTGCGCCTTGACGGACGCCATGAGCGCCTTGCGGTCGTCGGGCGGGATCGCCCGGCCCGTCTCCTCGCTGCGGGCGAGCAGCTCGATATTCGTACGGAGCGAGGTGAGCGGGGTCCGCAGCTCGTGCCCGGCGTCGGCGATCAGCTGCGACTGCCGGTCCCGGGAGGACGCGAGTGCGGCGGTCATGGAGTTGAAGGAGCGGGACAGCCGGGCGATCTCGTCCTCGCCCTCGACGGGGATACGGATGGCCAGATCCTCGGTCCGCGCCACATGCTCGACTGCCCGGGTCAGCCCGTCGACGGGCCGCAGCCCCGACCTGGCGACCCAGAGCCCGGCCGCGCCCGCGCCGATCACGCCGACGCCGGCGACGGCGGTGAGCAGCAGGGCGAGCCGGTTCAGGGAGGCGTCGATCTCCGCGAGGGGACGGGACACGGTGACGGCGACCTGGGTGCCGGGCCGGTAGAGGGTGGCCCTCGTGAAGACGCGGACTTTGGCCCCGCCGTCGGTGACGCTGTTGTGGAGCGAGTCACGCAGGGTGCCGGTGGCGACCGCCACATCCTGCGGCTGGACCTTCACAGGCTCCGAGTACGAGGCCACACAGCGGGTGCCGTCGCTCAGGACCACCTGGACATAGGCGAAGCCGGTCCTGTTCTCGGGGCTGGTCGGGGCGCCGCAGTTGTTGAGCGCGTCCTGCACCGCGGGCTGTTCGGCTCTGGTGTTCCTGAGCGAGTTGTCCAGCTCGCTCTCCAGCTGCGTGCGCGTCAGCAGCCAGCAGGCCACCGCCGCGACCGCGACCGCCACCGCGACCGCCGTGGCGACCAGCAGCGCGAGACGGGAGCGGAGCGGCAGCGTACGGAGCCGGTGGAGCGGGCCCGTCGGACCGGTCACGCCGGGCCACCCGTCCCGGCGCCCGCGCCCGCCCCACCGCCCGCGCCACCGCTCCCCGCCCCGCCGCCCGCGCCGCCCGCCCCGTCGCCGCGCAGCGCGTACCCCACGCCCCGCACCGTGTGGACCAGCCGGGGTTCACCGCCGCTCTCCGTCTTCCGGCGCAGATACATCACGTACACATCCAGGGAGTTGGAGCTCGGCTCGAAGTCGAAGCCCCACACCGCCTTGAGGATCTGCTCCCGGGTCAGCACCTGTCTCGGGTGCGCCAGGAACATCTCCAGCAGGGTGAATTCGGTACGGGTCAGCTCCACCCGCCTGTTTCCGCGCGTCACTTCGCGCGTCGTCAGGTCCATCCGCAGATCGGCGAAGGCCAGCACATCGTCGTTGGGCTGATCGCCGGCCGGGGCCGCCGCGTACGAGCTGCGTCGCAGCAGGGCGCGGATCCGGGCGAACAGTTCGTCCAGCTCGAAGGGTTTGACCAGGTAGTCGTCGGCGCCCGCGTCCAGCCCCGTGACCCGGTCACCGACCGTGTCGCGGGCCGTCAGCATCAGGATCGGCACCTTCGAGCCGCTTCCCCGGAGCCTGCGGGCCGCCGTCAGGCCGTCCATCCGTGGCATCTGGATGTCGAGGACGATCAGATCCGGACCGTAGGCCGCGGCCTTGCCGAGCGCGTCGATGCCGTCGACGGCGACCTCGGTCCCGTATCCGTCGAAGGCGAGGCTCCGCTGGAGGGCCTCGCGTACGGCGGGCTCGTCGTCGACGATCAGGATCCGCTGGGGATCGCCTTCGGCGGGACTCATGTCGCTACTACCTCGTCAGTCGGCTCGGTGGCGGAACGGCGGAACGGTGGAACGGGCTGGAACGGTGGAACGGTGGAACGGTCGGACAAAGGTCAACGGTCGCACGACCCGGCGCGGCCCGTGCTAACAGCGTCGCACGCCCGCCCGCCCCACGACGGCTCGCGCCCAGCGGTTCGTACCGCGGCCGTTCCCCCGGGGATCAGCCGGTACCGCCGGAGCGCAGTGCCGCGAGGTCCGACTTGACGGTGTTGACGGGGATGGCGAAGCCCAGCCCCACGCTGCCGGCGCCGGAGCTGCCGGACGCGGACGACGAACTCGGCGCGTACATCGCGGAGTTGATGCCGATGATCTCGCCGTTCATATTGATCAGCGCGCCACCCGAGTTGCCGGGGTTGAGCGAGGCGTCCGTCTGGAGCGCCTTGTACGTGGTCTTCGAGGAGCCGGTGTCCCCGTTGAACTGCTGCCCGCCGAACTCGAACGGCCAGTTCCCCCCGCCCCGCTGCTGCGGTTGCTGCTGCTGGCTCGGGTCCTGCTCCTTGGCCACGGTGACATCGCGGTTGAGCGCCGAGATGATGCCGCTGGTGACGGTGCCGGTCAGGCCCTCGGGGGAGCCGATCGCCACGACCTGGTCGCCGACCTTCGCCTGGTCGGAGTTGCCGAGCGTGGCCGTCTTGAGGCCGCTCGCGCCCTCCAGCTTGATCAGCGCGAGGTCCTTGTCCGCGTCGGTGCCGACGACCTGGGCGGTATAGCTCTTCCCCGTGCTGAGCTGGACCTTTATCGAGGAGGCCCCGGCGATCACATGGTTGTTGGTGACGATCTCGCCGTCGGACGTGATGATCACGCCCGAGCCGGTGGACTCACCGCTCGTGGAGGTCGCGTTGATCTCGACGATGGCGGGGGCCACGGCCTGGGCGACCCCGGCGACCGTACCCGCGCTGCTCTGCGAGACGGTCGTCCCGCTGACCGCCGTGCCGGTGCTGTCGGTGCCGCCGCCGGTGTAGTTCCCGACCAGGGCCGCCGTACCGCCGCCGACGACCGCCGCGGCGATGGCCACGGCGGCGAGCAGCGCTACCGGCCGCCTGGCGCGCCGGTGAGCGGTGACGGTGGCGGTGCCGCCGGCGGGAACGGTGGGACCGTACGAGGGCGGCGGCGGGTACGCCGAGCCCTGGAACCCCTGCCCCTGGAACCCCTGGGTGGGGTGGTGCTGTTCGCTGCCTTCGTCGCCGCTGCCGCGGTAGTAGTCGGTCATGACTACGACTGTCGGCGGCGTAGATGAGAACGGGCTGAGGAGGCCCTGAGAAGGGCAACAAAACCGCGTATGCCCCATATAAAGGCCGCGCGCCACGCAAGCCGAGGCGGCTGCTTCCTGCGGCCCACGACTCCCCCGGGCATCCAGCACCGGCCGGCTTCCCGCCGCTGTTCGCGAGAAGCGGCAGGATTGCTGAGGGGGGTCGTGAGTGGCGATGGCTCACCGTGTAAAGCGGCAAGGTCGAGGTCGTGTCAGCGGCACAGGAGGACGTTATGAGCGCCGGCGAATGGGTCAGTACCTCGATGCCGTATCTGACACCACCCGGTGAGGGCCAACCCGACGCGTGGGGCGCGGAGTCGGCGGCACGGGGGCGGCGGGGTGGTCAGCGGATCGTCGGTGCGGGCGAGGTGGCGGCTTCGGACGAGGTGGCCGGATTGCTCTGCGTCGCCGTGGGGGAGTTGGTCGTTGTGCGGAGGCGGGTGATGTTCCTGGAGGACCTGCCCTGCGAGCTGACCGACACGTACTACCCCGCTTCCATCGCACACGGCACGCGTCTCGCCGGGACAGCGAAGATCCCCGGCGGAGCCGTCGCTCTCCTCGCCGAGCTGGGGTACGTCGGTGTACGCGTCCGGGAGGACGTGACCGCCCGGATGCCCGCGGAGGAAGAGCGCGAAGCCCTGTGCGTCGAGCCGGGCGAGCCGGTGCTGCGCCTGACCCGGGTCACTCTCGACAGGGAGGACCGGCCCATCCAGCTCGACAAGATGACCATGCCCGCACACCGGCAGCGGCTGCGCTACGAGATGAGGATCGGATGACGGCCGTGCCTACGCGTGAGCAGTGTGAGCAGTACGAAGCACTCCGGTTGCCCGGCGATCTGCCGGTGCTCCGGCGCCAACATCCGAGCCCATGGCCCACGGCCCAGCGCCGGCGACCGGACGGCGGTTACGCGCAGCCGCAGGAGCGGCGCACGATCAGCGCCGACGGGAACTGCTTCACCCGTTCCCGCCGCGACCCCGCCACCCGCAGCCCGTCGTCCAGTACGAGATCCACCGCGGCCCGCGCCATCGCCGGCCGGTCCGAGGAGATCGTCGTCAGCGGCGGGTCCGTGAGGCCGGCTTCCTTGACGTCGTCGAAGCCCGCCACCGCCAGCTCGCCGGGGACGTCGATCCGCAGTTCGCGGGCGGCGCGCAGTACGCCGATCGCCTGGTCGTCGGTGGAGCAGAAGATCGCCGGCGGCCGGTCGGGGCCCGCCAGCAGCTCCAGCGCGACCTGGTACGCGTCGTACCGGTTGTAGAGCGCCCGGAAGAGGCGTCCCTCCACCGGCCGCCCGGCCTCCAGCATCGCCCGCCGCCAGCCCTCGACGTGGTCGGTCACCGGGTCGCCGATGACCGGGGTGGACTCGACCCCGCCGAGGCAGGCCACGTACGGATGGCCGTGCTCCAGCAGATGACGGGTGGCGAGCTGGGCGCCGCCGATGTCGTCGGTGACGACCGCTACGTCGTCGATGCCCTCTGGCCGCTCGTGCAGCAGTACGACCCGGGCGTCCCAGGCCTCTATCTCGGCCGCCGCGCGCTCGCTGGGGCCCTGGCTGACCAGGATCAGCCCCGACACCCGCATGCCCAGGAAGGCCCGCAGATAGTGGACCTCCCGCTCATTGCGGTAGTCGGAGTTGCCGACGAGCACCATCTTGCCGCGCTCGGCCGCGGCCTGTTCGACCGCGTGCGCCATCTCCGCGAAGAAGGGCTGTCTCGCGTCCGGCACGACGACCCCTATGAGGTCGGTCCGCCGCGAGGCCATCGCCTGGGCGACCCGGTCGGGCCGGTAGCCCAGCTCCTTGATCGCGGCGACCACCCGCTCGCGCGTGGCCGGGGCGACCGGCCTCGGTCCGTTGTTGATGACATAGCTGACGACAGCGGTGGACGTACCCGCCAGTCGTGCCACATCGTCCCGCGTCACCTTGGCCACGCGCGGAGTCTACGCGTGGTGACCTACCGCTTGGCGGGTCGCACGGCATTTTCTTGTGTGGCGTCCAGTCCGGCGGCCGTGTCGTCGTCCCCGGGGTCCTCGGCCTTCTCGTGCCGGGGCTCGGGGTGGGACCCGTTGCGGGACCCGTTGTGCGACCCGGTGTGCGACCCGGTGTGGGACGACTCCGCGGCGGCGTTCCCGCGCGTCCCTTCGGACGCCCGGTCGGCTTTCTCCGAACCGCGCTCGCCCTTCTCCGGGGTGACGAATCGGTAGCCGACGTTCCGTACGGTCCCGATCAGCGACTCGTGCTCGGGGCCGAGCTTCGCGCGCAGCCGCCGTACGTGGACGTCGACCGTTCGCGTACCGCCGAAGTAGTCGTAGCCCCAGACCTCCTGGAGCAGCTGGGCCCGGGTGAAGACCCGGCCGGGGTGCTGCGCGAGGTACTTGAGCAGCTCGAACTCCTTGAAGGTCAGGTCAAGGACCCGCCCCTTGAGCTTCGCGCTGTAGGTCGCCTCGTCGACCGACAGATCACCGTTGCGGATCTCCATCGGGGAGTCGTCGGTCGAGATCTGCTGCCTGCCCATCGCGAGCCGCAGCCGGGCCTCGACCTCGGCCGGACCCGCCGTGTCGAGCAGTACGTCGTCGATGCCCCAGTCCGCGGTGACGGCGGCGAGACCGCCCTCCGTCACGACGAGGATCAGCGGGCAGCCCGGTCCGGTGGACCGGAGCAGCTGGCAGAGCGACCGCACCTGCGGAAGGTCGCGCCGGCCGTCGATCAGAATGACATCGGCACCCGGGGTGTCGACGAGAGCGGGCCCTTCGGCGGGGGCCACCCGCACGTTGTGGAGCAGCAGTCCAAGAGCAGGCAGCACCTCCGTCGAGGGCTGGAGTGCGTTGGTCAGAAGCAGCAGAGAACTCATCGCCGCCCACCTGCCTCGGCCGGACTGTTGTCATACACGGTTCGCTTGCCCATTACGTCGGTTCCTCCTCGGTCCCTGCGAGGACGTATGCGGCACTGCTTGTCCTACGTGGTGCCGGTCGCGGATCCCTCGCCCTGAGGCCGCGGCCGTGATGTCCGTGTCTTCCGTCTGTGTCATCTGTCTGTAACAACGGACGGGAAACACAAAAGGACCCGGGGGCTACATTGCCCGGATCCTCTTCGCAGCAGAATAACCCACATGTGCTCGGCACCAGAGGGTCAATCCCGCAGATCACCAGATTCCCCGCGTGCCCGGAGCACCCGGCGCACGGTCCTCAGGACCGTGGACGGGGTCCCCATCGAGGCGGTGTACGAGCCGTGTACGGCGGGTTTCGGGCAGGATTTCCGGGCGGACGCCGGGACCGCGATCGTGCTCGCACACGGGTTCACCGGGTCAGTCGACAGGCCCGCCGTACGACGGGCGGCGCGGGTGTTCGCGCAGCGTGCGGCCGTCGTCACGTTCTCCTTTCGCGGGCACGGCCGCTCGGGCGGGCGCTCCACGGTCGGCGACCGCGAGATCCTCGATCTGGCGGCGGCCGTGGAATGGGCCCGCGCGCTGGGCCATTCGCGTGTCGTGACCGTCGGCTTCTCCATGGGCGGCTCCGTGGTGCTGCGCCATGCCGCGTCGCACAGGGGGCGCACAGGTGCGCGGACCGACGCCGTGGCCGCCGTGAGTGCTCCCGCCCGCTGGTACTACCGGGGAACGGCCCCGATGCGACGCCTGCACTGGGTGGTGACGCGGCCCCTGGGCCGGCTCGTCGGCCGCTACGGATTGCGTACCCGTATCCATGACCGGGACTGGGATCCGGTGCCGCTCTCCCCGGTCGAGTCCGTCCCGCTGATCGCGCCGGTCCCGCTGCTCGTCGTACACGGCGACCGCGACCCGTACTTCCCGCTGGACCATCCCCGCGCGCTGGCCGGGGCCGCGGCTCCGGGCGCCGCCGAACTGTGGCTTGAGCCGGGTATGGGCCACGCCGAGAACGCCGCCGACGACGCGCTGCTCGCCCGTCTCGGGGAGTGGCTGACGGACGCGCGAGTGCCGTCGGCCATCATGGGAGCCGACGAAAGGAGCGCCGCCATGGCATCGGGCACGATCCGCTACTGGGCCGCGGCCAAGGCCGCCGCGGGCACGGCGGAGGAGCCGTACGCGGCGGACACCCTGGCCGACGCGCTCGCCGCCGCGCGGGTGAGACACCCGGGCGAGCTGGTCCGCGTACTCCAGAGGTGTTCCTTCGTCGTCGACGGTGACCCTGTGGGGGCCCGTGGGCATGAGACCGTACGGCTTGCCGAGGGCGGCACGGTCGAGGTGCTCCCGCCGTTCGCAGGAGGGTGAACCGCAGCACATGAGCGACGACGATCAGCAGTATCGATACGGCCAGGGCCAGGGCCAGGGCCAGAGGCAGGGCTACGGCCAGGGCGAGTACGGAGACCAGGCGCAGGCGCGGGGGCCGGCGCCGTACGGGGACCAGGCGCCCGACCAGGCTCAGTACGACCAGTACGGCCGCCCGCGGCAGCCGTTCCACGGCACGAACGGGGCCTACCAGGACCCGCACCCGGGCCCGGGTGCCTCGCAGGGCTGGACAGAGCCCCAGTACCAGCCGCAGGCCCACCAGGAGCCCGCCGCGCAGACGTGGGAGGGCCAGACCTGGGACACCCAGTATCAGCCGCACGTCCAGCCGCACGTCCAGCAGTCGCAGGGCCAGGCTCACGCGTACCGGCCCCAGCCACAGCAGGCCGCTGCCGCCGCCGACACCGCGTATCTGCCGCCACAGGCCGCCTACCCGCTGCCCCCGGAGGTCCCCTCGGAGGTGCCGTCGCCCGCCTCGGCGCCGTACGCGCCCCAGGCCTCGGCCCAGCCCCAGGCCCCGGCCCAGCCCCAGCCCCAGAGCCAGGCACCCTTCACCGCTGCCCCGGGCACCGCGCCTACCGGCGGCACCACGCCTCCCGGGTCCGCCGACGGCTACAGCGCGCCCACCACCATGGGCAACGCCCGGATCACCGACGCCCAGCGCGCCCGCGCCGAGGGCCGCTCGCCGATCATCCCGCCGGGCATCCAGCCCGCCGGGCTGACCGCCCTGCTCGGCCTGCTGCTGGCCGGCGGCGCGGCCATCGGGCCGTACGCGCTGCTCGTCCCGCTCGTCCTGCTCCAGGCCGTCACGGCGGCCGGCTGGTTCCGGCTGAACGGCATGTGGCCCGCCAGGCAGGGCATCGCGCTCGCCTTCCTCGGCGGGATCACCGCCGATATCGCCCTCCTCGCGGCGGGCAGGGAGAACGCTCCCGCCGCGATCATCGGCACGCTCGGTGTGTGGGTGCTGCTCGTCGTCGTCCTGCAACTGCGCAGCCGCGCGAGCGCCGACGAGCGGATGACGGGCCTGATGGCCACCGTCGCCTCGACCGCGCTCGCCATCCTCGCCACGGGCCAGCTCGCGGCCGTGCCGGACGCGGCGGTCGTCGGCGGGGTGGCGGTCGCCGCGGCGACCGTGGCCCGCGCGCTGCCGCTGCCGGGGTTCGTCTCGGTCGTGGTGGCCCTGCTGGCCGGCGCGGGCGCCGGGATCGTGGCGGGCGGGATGACGGACCTGGGCGGCCAGGGCGCGCTGCTGGGGCTCGGCGCGGGGGTCTGCGCGCTGGTCGGGCTGCGCGCGGCGAGCTACGACTACCCGTCCCGCTTCGTGCACATGACCGCCGGAGTGGCGCTGCCGCTCACGGCCGCCGCCCCCGCCGTCTATCTGCTGGGCCGCATGCTGGTCTGACCCGGACCTGGCCGGACTGACCCGAAGCGACCCGACCCGGATCCGACAGGGCCTGACACGCCAGTGACGTACGGCGCACGGCCGGCGGGGAACCGTACGTCCGCGCCGGACGTCGATCACTCCGACATGCGGCCAACCCGACTGGCGTTACGCTCGCGGTCGTCAGGGGGCAGAAACGATCAGGTGGGGGACACCGAACCATGCGCGCACTGCGGATACTGCTGATATTCCTTGTGATCTTCGGCGGGCTGTTCGTCGCCGCGGACAGGGCCGCGGTGTACTTCGCCGAGAGCGAGGTCGCCGACCGGGTCAGATCGAGCGCGGGGCTGAGCTCCCAGCCCGACGTGTCCATCAAGGGCTTCCCCTTCCTGACCCAGGTCCTCGGCACCTCGCTGGACGAGGTCGAGATCAGCCTCGACGGCGTCAACGCCACGGCGGACGGCCACGCGGTCCGGGTGACCCAGGTCAGGGCCGCGCTGAAGGACGTCAAGATCGACAGCAGCTTCTCGTCCGCCGTGGCCGGGCAGGCCGACGGCTCGGCGCGCATCTCGTACGCGGACCTCGCCAAGTCGGCGCCCAAGGGCGCGACTGTCGGCTACGCGGGCGCCGAGCGGGCCGCGAAGGGTGAGGTCAAGGTCTCGGGGCCGCTGACGGACGTGCTGGAAGGCGCGGGCATCGAGATCCCGGACACGGTCAAGTCCCTGCTGGGCGGCCGGAGCGTCACGGCGTACAGCACGGTGACGCTGGACGGCGGTGACACGGTCCGGCTGAAGGCCGCGACCCTTCCCGAGCTGCCGGTGCCCGGCATGGACGAGCAGGTGCGGGACGTGGTCGATTACGACCTGAAGATCGACGGACTGCCGTCGACCGTCAAGCTCGACAAGGTCACCGCGGCCGAGGACGGTCTGCACTTCTCCGGCACCGGGTCGAACGTCTCCCTCACGGGCTGAGCCATCGCCCGACCGCGGTGATGTGCCGGGTCAGCGCGGTCCGGAGTGCGGGTAACCGGATGGTGAGACGTCGGCGTCCGCTCCTCAGATGGCGGCGGGACATCGGCAGCGGGCCGGTCGGCGGACACCGGCCCGACCATACGATCGTCTCGCCTTTTGGACGATCGAGTCTCAGAATGTGACACCCCGGTGACATGTTCGCCGGGACGTCCCTACGATCGGACGTATGAAGCAACAGGCGGACTTCACAAAGCGGCGGGCAGTTGACCTGTGCCGCGTCGCCGCCATGCTCTGTCGCACCGTCTGAGCGGGACGTTCGCGTCCCGTTTCCCCCGGGCCCTTCGAGATTCTCAGGGCCACCCCGCGCGCCGTACGCCCGCCCGGGCCCCGTGCCCGGAAGCCGCGGCGGCAGCCGGGTCCAGCACCTCGCAGCACCCCGCCGCACTTCCCCAAGCTCTTACGAGCAGGGGAGACCCCATCCCCGGAGGAGAACAGCATGAGCCGCAGCGACGTCCTGGTAGACGCCGACTGGGTCGAGGCCCACATCGACGACCCGAAGGTGGTCATTGTCGAGGTCGACGAGGACACCTCGGCCTACGACAAGAACCACATCAAGAACGCTGTCAGGATCGACTGGAAGAAGGACCTCCAGGACCCGGTCCGCCGTGACTTCGTCGACCAGGAGGGCTTCGAGAAGCTTCTGTCGGCCAAGGGCATCGCCAACGACGACACCGTCATCCTCTACGGCGGCAACAACAACTGGTTCGCGTCCTACGCGTACTGGTACTTCAAGCTGTACGGGCACGACTCCGTCAAGCTCCTCGACGGCGGCCGCAAGAAGTGGGAGCTGGACTCCCGCGACCTGGTCGACGCCGTTCCGACGCGTGCCGCCACCACGTACCAGGCGAAGGCCCAGAACACCTCGATCCGCGCCTTCCGTGACGACGCGGTCGCCGCGATCGGCACGCAGAACCTGGTCGACGTGCGCTCGCCCGACGAGTTCAGCGGCAAGCTGCTCGCTCCGGCGCACCTCCCGCAGGAGCAGTCGCAGCGTCCGGGGCACATCCCGACCGCGCGCAACATCCCGTGGTCGAAGAACGCCAACGACGACGGCACCTTCAAGTCGGACGACGAGCTCAAGGAGCTGTACGCCGAGGAGCAGGTCGACCTGACCAAGGACACCGTCGCCTACTGCCGTATCGGCGAGCGCTCCGCGCTCACCTGGTTCGTGCTGCACGAGCTGCTCGGTGTCGAGAACGTCAAGAACTACGACGGCTCGTGGACCGAGTACGGCTCGCTCGTCGGTGTGCCGATCGAGCTCGGCGCCAACAAGTAATCACGCCCCGACCCGGAGGACTGAACAGTATGTGTGGAGCACAGGCCGGCGGCCCCGACGCTTCGACGATCAAGCCCGGTGAGACCACCATCCAGGGTTCCGTGACCCGCGACGGCGAGCCCGTCACCGGTTACGTACGCCTGCTGGACTCGACCGGAGAGTTCACCGCGGAGGTCCCGACCTCGGCGACCGGCCAGTTCCGCTTCTACGCGGCGGAGGGCACGTGGACGCTGCGCGCTCTCGTGCCGGGCGCCACGGCGGACCGTACGGTCGTCGCGCAGACCGGGGGCCTCTCCGAGGTCGCGATCGCGGTCTGAGCTCTGAGCTCTGAGCTCTTTCTTGTCACCGGAGGGCCGCACCCCGCTTGGGTGCGGCCCTCCGTGCTGTACGTGCTGTACGTGCCGTACCTGCCGTACGGCAGGCTGATCCCGGTAATTCCGGACGTACACTGAAAATATGTACGCGCGACGCCGTCGTCGGTACTTCCTGCTCATGGGCGTGTGTCTGGTGCTCTTCGTCTCCGCCTGGACGTTCGTGCGCGATATTTCGGTCCCCGCCGCCGTCGCCCTCACCCTTGTCGCGATGTTCATACCGCCGGCCGCCGCCATCGTGGGCAACACCAAGGACAAGACCGACCGCTGGTGGGACGATCCGCCGGACGACGCTCCGTCCGAGTCCGAGAAGTGGCTGGACGAGCTGGACCACAGGAAGGGTCATGAGCGGCGGGAGCGGTACGGCGCGAGCCATGGCGACGAGCCCGGCGAGAGGCCGGACCGGAGACCGGGTGGGAGACCGGGCGGTCAGTAGACGAGCGCCTGTACGCCGTCCGCCATGATCTCGCTGACGAAGACCTGAGCCCCGGCGATCCGTACCCCGTCCAGCACATCCTTCTCCGTGATGTCCCGCCGGGCCGCGCACTGCGTGCACAGCGTGATCAGGCCGGCGGCCTGGATCGACTCGATGAGTTCGGGCAGTGGCGCGGAGTGCGGCAGCTCGAACTCCGCCGCCCGGCCCGGCAGCGCGAACCACGCGGACTCACCCGTCAGCCACAGCGAGACCTCCACCCCACTGGCCACGGCGACAGCCGCCACGGTGAACGCCTGGGAGCAGCGCTCGGGGGCGTCGGCCCCGGCGGTCACTTTGATCACGAGCTTCTTCGCGGAGTGCATATGCGGAACTGTAATCCGCGCGGATACAACCACTCCCTCCGTCCGCCGGTCAGATCTGTGCGCGGGTAACGGAATCCGTGCCTCAGGCCATGCGCCTCAGGTCTCGTGGGGGGACCCCTTTGGAAAATCGACGAAGACGAAGACGCGGTCGTACGACCCTGCTCATCGCCGCCGCGGCCGTGCTCGGCGTCGTCGCGGGAACGGCCACCGGGTACGCGGTCCAGGCCGAACGCGAGCCGACGCCCCTGCCGGTGCTCGCCCAGCCGGGCATCGGGTATCCCGCGAAGTCCCTGCCCGGCGGGAAGGAAGCGGAGCCGCTGTCCGCGAAGGAGGACACCCGGGTCAGGACGGACGGTGATCTGCGCAAGCTGCTGGTCGGTAAACCCTCCGGTGCGGAGGAAGCCTTCCCGGACTGGCTCAACGACGGGTGGATGTCGCTCGACATGTACGCCCTCGACTTCCAGGAACCGAGCGTCATGTTCCAGGACTTGACGAGGGACGGCTTCCGCCGGGCCGTGGGCGCGTCCTGGACACAGGGCGAGAACCGCGAGGTGAACATCTTCCTCGTGCAGTTCCGGGCCAGCTACACCTTGGGTGCGGCCGTTCACGCGGAGGGGCAGCGGTCCTACATGCCCGACGACGAGGAGTACAGCGCGGGCAACTCCGGTGATCCCATCAAGGGCAGCGGCAACGGCCGTTACTACCTTTACAAGCCCGAGCGGAAGGCCGGTTATCTGCCGTTGTACCGCGCCCGCGCCATCGCCCATCGCGGTGACGTCATGGTCGACATCAACATGTTCGACACCAAGCCGATCAGCAAGAAGGACATCCGGACGCTGGCCGAGCGGCAGGTGGAGCGGCTGTGAACGACGACCTGGAGACGCCTCCGCCCGCTGACGTGTCGCCTGCTGACGTGTCGCCCGTCGAAGCGTCGCCCGCCGACGTGCCCCCCGTCGACACGAATCCCGTAGACACGAATCCCGCCCCGCGCGCCCGCGCGCGCCGGCTCGTCGGGACCGTCCTGCCCGCCGTCCTCGTCCTCGGTGCCATCGCCGGCGGCCTCGGCTTCATCAAGACCACCGTCGACGGGGCCGACAGGACCGCACCGACCACGGTGTGGACGAAGACGATCAGACAGCCGGGCGACGATCCCGCCGGGGACTTCGCCAAGGGCCGTACGGAAACCGAACTCAGCAAAAGACTGCTGCCCGTGCCGGCGGGCTACACCCTCGGTCCCGACGTGGAGGGGTACGGCCACGACGGGTACGGCAACGACGGTGAGCTGACCGACAAGCAGGCGACGGCGCTCATGAAGTCCGCGGGCAAGGGCCTCTCCGGCTCGCTGCGCCGGGCGCTGAACAAGGAGATCGACAAGCTGGGCGTCAAGGGCATCGCCGTGCGCTCGTACTCGGCGGATATGGCCGATCTCGTCGCCGAGGTGTATCTCATGCGGACCGAGAACAGTCAGTTCCTGCGGAGTTGGTACGCGGCGGAGACGGACTGGCCCGGTGCCCGCAAGGGCCCGAAGATCGAGGGACACGGGAAGGCGCGGTGCTTCCTGGCACCGAAGTCCGGCGGCGAGTTCGACCTCGACTCGATGCGGTGTGTGGCGTACGACGGCGACCTGGCCGTCACGCTCCTCGCGTCCGGCGTGAAGCCGTTCGACTCGGCTGCCGCCGCCGAGCTGATGAAGGATCAGCTCGACCACATCGCATCCCCGGGGAAGTACGTATGACCGAGCAGATCACCCCGTCGGCGGAGCCCGGTCCCACGGAGCCCGGTCCTACAGAGCCTGGCCCCACGGAGCCCGGCCCCACGTCCACAGAGCCCGGTCCGGCGGCTCTCGTACCGCCGCCGCTGCCGCCCATGCCCCCGCAGCCGCCGCCGCAGCCGCCGCAGCCGCCCGTCGTGCACACCCCCGCCCCCCGGCCGCCCCGCCGGGTGCTGCGCGCGGTCGCCCGCTGGACGGCCGCCGCGGTCGTCTTCGCCGGGCTCGGCACCGGCGCCGCGTACGGCATCAGCTCGATGGAGCGCACCGACGTACCCGGGCTCGCGACACAGGACGACGGCCGCTGGGACTATCCGCGGCTCTCCCTGCCCGCCCTGCCGGCCGGTTCCCCGCGCCCCTTCACCGAGGGCAATACCGGCGAGATCCACTACACCGATCCGCGTGAGCTGCTGCTCCCCGCCCCCGCCGGGGCCAGCGCGGACAAGAAGCTGACCGGCGGCTGGGTGAGCACCGAGCAGTACGCGTCCGAGTACGCCGAGGACCGTCGGGCCGGTCTCCGGCAGGCGCTGCGCGACCAAGCCGTACGGCATATCGCGGCCCGCGGCTGGACCATGCCGGACGGCACCTCCTCGCGCGTCTATCTGCTGCGCTTCCAGTCGGCCGCGTCCGCCCAGGAATTCAAGGACGCGGAGATCGGGTCCGGGGCCGACGGGGGCGTTCCGCTCGTCGGGGCGCCGACGACCGACATCGACGAGGGCTGGTCGGACTCGCTGGCGAGTGCCGTGGAAAACACCTCGGCGGAGCTGTTCCTGGAGCCCGCGCCGTACGGCGGTACGCAGATCCGTCAGGCGTATGTCGTCGCGGGCGACATCCTCGCGCTGATCGTCCATGAGAAGAAGGGCGGCGCCGCGGCCGTTCCCTTCCGACAGACGGTGATCCTCCAGAACCAGCTTCTCGGCTGAGCCTGGACCATCGGGCCCCTCCCGAGTGTCCCGGTATGCGACGGAGTACCTCGCCGAGAGGGCCGGGCCCCCACCCATTAGGCTGGGGCCCGGCCCTTACCGCCCACACCGCTCATCCGAGGAGCACGCCGTGCTTGAGGCTTTCTTCACTTCCCTGCTGGTTCTTGTCTGCGTCGGCGTGCTCGCCTTCGCCGTTCTGGCCGTGAAGAAGCTGTACCAGGGTCAGCGCTGACACCTCGCGCCGGTCGCCGCACGCTGGTCACCCCGTCCTCACCCCTACAGATCGCCTGAGCCGCTCATGATCGAGATCCCGTCCGACCTGCACCCGGACCTTGTTCCCCTCGCCTTCCTCCTCGGCAACTGGGAGGGCGTCGGTGTCTTCGACTTCCCGGGAGACGAGAAGGCCAACTTCGGCCAGGAGGTCACCTTCAGCCACGACGGCCGGGACTTCGTCGAGTACGTCTCGCACACCTGGGCGCTGGACGACGAGGGCAAGAAGGTCAGGCCGATCGAGTCCGAGGCCGGCTACTGGCGGATCGACAAGGACCGCAAGGTCGAGGTCGTGATGGTCAGGGACCAGGGCGTCGTGGAGGTCTGGTACGGCGAGCTGGCCGACCAGAAGCCGCAGATCGACCTGGTGACCGACGCGGTGGCCCGTACGGCCGCCTCCGGGCCCTACAGCGGTGGCAAGCGGCTGTACGGCTATGTGAAGGGCGACCTGATGTGGGTGGGCGAGAAGTCCACCCCCGAGGTCCCGCTGCGCCCGTACATGTCGGCGCATCTGAAGAAGGTCGTGTCCCCGGACCAGGTCGAGGCATGGGCCAAGGACCTCGGCGACCTCCCGGACGACGGCATCGCCTTCTTCAAGTAAGACCCGCCTTCTTCTTCACGTAAGACCCGCCAAGACCCGCGCCGACTCAGGACAGGACCCGCGTCACCGAGATCCGCTTCCAGGAGAGTCCCCCGCGCCGCCGCGCCTGCCTACACTGGGAGCGTGGTGAGCACCGACTGGAAGAGTGACCTGCGGCAGCGCGGGTACCGGCTGACCCCCCAGCGCCAGCTTGTTCTTGAAGCTGTCGACTCCCTGGAGCACGCGACACCCGACGACATCCTGTGCGAGGTGCGCAGGACCGCCTCCGGCGTGAACATCTCCACCGTCTACCGGACCCTGGAGCTGCTGGAGGAGCTGGGCCTCGTCTCGCACGCCCACCTCGGACACGGCGCTCCCACGTACCACCTCGCCGACCGGCACCACCACATCCACCTGGTCTGCCGGGACTGCACGCATGTCATCGAGGCGGATGTCGAGGTGGCCGCGGAGTTCACCGCCAAGCTGCGCGAGGACTTCGGGTTCACGACGGACATGAAGCACTTCGCGATCTTCGGCCGGTGCCGGAACTGCGCCGCCCGCGCCGCGAACGGCGAGTCGTAGGCTAATCACCATGAAGAGCCCTCTGCTGTCCCTGCCCGGAGCCGTCGCCGCCGAAGGACAGGACGAAGGTGTCGCCGCCCACTACGGTGATCTGTTCCGCGAACAACGAGCCCTCGCCGATGGCACCGGTCTGGTGGATCTCTCGCACCGCGGAGTCATCACCGTCACCGGTGACGACCGGCTGAGCTGGCTGCATCTCCTGCTCACCCAGCACGTCAGCGAGCTGCCCGTCGGCCGGGCCACGGAGGCGCTGATCCTCTCCCCGCACGGCCATATCGAGCACGCGCTGTATCTCGTGGACGACGGCGCGACGGTCTGGGCGCATGTCGAGCCCGGCACGCGGGAGGCGCTGATCGGCTATCTGGAGTCGATGAAGTTCTTCTACCGGGTCGAGGTCGCGGACCGTACGGACGACTTCGCGGTCGTCCATCTGCCGGCGGGCTCCATCGCCGAGGCGCCCGAGGGCGTCGCCGTACGGGAGACCTCGTACGGCCGGGATCTCTTCCTGCCCCGCGCCGACCTGGAGTCGTACGCCGCCGCGCACGGTCCGGTCGCCGGGATCCTCGCGTACGAGGCGCTGCGGGTCGAGGGCCACCGGCCGCGCCTCGGCTTCGAGACCGACCACCGGACCATCCCGCACGAGGTGGGGCTGATCGGCACCGCGGTCCATCTCGACAAGGGCTGCTACCGGGGCCAGGAGACCGTGGCCCGCGTCCAGAACCTGGGGAAGCCGCCGCGCCGGCTGGTCTTCCTGCACCTGGACGGCAGCGATGTCCATCTGCCCGGCCACGGCACGCCGGTCCGGCTCGCCGCCGACGGCGCCGAGGGGCGTCAGCTGGGCTTCATCACCACCTCGGCCCGCCATCACGAGCTGGGGCCGATCGCGCTGGCCCTGATCAAGCGCAATGTGCCGCTGGACGCGCCACTGCTGGCGGGGGACACGGCGGCGGCGCAGGAGACGGTGGTCGAGGCGTAGCCCCGGTCCTGGTCCCTGTCCCTGTGTCTGTCCCGGTCCTGGTCCCTGTCTCGGTCCTGGTCCTTGTCCCGGTCCCGGTCCTTGTCCCGGTCCCGGTCCGGTCCTGGTTCCCGGGTGACGTGGACGGGGTGGACAGGATCGACGGGGTGTGGACGGGCCGCCTCCTCCCGTACCGCGTCTCACATGTCCAGCAGCACCGTGAACGGGCCGTGATTCGTGAGCGAGACGCGCATGTCCGCTCCGAACCGGCCCGTCTCCACCTTCGCTCCCAGCGCCCGCAGCTGTGCCACCACCTCGTCGACCAGCGGTTCGGCCACCGAGCCGGGGGCCGCGGCGTTCCAGGTGGGTCGGCGGCCCTTCCGGGCGTCCCCGTAGAGAGTGAACTGCGAGATCACGAGGAGCGGGGCGTTCACCTCTGAACAGGACTTCTCGCCCTCCAGCATCCGTATCGACCAGAGCTTGCGGGCCAGCCGTTCCGCCTGCTCCACCGTGTCCTCGTGGGTGACTCCCACCAGCACACACAAGCCCTCACCGATGATCTCGCCGACGGATTCCGGCCCGGACTCCGTCACTGCCACGACGCTCGCGCCGTCGACTCTCTGCACCACCGCACGCATACGGACCAACCTATCGGGGGCCGAACGGGTGCGGAGTGCCCGCACGCGCGGCCGTGGGAGTGGCACGATGCACGGAGGCGGTGCGTGCTGCGTACCTGTCGAGGGATGGGGGTTCCCAGCGGATAGGGGCAGGGGTCTCTCCAGCGGAGTGAGGGGAAGTACGCGCGATGAGCACATCTGGCGCCGGGCAGCCGCCCGGTCCCGTACCGACGACCCGTACGACCACCGGGACAGGCAGCGGACCGGCCGCCGGTCCGGGCACGGGCCACGGGCCAGGAGCGGCCGGGCCCGGAGCGGCGGGGCCGGCCGGGGCGGGGCCGGGAACCGGTCCGGGGAGCGGGGGGCTCCGGCCACCCGTGCAGCGGACCGGCGCTGAGGGCACGCTGCCCGCGCCCCGGCCGTACGACTTCGGTGTGCTGCGGCTGCCCGAACTGCGCGCGCTGCGCCGTGACTCGCAGCGGGACGAGGCCGATCTGAGCTATCTGCGGCGGCTGCTCCAGGGCAGGATCGACATCCTGCGGGCCGAACTGGCCCGTCGTACCGCCCCCGAGACCCGGGTGGTCGACCGGCTGTCGGAGATCCTGACCGACTCTCCTTCACGCCACCGCTCGTCCGCCCGCCATGTCACGCTCTCCACACCGCGCAGCGAGGAGTACCGCCTGCTGGCCGCCGAGACGCTCGCCGAGGTGGAGCTGTCGGACCTGGCGGCCCGTACGGACGAGGAGCTGCATACGGCGATGGGGCGGCTGGTCCGCAACGAGCAGCAGCTCTCGCGCCGCCGTCATCAGTTGCAGCGAACGGCGGACAACTGCAGCGCGGAGATCGCCCGCAGGTACCGTGAGGGTGAAGCCCAGGTGGACGACCTGCTGACGTAGTGATTCCGTCTGACTCCGTGTTGATTCCGTGTTGATCCGTACCGTCCCAACCGCCCGCTGATCACAGTGGATCCGTGCGGATCCCCGCGGATCCGTGCCGATCCGCGCCGGACCGCGCGAGCGGGTGCCCCCAGTCCCGGAAGGCCGATGATGTCCTCCAGTTCCCACGCCATATCGTCGGCCGTACCGCCGGTACTCGCCGAAGTCGTACGTTCAGGCTTTGTCGAGGGCAGTCACCGGGGAACGCTGGTACTGCTGGCGGCGGACGGCACGGTCGAGCTGGAGCTCGGCGACCCCGAGGCCCCGGTCTTCCCTCGCTCCAGCAACAAGCCGATGCAGGCCGCGGCCGTGCTGCGGGCCGGGGTGGAGCTGTCCGGGGAGCGGCTGGCGCTGGCGGCGGCGAGCCATTCGGGCGAGAGGTTCCATCTCGCACTCGTCCGTACGATGCTCGCCGAGCACGGGCTGACGGCCGACGATCTGCGCACGCCGCCCGATCTGCCGCTCGACCGGGTCGAGGCGGAGGCGTATCTCGCCGGTGGCGGGGTGCGGGAGCGGATCGTCATGAACTGCTCGGGCAAGCACACCGCGATGCTGGCGGCCTGCGTACGCAACGGCTGGCCGACGGAGAGCTATCTGGACCCGGCCCATCCGGTGCAGAAGCTCGTCCGGACGGTCATCGAGGAGACGGCGGCCGAGCGGGTCCCCACGATCGGTACGGACGGCTGCGGCGCCCCGCTGATGGCGATCAGCCTCACCGGTCTCGCCCGCGCCTTCCGCCACTTCGTCCTCGCGGCGCCGGGGTCGGCCGAGCGGCGGGTGGCGGACGCGATGCGCGCCCACCCCGAGTACGTCGGGGGGACGCGCAGGTCCGACACGTGGCTGATGACGGAGATGCCGGGCACGCTCGCCAAGACGGGCGCGGAGGCGGTGCAGGCGGTGGCGCTGCCGGACGGCCGTGCGCTGGCCTTCAAGATCGACGACGGCGGGAGCCGGGCGCTGGGGCCCGTGCTGACGCGAGCACTCCAACTGCTGGGGGTGGAGGCGGAGGTGCTGGGCCGGATCGGGCGGGCGCCGCTGCTGGGCGGCGGTGTGGAGGTCGGCGCGGTGCGCGCGGCGTTCTGAGGCCCCTGAGGCCCCTGAGGCCTCCGAGACCTCTGCGGCTGGTGAGCCGGTGAAAATCCGGATGCGGTGGGCCGCCGCGACCGCTTAGCGTGACGGTCATGAGCTCTGTCGACATTCGTACGGTCACCGAATCCGAGTTCCCCGACTGGCAGCGCGCCCTGGCCACCGGGTTTTTGCGGGCGCCGGGCGTCTGGGACGATTCGGCGGTCGCGCGGACGGCGCACTTGGAGCCGGCCCGTACGCGCGGCGCGTTCGACGACGGACGCTGCGTCGCCACCTTCCGGTCCTTCGCACAGGAACTGACGGTCGTCGGCGGCGCCGTACTCCCCGCTGACGCGATCAGCAACGTGACCGTGTCGGCCACCCACCGCCGGCGCGGGCTGCTCAGCCGGATGATGGCCGCGGATCTGGCGGCGGCGAAGGAGCGCGGGGACGCCGTCGCCACGCTGATCGCCGCCGAGTACCCGATCTACGGGCGATACGGGTTCGGCCCCGCCGCCGGGGTCACCGAGTGGTCGATCGATGTGGCGCGTACGGGACTTGATCCGCGGTGGGCGGGGCCAGACGACGGCGGCAGGATCGATCTGGTCGACCTCGCGGAGGTACGGAAACTCGGCCCCGAACTGCATGAGCGCTTCCGGGTGCACCAGCACGGCGCGATCGACCGTGACGAGCGCTGGTGGGGGGTCGCAACCGGTCAGGTGCCGTCCGGTGTGCCCTGGACGGAGCCCTTCAACGCGGTGTACCGCTCGGCGGCGGGTGAGATCGAGGGGCTGGTCACCTACGCCTCCGACGACAACTGGGGCGACGCCAAGCAGCCGCTGAACACCGCGTCGGTACGGAAGCTGATCGCGCTGACCCCGGCGGCGGAGCGCGCGCTGTGGCACTTCGTCTGCTCGATCGACTGGGTCACCACGGTCAGGACGGGGCACCGCGCCACGGACGATCTGTTGCCCCGGTTCCTTCCCGACCCCCGCGCGGCGCGGATCGTGACGCAGGCGGACTTCCTGTGGGTACGGATCCTCGACAGCGTACGGGCCCTGGAGGCGCGTACGTACGCCGTGCCGGCCACGCTGACGCTGGAGATCCACGACAGGGACGGTCTGGCGGGCGGCCGGTTCCGGCTGGAGGGGACGCCGGCGGGCGGGGTCTGCGCGCCGACCACGGAGTCGCCGGACATCGCCCTGGATGTACGGGAGCTGGGCTCGCTGTACCTGGGGGAGGAGTCGGCGGTGCGGCTCGCGGCGCTCGGTCTGCTGACCGAGGAGCGGCCGGGGGCGGCGGCGGTCGCGGAGACGCTGTTCCGTACGGCGCGACGCCCTTGGTGCCCGGACGTCTTCTGACGGCGCGCGATGCCGCTGCTCGACGGCACCCCCCGGGGCGGCCGGGGCGCCGTCCATCGGCACGCGGCGCCGCCCCCTATCCGCGCGGCCTCTTACGCCGTCCGCACCTTGAACAGCACCCCCGACAGCCCGAGCGCGAGCGCCAGGAGCCCGGTGCACCACGCCAGCGCCACCCATGGCGCCGAGCCGACGGGCAGTCCCAGCAGCAGCCCGCGCAGGGACTCGATGACCGACGTGACCGGCTGGTGGTCGGCGAAGCCGTGGAGCCAGTCCGGCATGGTGTCGATCGGGACGAAGGCGCTGCTCGGGTAGGGCAGGAACATCATGAAGAACGTGAACCCGCCCGCCGCCTCCGGGGACTTGGCGAGCAGGCCGATCGCCGCCGAGAGCCAGGAGATGGCCACGATGAAGGCGAACAGGATGCCGGCGGCGGCGAGCGCGGCGGCGGGGGTGGCCGACGGGCGGAAGCCGATCAGGAGGGCGACGCCGAGGACGAGTGCCGTCGAGACGACGTTACGGGCGACGCTCGCCGTCACATGTCCTGCGAGGATCGGCGCGCCGCCGAGGTCGAGGGAGCGGAAGCGGTCGATGATCCCGCCCTTCATGTCCTCGCTGACGCTCACGGCGGTGCTCGACGAGCCGAAGCCGGCGCAGAGGAGCAGGACGCCGGGGACGACGTAGGTCACGTAGTCCGTACCGGTGTCGATGGCGCCGCCGAAGAAGTAGACGAAGATCAGCATCAGCATGATCGGCAGCATCATCGCGGTGATGACGGCGTCGATATTGCGCCTGCTGAGACGGATGCCGCGGCCGGCCATCGTGAGGGCGTGGGTACGGGAGGACGCGAGCGCGTCAGACATGGGTGGGCTCCTGCTTCGTCCGGTGGTGGCCGGTCGTCGGGGTCGCGCCCGTCAGCGCGAGGAAGACATCGTCGAGGGTGGCGCCGCGGAGCGCGAAGCGCGCCACCTCCGTACCGTCCGGGTCGATCTCGTCCAGCAGCGCGCGCACCCGCGCGGCGGTGCCGTCGGTCGGCAGCCCGAGTGTGAGGTTTTCCGGCGCGTGGTGGACGGCCCGGGACGCGAGGCGGAGATAGGCCTCGTGGCTGGTCAGTACGAGATCGAGGCGGTGGCCCGCGACCCGGCTCTTCAGCTCCTCCGCCGTACCCTCGGCGACCACCAGACCGTGGTCGACCACCGCGATTCGGTCCGCCAACTGGTCGGCCTCCTCCAGGTATTGGGTGGTCAGGAAGACAGTGGCGCCCCGCGCGGAGAGATCCCGTACGACCTGCCACAGCTCCTGGCGGCTGCGGGGGTCGAGGCCGGTGGTCGGCTCGTCCAGGAACACCACCTCGGGGTTGCCGACCAGACCGGCGGCCAGATCGAGCCGGCGCCGCATGCCGCCGGAGTAGGTGACGGCGAGCCGGCCGCCCGCGTCGGCGAGGCCGAACCGGTCGAGGAGCCCGGCGGCGCGGCGGCGCGCGTCGGCCCTGGAGAGCCCACTGAGGCGGGCCATCATGCGGAGGTTCTCCTCGCCGGTCTGTTTCTCGTCCACGGCGGCGAACTGCCCGGTCAGGCTGATGGCGCCGCGCACCCGGCGCCGGTCGGCGACGACGTCGTACCCGGCGACCCTGGCGGTGCCGCTGTCGGCGGTGGTGAGGGTGGTGAGGATCCGTACGGCCGTTGTCTTGCCCGCGCCGTTGGGGCCGAGGAGCGCGAAGACAGTGCCGCGTTCGACGCGGAGATCAATCCCGCGCAGGACTGTCACCCGCGCGGTTCCCTTTCCGTACGACTTTTCGAGGCCGGTGGCCTCGATGGCCGGTTGTGCGGTCATGGTCATCCCCCCTGATGCTGCCGCCGGCCCGTTGACGACCTGCCGACGATCTACTGCGTATGGCCTACGCGTTACTGTGTAAGGGTTACGCATTACTAGGATGGACGTCAAGCGGGGAGCGGGCGGAGGAGGGCGGAGACGATGACGGACCGCGATGACGGTGAGGGTGAGGGGGGCGGCGGCGGTGGTCGCGGTGGTGGCGGCGGTGGCGGTACGGGGCTGCCCGCCAGCATCGAGGCCGCCTGGGGACTGCGCGAACGCCCGGCCAAGGGGCCCAAGCCCGGCATCGGCCTGACGCGGATCGTCGACGCGGCGGTCGCGATCGCGGCGGCGGAAGGGCTTGGCGCGGTCTCCATGGGGCGGGTCGCCAAGGAACTGGGCGTCTCCACGATGTCGCTGTACCGCTACGTCGCCGCCAAGGACGAGCTGTACCTCCTGATGCACGAAGCGGCCGTGGGCGAGCCCCCGCCCCCGCCGGAGCCCGGCACCGGCTGGCGCGAGGCGCTGTCCCAATGGGCCTGGACGCAGCGCGCGGCGTACCACCGCAACCTCTGGGCGCTGCGCATCCCGATCTCGGGCCCGCCCGCGACCCCCAACTCGGTGGCGTGGTGGGAGCGCGGCCTCAACGCCCTGGCCGGTACGGGACTGGACGACGGCACGAAAATATCGGTGATCCTGCTGGTCAGCGGCTTCGTACGGAACGAGGCGACGCTGATGTCCGACCTGGACACGGCCATCAAGGCAAGCGGCTCCTCGGCCCAGCAGGTCATGGCCGGCTACGAACACACCCTCCGCAGACTGGCCGACCCGGCCCGCTACCCGGCGGTCGCCGAACTGCTGGCGGCCGGCGGCCTGGACGGCGAGGACGGCCCGGACACGGAGTTCACCTTCGGCCTCGACCGCGTGCTGGACGGGGTCGAGGTGCTGGTACGGAGACGGGGCCGGGGGACGGGGACGGGGGACGGGGACGGGGCCGGAGGGGACGGGACCGGAGGAGACGGGGGCGGAGGGGGCGGGGCCTGAGGGGGCGGCGGGCGCTCGCGCCCGGGAGTAGCCGGGGAGCGAGGGACGGGGCGGGACGGCCGCGCTACTCGCCGCCGTCTCCCTCCTGCGGTTGCGGGACAGGCGGCGCTTCCGGCGGCATCGGGCCCCCGTCGTGCTTACCGCCGTCCGCCTCCACCTCTGCCGGGTGGCGGAACGGAACGCCCCTCCACCCCTCGGCATCCGGGACGCGCGTCTCGTACCGATCGACGCGCTCAGGGCCGGAAAGGTTCACAGGCATCTCCCTGTCTATCTGGGGCCACCGCCTGAAGGACCGAGGCATCGTCGATGCTCAAGGACACCTCCTCGGTCGAGAGGTGCACGGGCCCTTTGAAGAGCATCGCCGAGACGGCGATCCTGTCGCCGTCCAGACGTGCGCCACCGACCAGCTTCAGCCTGCGCGAGACTTCGTCGTCCGTCATGCCAATGACGCTACGAGGCACGGAAATTGCCGGTCCACGTTGTTGCACGCGGTTGCAGCGATTCACCCGAGTGAGTCGACCGCCTCTGTGATGAGGTTCCGGGCCTCGGAGCCGAATACCGCAATCTTCGAGAGGTCCCCGAAGGCTCTGAGGTACGTGCGGATCTCGCTGGGAGCGGTCACATTGATTTCCGCTGTCAGCGTCTCGACAGCGACTTGAGCGTCATCAAACGCGTAGAACGCCTCCAGCGGCCACACCGTACGACGAGTGCTGAACGGGATCACCCCGAGCGAGACGTTCGGCCGCGCCATCACAGAGAGCAGATGGCTGAGCTGGCCTACCATCGCGGCGTCGTCACTGACGCGGTAGCGAAGCACCGCCTCTTCGAGCAGCAGGGCAAACCGGTGGTCGCCCTGCCGGACGACGCGGGAACGGTTGAGCCGGGCGCGTACGGCCTCGGCCACGTCGTCCGGGGTCCGCTGAAAGTCGGTGATGGAACGCAGTAGGCCGGTGGCGTACTCGGACGTCTGGAGCATCCCCGGAACGAGGTTGGAGGCGTAGACCCGGAAGTGACGAGTTCGCTGATACAGCGGCACCGTCTGTTCGTGGACGCGGCGCATTCCGTCACGGTGGATCCGCTTCCACTCGACGTACATCGACGCCGCGTTCCGCGACGACGCGATCAGATCCGCGATCTGATCCTCGGCGCCGCAGGCCGTACACCAGGCCCGGATGTCGGCGTCGGACGGAGGTGTCCTGCCACGCGCGATCCGCGACGACTTCGACTTGTGCCAGCCGCAGCGCGTGGCCAGTTCATGCCCGGTGAGTCCGGCGTCCCGCATGATGGCCAGCAGGCGGGCGGCCACGGCCGCGCGTGCCGTTTCGACGCTGGAGAGCGGGGACGAGGACATGATCCGGACCGGTCGGTATCAGACGCTGTACTTCTCGTGCGGGATGGCACGTTCCCATACGGCTTCGAACGCCGAGGCACAGAGCCGCACGGCCGCCGGATCCTCCGTCTGGTCGGTATGGACCCAGCGACCATCCCCGTCAAAGATATTGAACTGGACCAACCGACCGTCGAACAGCCAGAAATCGTTGCCCGGCAGAGACAGATCCGAGGCGCTGCGCCGGGGGAGCCAACGAATCTGCTCGCCCGCCGCCACGTTGGTGAACGTTCCGTGGTGCTCAAAGCGGATGTAGTCACTCACAGGCTCCGAGACGATTCGTGCGCGGCGCATCGTCACGCCTTTGTTCGTGACGTCCCGCACGAGGTCGAGCCACGGCCGCCACCACGCCACGCGATCGCCGGGATCCAGCCGCTTACCCTTCCGCCATGCCGCGAACTCCTCGTTCTCGTTCTCCACGCCGTACGCGTCGCGCATCTCCAGATGGACGGCTGATTTCTCAACCGTCCGGAGAAGTTCGGCAAAGCTAGTCAAGCTCTGCGACATCAAGAGCCTCCCTGAGAAGCGGGATCATCCGCTTCGGCACCCGGATCACTGCTTCGTGGCTGGGGATCGGAACGTCTTTCGAGCTTTCGCTCTCCGTCTGTTCATCGGCCTTCCATCCCTGGAACAGGAGATCCTTCGTCTCCTCATCGACCCACACAGCCGGAGAACCGTGATCTCCCGACTCAGGGTCTTTTCCGACGAACCGTAGCGTCATGGATGCCTCCCGTGCGAAGTGGCTTGCACCAACTAGCACGAGGCTCACGGTGGTTCATCCGGATCGTCAAGGGCGCACGAGCGGACCGCGGGCGCAGTACCCCAGGCGCGGTCGGCTCGTGTGCGCCCCATGGGGGTGCTGTGGGGAGTGAGAGACGGGGGCAGGCGCGGCCCGTCAAGTCCGTCTGACCGTCAGCCGCCCGGGCCTTCAGCCAGTCAGCCAGTCAGCCCGTCAGTCGGCCAGCCCGTCAGACCGTCTGACCGTCTGACCGTCAGATCGTCAGCAGGACCTTTCCCAGCAGGCCGCGGCCCTCGATCGCCCGGTGCGCGTCCGCCGCCCTGTCCAGGGGGAACGTGCCGCCGATCACCGGGCGCAGGCGGCCCGCCGCCGTTTCCGTCAGGGCGTGCGCCATCAGTCGTACGCTCTCCCGCCGCGGGATCTGTGCGTCCGCGATGGCAAGCAGCCTGATCCTCCGGTCCGCCGCCCGGCGAGGATCCACCGGGGCGAAGGCACCCGTCGGTGCGCCGTGGGCCGAGAAGCGGCCGCCGTCCGCCGTCAACGGGAAGGCCGCCAGGCCCGTTTCGCCTCCCACGCCGTCCAGGACGACATCGGCGCCCGCCGCGCCGAGCGCGTCGCGGGCGCGCGCCGGCCAGTCCTCGTGGGCGCCGTCGATCACGGCGTCGGCGCCCAGCTCCCGTACGAGAGCGGTCTTCCGCTCGCCCCGCGCGACGCCCACGACGTACGCGCCCCGGGCCTTGGCGAATTGGACCATCAGCGTGCCCATGCCGCCCGACGCGCCCGTGATCAGTACGCGTTCGCCCGCCGTCACCTCGGTGAGGTCCATCAGGGCCAGGGCGGTGACGGCGTCCTGGAACACCGCGGCGGCCGTCGGGAACGGGACCCCGTCCGGTATGGGCACCAGCGATTCGACCGGGGTCGCGACCAGCTCCGCCGAGCCGCCGGTGATGCCGAGCGAGGCCACGACGCGGCGGCCGGTCCAGTCGGCGTCCACTCCCGCGCCGACCGAGCGCACCGTGCCGGCGACTCCGCCGCCCAGGATGTACGGGGGCAGCACGGGGAAGTACTCCAGCCCCCAGCCCGCCCGTACCTGCGTCTGTACGAAGACCGTGTCCACCACCGCGACGCCGATCACCACCTCGCCGGGGCCCGCCACCGGGTCCGGCACCTCGGCCGTCACCAGGACCTCGGGACCTCCGAAAGCCGTCACCCGAGCTGCACGCATATCCATCACACCCGTCCATACCGTCGCGACATCACTCTGTACGCCTTCGCGTTATTCCTTGCGACGAGTCTTGAACTTCAAGTCCGGTTGAGGTCAAGCGCTGCGTACGCTTCGCCCTCATGAACGATCAGGACCTCGGTCTGCGCGCACGCAAGAAACGGCAGCGGTACCAGGAGATCTCCGAAGCCGCGATCGGGCTCTTCCTCGCGAAGGGCTTCGACCGGGTGTCGGTCGCGGAGGTCGCGGCGGCGGCCGACATCTCCAAGCCCACCCTCTTCCGGTACTTCCCGACGAAGGAGGATCTGGTACTGCACCGCTTCGCCGACCACGAGGACGAGGCGGCCAGGGTGGTCGCCGGCAGGCCCGACGGCGTACGCCCGCTCGACGCCCTGCGGCTGCGTTTCCTGGCGGGGCTCGACCGACGCGACCCCGTGACCGGGCTCAATGACGACGACAGGGTGCACGCGTACTACCGGCTGCTGTACGGGGCGCCGAGTCTGGTGGCCAGGCTGTACGGGTATCAGCGGCGCTCCGAGGTGGCGCTGGCCGGGGCCCTCGGCGGCGGGATCGAGGGCGCGCTCGCCTCGGGCCAGATCATCGCCGTACAGCGCGTCCTCGCGGAGGAGAACTGGCGGCGGATCACGGCGGGGGAGAGCGCCGGGGAGGTGTGTCCTGACGCCGTCGCGGCGGCGGAGCTGGCCTTCGGGCAGCTGCGCTCCGGGCTCAATATCTGGTGAGCCCGAGCCGGGGGAGGGCGGGTGTGAGACTCGGTAACGTTTTTAACTTGGTTACGTTATTCTCGACGGAATGAACGGCGAACTCAACCGTGACCTCAACCGTGAACTGGATCGCGAACTGGATCGCGAACGGACCTACCACGAGACCTGCCGCGCCGCGCTGACCGGCATGGTGGACGACGCGCACGAACAGGTCGTCACCGGCGAGAACGCCTTCGCCTCCGGCGCGGACGCCGAGGTCCTTGGCCGCCATCTGCGCAGCCGCGCCAAGGAATTGCGGCTGGAGCCCGACAGTCCGCTCTTCTTCGGCCGCCTCGACTTCGCAGTGGCGCCGGGCGGCGATCACAGTGGCCAGAGCTACCACATCGGCCGGCGCCGGATCAGCGAACACCCCTCGGCGCCGCCCCTGGTCATCGACTGGCGCGCGCCCGTCTCGCGCGCCTTCTACCGGGCGAGCGCGCGCGACCCCCAGGGCGTCGCCGTGCGTCGGCGATTCGGCTGGGCGCCCTGGAGCAAAGGGGCGCCGGAGGATCTGACCGGCCTGGAGGACGAGCCGTTGGCGGGCGAGGATCCGGCGGGCGAGGATCCGGCGGGCGAGGATCCGGCGGACGAGGATCCGGCGGACGAGGATCCGGCGGACGAGGATCCGGCGGACGAGCGGTTGGCGGATGAGTGGGTGACGGGCGAGCGGTTCGGCCCGGGGAACGGGGCGCCGCCGGCCGGAAGCGCGATCCTCACCGGCGAGATCGAACGCCCCCGCGTCGGTCCGATGCGTGACATCGCGGCCACCATCCAGCCGGAACAGGACGAGCTCGTACGGGCCGACCTCACCCGGTCCGTCTGCGTCCAGGGCGCCCCGGGCACCGGCAAGACCGCCGTCGGGCTGCACCGCGCCGCCTACCTCCTCTATACGTATCCGCGCCGGATCCAGCGTGGCGGCCTGCTGATCCTCGGCCCCAACCGCACGTTCCTCTCCTATATCTCCGAAGTGCTGCCCGCCCTTGGGGAGATCGGCATCCGGCAGTCGACGGTGGGTGACGAGATCGCGCGCCATCCGGTGCGTACGGAGGACCCGGAGGCGGCGGCGGTCGTCAAGCACGACGCCCGGATGGCCGAGGTCTGCCGCCGGGCGCTGTACGGGCGGGTCGCGGCGCCCGCCGAGCCGCTGACCGTCCCGGACGGTTCGTACCGCTGGCGCCTCGGGCTCGACGAACTGGTCCGGATCGTCGAGGAGGTACGGGCCGAGGCGCCCCCGTACGCCCTCGGCAGGGAACGGGTCCGCAGCCGCGCCGTACGGGAGATCCAGCTCCGGGCGGAACGGCGGGCGGGTCCGAAGTCCGGTGCGTGGGTGCGGAGGGTGGCCGGTTCGCGGGCGGTCACCGCGTATCTCGACACGGTCTGGCCCAAGGCGGGGCCCGAGGAGGTGCTGGCGGCTCTGCTCGCCGATCCGGAGGCGGCGGCCGGGGCCATCCTCACCCCCGAGGAGCGGCGGGCGATCACCCGGACCGGGCGGCCCGGCGGCGCGCCGTCCGCGCGGGCCGCCAGGGAACTGCCGTGGTCCGCGGCCGATCTGGTGCTGCTCGACGAGCTCGCGTGCCTCATCGAACACCCCGAGGGGTACGGCCATATCGTCATCGACGAGGCGCAGGACCTGTCCCCGATGGAGTGCCGGGCGATCGCCCGCCGTGCGGAGTTCGGTTCGCTGACGGTGCTGGGCGATCTCGCCCAGGGCACCACGCCCTGGGCCGCCCGCTCCTGGCCCGAACTCCTCGCCCACCTCGGCAGACCGGACGCCACGGTCACCCCGCTGACCACCGGCTTCCGGGTCCCAGGAGCCGTCGTGGAACTCGCCAACCGGCTGCTCGCCTCGCTGGATGTCGACGTACCTCCGGCCCGTTCCCTGCGCGGGGACGGGGAATTGACGATACGTCAGGTGCGGGATCTTGCGGGCGGGGTGACCGAGGCCGTACGGAAGGCGCTCACCCGCGAGGGCTCGATCGGCGTCATCGCGGCGGACCCGGAGGCCGAGCGGCTTCGTACCGCACTCACGGCCGCCGGTATCGCCACGGCGACGCCGGACGAACTCGGCGCTTCGACGGACCGGGTGACGGTGCTGCCCGCGACGGCGGCGAAGGGGCTGGAGTACGACCATGTCGTGCTCGCCGAGCCGGTGGCCATCGCGGAGGCGGAGGCGCGGGGCCGGCACCGGCTGTACGTGGCCCTCACCCGCGCGGTGTCCCGCCTGGACATCGTGCACAGCCGCCCGCTGCCGGCGGTGCTCGGCGTTACGCCCGGGTGAGTACGTCGCCCACGCCTTGACCTGCGACAACGTCACATTGACAACCTACTGGGCGGTAGCTGAGTCTCAGAGGGAAACGCACGTTGTGGAAAGAAGGATGCGGTGGACGAGTCCGTGGTGAAGGCAGCGCAGTGGGTCGCTCGTGGGGTGGGACTCGCCCTCGATTACCTCAACCAGCGCGTTGGCATGGTGGGGTTCGGATCCCGGCGCGACGCCCCTCGCAACACGCCCTAGGCCCGAGCGGACGGACCAGGAATCGGCCGCGCTTACGCGGCCGTCCTCGCTTTCCCGGCGCCGCCGTCCTGCTCACGGGTGTCGACTCGGATCCGACATCAGGACGATCTCGTTCATGCGACGGTCATCGCGTGCCTACGTCGCGGCGACCGGCCGGTAGGTGCATACGTTCACACCTGTGCCGCTGGTGACGGTGGAGATCAGTTCGAGCGTGCGCAGCACACCGCCGTCGGGGAAGATCGTCTTGCCGCCGCCGAGGAGCACCGGCATGACCATGAGCCGGAGCTCGTCGACCAGTCCCTCGCGCAGGAGGGCGCGTACGAGCATGGGGCTGCCCATGACCAACAGGTCGCCGCCGTCGGTCTCACGCAGCTCCCGCACACGGGCGATGGCCCGGTCGCCGGGGATGCGCGTGGTGTTGTGCCACGTCAGCTCGTCGTCGCCCAGCGTCTCGGACACGACGTACTTCGGCAGGGCGTTCAACCGGTCGGCGAACGGATCGCCCGCCCGCCCGGGCCACGCCCCGGCCATCGTCTGCCACGTACGCCGCCCGAACAGCAGCGCGTCGGCCTTGGCCGCCGCGTCGGCGAAGACGCCGCCCACCACCTCCGGGTCGAAGAACGGATGCGACCAGCCGCCGTGGGCGAACCCCCCGTCCGTGTCCTCTTCGGCGCCGCCCGGCGCTTGCACGACGCCGTCCAGACTCATGAACGCGGTGATCACGATGCGCATGGGACTCGCTCCTCTTTTTTCGCTCCTGTGGTGTACGGCAATGAAGACTGTCGCTCCCCTGGAAAGTCATCGCACCCTCGCGGGGGCGCGCTTCTGCTCCTGATCACAAACCTGGGAATTCCGCGCCCCGGTTCCCGTCGGACCGGCATCCCGGTCCGATCCGGGGAAAACCCGAGGAGCGTCAGAGGGGGGCGTTCGGATCGGGCATGATCGGGCCGTAGAGCCGTAGAGCCGTAGAGCCGTAGAGCCGTAGAGCCGTAGAGCCGTGCGCCGTGAGTCATCGGTCCGTGAGTCCGTGAGTTCGTGAGTTCGTGAGTTCGTGTGAGAAGGGCGGCAGGCCGGTATGCCTGAAGGCTGGGAGTGGGACGACACACTGTTCTTGGGCTCCGCTCCCTACTACCGGCGTGGGCGGCTCCCGTACGCGCCCGGGCTCGCGGAACTGCTCGCCGAGGTCCTGACGCTCGACGGCCGGGGGCGTCTGCTCGATGTGGGCTGCGGGCCCGGCACTCTCGCTCTGAGCTTGGCGCGTCTGTTCAGCGAGGTGGTCGGCGTGGACCCGGACAGCGGCATGATCGCCGAAGCCGGGCAGCAGGCCGACGAGGCGGGGGTGGCGCGGAAGACGAGGTGGGTCCAGGTTCGTGCCGAGGAACTGCCCGCGGGACTCGGCACGTTCACCGTCGCGACGTTCGGTCAGTCCTTCCACTGGATGGACCGTGACCTGGTGGCGGCGACCGTCAGGAGCATGCTCCGGCCGGCGGGTGGTGCCCTGGTGCATATCTCGGACCTGAAGACGGAAACGCGAGCTGTCGACGGTCTTCCGTATCCGGGGGTGCCCTATGCGGCCATCAACGATCTGGTCGGGCAGTACCTGGGCCCGGTCCGACGGGCCGGCCGTGGGGTACTGCGGTACGGAACGCCCAGCGGTGAGGCCGCCGTGCTCGGCCGGGCGGGCTTTTCGGGCCCGGAGCGGTATGTCGTACCCGGGGGGCAGGCGCTGGAGCGGTCCTGCGATGAGGTCGTGGCTTTGGTGTTCTCGACGTCCTCTTCCGCACCCCACCTGTTCGGCACGCGGCGTGACGACTTTGAGGCGGACCTCGGCCGACTGCTGAGGGAGACCTCGCGGGCGGGCCGCTTCTCCGAGCGTCAGCCGAGCACCGAGGTCTTCATCTGGCGGAACCCGTCCGCCCACTGAACTTGGTGGCCGTGCCGTGCCTTTTTACGGCGCGCGTGCGCGCGCGTGGTCACGACCGAACGAGGGAAAGGGGAGTACCCGCTCCTTTCCACTCTCAACGTATAGCGCACCGGGGGGCTTGCGGCAAGACCCGGGTCGTGCCGCAGAATCACTGGCCGAAGCCAGAACCTGGGGGAGCGTCGGAGCGTTGCTCGCCATGGCCACCAGGTCCGTCCGTCACGCGGGTCCGGACGTCCTGGCGCGCGCAATGGCCGCAAGCGGCGGCCTCAGATCGGAGCTGATGACGGTGAACCCCCTGACTACCAGTGCGTTTGACCTTCCCGACCGCCTTTCCCCCAAGGCCGACCCGACACTGATCGCCGGTGATGAGCAGCACTTCGCGGCCATCGCGGAGTGCCTGGCGCAGTCGATCGCCGACCTGTCCGACCGCCTCGACGCCGAGCGCAGGGCGCCCGGCGGCATAGGCAGGCAGGCGATGGACCGGGACACGGAGATTCACCGGTTGACCTCTCGCCTGCGCGCACTGCGCCGCTTCGGTCTGGACCTGTGCCTTGGACGCATGGTCAGCGCGGACGACCCCGAGCCCGTGTACGTGGGGCGACTTGGCCTTACGGACAGCACGGGCCGTCGGCTGCTGCTCGACTGGCGTTCCCCCGCGGTCGAGCCGTTCTTCGGAGCCACCCACGCCAACCCGATGGGTCTGGCAAGCCGCCGCAGGTATCGCTGGACCCGCGGCCGGATCGGCGACTACTGGGACGAGGTGTTCACCTCGGACGGATTCGCCGGGCATGCCGCGCTCGACGACCAGTCCGCCTTCATCGCCAGCCTGGGCGGGAACCGTTCGGCACGGATGCGAGACGTCCTCGGCACCATCCAGGCCGACCAGGACGCCATCATCCGTGCGGGATCCCGCGGCGCTCTCGTCGTCGACGGCGGTCCGGGCACGGGGAAGACCGTCGTCGCTCTGCATCGCTCCGCCTACCTCCTCTACACCGACCCACGCCTCGGTCACCGCCGCGGCGGCGTGCTCTTCGTCGGCCCGCACCAGCCCTACCTGGGGTACGTGGCCGACGTCCTCCCCAGCCTCGGAGAGGAGGGCGTGCAGACCTGCACCCTGCGGGACCTCGTCGCGGAGGGAGCCGAGGCGGCGACCGAGGCGGATCCGGACGTGGCCCTCCTGAAGTCGTCCGCGAAGCTGGTGAAGGCGGTCGAGACGGCCGTCAGGTTCTACGAGGAGCCGCCCACCAAGGGGATGACGATCACGACCCACTGGTCCGACATCTGGCTGAGCGCCGACGACTGGGCCGTGGCGTTCGAAGCGGCGGAACCCGGTACTCCGCACAACGAGGCGCGCGACCAGGTCTGGGAGGAACTGCTCACGATCCTGGTGGACAAGCACGACGGCGACGTCTCCGCCGACCAGCTCCGCAAGTCGCTGCTGCGGAACAGGGAACTGGTCACGACCTTCAACCGCGCGTGGCCACTGCTCGAAGCGGCCGACCTCGTAGGGGATCTGTGGTCGGTACCCGCCTATCTGCGGATGTGCGCTCCCTGGCTCGGCCCCGACGACGTGGCGCGGTTGCGGCGCGAGGAGGCCCAGGCATGGACGGTGTCCGACCTGCCGTTCCTGGACGCGGCACGGCAGCGGCTCGGCGACCCGGAGACGTCGCGGCGCAAGCGTCGGCACGAGGCCTCTCTCGCCGCCGAACGCGAGCAGATGGCGAAGGTCGTCGACGCCCTGCTTGAGGCCGAGTCCGAGGCCGACGGTGAGGGTGTGCTGACGATGCTGCGCGGCGAGGACGCACGGCACAGCCTGGTGGACGAGACCGTGTCGCCCGGCATCGAACCGGACCTGCTCGCCGGCCCGTTCGCGCACGTCGTCGTGGACGAGGCCCAGGAACTGACCGACGCGGAGTGGCAGATGTTGCTCCTCCGCTGCCCGTCCCGGAGCTTCACCATCGTCGGGGATCGTGCCCAGGCCAGGCACGGGTTCACGGAGTCGTGGCAGGAACGGCTGGAGCGTATCGGGCTCGACCGGATCAACCTGGCCTCCCTGAGCATCAACTACCGGACGCCGAAAGAGATCATGGCCGAAGCCGAGCCGGTCATCCGGGCCGTGCTCCCGGACGCCAATGTGCCGACCTCCATCCGCGGCAGCGATGTCCCCGTCGTACACGGATCCGTATCGGATCTGCGCTCGACCCTCGACACCTGGCTCGCCGCCCATGCCGATGGGATCGCCTGCGTCATCGGCGACCCCACATTCCGGACGACGTCCCGCGTACGGTCGCTGACCCCGGAGCTGGCGAAGGGGCTTGAGTTCGACCTGGTCGTCCTTGTGGACCCCGAGGCGTTCGGTGAGGGCGTCGAAGGGGCGGTCGACCGCTATGTCGCGATGACCCGGGCGACCCAGCGACTCGTCATCCTCACAAGCTCCTGACGCCGGCCGGACGAACGCCCAGGCCGGACGAACGCCCAGGCCGGACGAACGCCCAGGCCGGACGAACGCCCAGGCCGGACGAACGCCCAGGCCGGACGAACGCCCAGGCCGGACGGGGTACGCGGCGTCCCGCGGATCACCGCCGGTGTTCAGGTGCGGCGTGCGGCCCACACCGTGCGCTCGGTGCGTACCGTCAGATCGTCGCGGCGCAGGATGCTGTGAGGGCTGTCGGTGTCGAGCAGTTGGTCGAGTGCGGTGAGGTCTTCGGTCGTCAGCGCCTGGGCGACGCCGCCGCGTATACGGGTCAGGCTGCTGAGTGCGTAGCGGCCGACGGCCTCGGTGTGGGGCGGGCCCAGGTTGACGGTGATGACACGTTCGCCCTCGACGGTGAAGCCGGCGGCGGTCAGCTTGGGTCCCCAGTCGGCGCCGCGGTGGGGCACCTGCTCGGCATGGTGGCGGTCGAGTGCGGTGTGGCAGCGTTCTTCGAGTCCGGGACGGTTCGCCGGGGCGTCTTCGGGCAGGAAGCGCGGGAAGCCCGCCAGTTCGACGACGGCGAACAGCCCGTCGGGGGCGAGTGTGTCGTGGACTTGGCGCAGGGTGCGATCGGGGTCGGCCATGTGGTGCATGGAGGCTGACGCCCATACGAGATCGGGCGTGCCGAGTTCTGGCCAGGCCCCGTCGAGGTCGGCCTCAACAGTGCGCACCCGATCGGCGAGACCGGCTGCCTCGGCCTTGTGCCGCAGGCGGTGCAGGTGGCTGGTCGAGGTGTCGACGGCGGTCACCTCGGCTTTGGGGAAGCGCTTGAGCAGTGCGAGGGTGCCGGCCCCGGTTCCGCAGCCCAGATCCACGATGTGGCGTGGGCTCGCTGTGACGGGCAGCCATGCGGTGATGGAGGCGATGTGTTCGGCCAGCACCTCGGCGTCCAGGTCGAGGATTTCCGTCTGGCCGTCGGTGTCGTGCCCCGCTTCGTGGGCCGGTTCGTGGGCCGGGTGGGAGCCGTGGTCGTGCGCCGTGTGTGAGGCGTGTGGGGATGCGTGTGTCATGGCGCCCACGGTAGGAGGATCGCGAGCGCCCGGCCCGGTCCCTTTCCGGAAGAGCAAGATGGTGGGTGCTTTGCCTGCTCGCCGCGCAAGCGGCAGGCCGCTGTCGCGAGGAGTAGGAGCCGTAGGGCGGGGCTGGGTTCAAAGCGACGGGCTGTTCGCGTTCCCGGTGCCGGTGGTGCCGGCAGGTCTGCCGGTGCTGCTGTTGTTGCGCTGGTGGCCGCGGCGGGCGTCACGGTCGAAGATGCCCAGGAGTTCGCATGGCCCGCCCTCGGCGCCGATGGCGTGCGGGAGCATCGTGGGGAACTCGGCGGCTTGGTTGGTTTCCACGCGGAAGCGCCGGTTGCCCAGTAGAAGGACGGCGGTGCCGGAGAGGACGACAAGCCATTCGCGGCCCGGGTGGGCGCGCATGCGTGAGGGGCTGTCGGGCGGTGGGTTCGTCATGCGCTGGCGTACGACGGTCATGCCCGGGTCCGCCCGGATGGGCCAGCGCATCAGCTGGTGGGCGGCGTCGATCATCGGGCTGGAGATGACGTCGTCCGTGGCCGTCTCGACCAGTTGGTCGAGCGTGGTGTCCAGGGCGCGGGCGAGGGTGACGAGCTGATCCACGGCGAGGCGGCGCTGACCGTTCTCGATCCGGCTGAGCGTGGAGGGGCTGAGCCGGGCGCGGGTGGCCAGCTCGTCCAGGGACCAGCCCTGCGCCATGCGCAGAGCGCGGATCCGTTTGCGTACCAGGCTGTCGAGATCTTCATCGTCTTGCGTCATAGGCAACACCTTATGCCTCATGCGCAAGCGGGTGCGTCGCTACGGCGGCGAGCCGGCGCGATCACCCGAAGGGCATCGTGGCGCACGCCGGCGGAACCCCCGGAGCTGAACCTCCCGGAGCGGAACCCTCCGGAGCGGAACCCTCCGGAGTTCTCAGCCGCCGTCCGGCGCGTCACTCGTGAAGACGTACGCGGAGAATTCGGTAACCGGGACGTACCCGATGCGCTGGTAGAGGGCGTTGCTGGTGGGGTTGGACAGGTCCGCGAACAGCACGACGTCCTTCGCGCCCGCGGCCAGCGCGGCCCGGCTCACCTCCGCCGCGACGGCGCCCGCGTAGCCGCGACCACGCAGGTGGGCCGGGGTGTAGACGATGTCCACCTGGATCTGGCCGCCGATCAGCGGGTTCATGCCCGCGATGGAGACGGGAGTGCCGTCGGGGGTCTCCCAGAACGTGTAGCGCTTGTCGGCGTAGCGTGTGCCGGCCCAGGAGTCGGCGTCTATGGAGACGACTTCCCCGACGGCCTTGGCGAACTCGCCGCACCAGTGCATGACTTGCTCATGGTCCTGCTCGCCCAGGAGGCGGCCCGAGCCCGCAGGCATCGGCTCCGGCGGGGTGAGCGTGTCGAGGCGGTACAGACACAGCCGCGTGTCGCGGATCTTCGGCGTCGCGCCGGTGTGCCGCTGCCAGGCCTCGGCGAAAGCGGTGGCGGTGCTGTGGTCCGCGCTGACGGACGGAAGGGTGTGTCCGAGGGCGGCCAGGCGTGCGGCGAGGGTATCGGCCTGCTCGGGCGTGAGCGGGGTGAGGCCCAGGGCGCCGGACGGGAGGCGGTAGAAGGTGGCGTGGATCTCGCCCGCGTGCTCCAGCGTGCCGAAGACGGGGGCTTCGGTGCCGAACGCGTCCGCCCCACGCGTTCGCAGTCTCTCGGCCCACGTCAGCGGCATGACATGCGGGCCGGGCCGCGAGCGGAGGAAGTCTCCGGCTCGGGCGAGAAATCCGTCGACGTCTTCGGTGAGGTGCCAGTCATCCGGTCGCATGCTTCATGATCTCCCATGCTGTGGGCGTGCCCCATGGTTTTTTGCCAGGGCGAGGCCGCGGGACTTCCTCACCGTTATCCGCACTGCTCGACACCGGAAGGTCGTTCTCTGTTGCCACCTGCTCTGTTGCCACCCGCGCCTGTTTCGCGTGGCGGGTGGACCTCACTCTTGACGGCCTCCGCGATCCGCAGGGCGGCCTGGGCGGGCGTGAGGTGCGTGGTGTCGACGACCTCGGCCTCGCCGTGCAGCCATGTGCGGGCCGCCTCGGCATAGGGCTCAAGGTATTTGAGACGGAACGGGGAGTTGGGGCCGAGGACAGTGTCCCCCGCGATGCGCCCGCGGAGGGTGTCCTGGTCGGCGTGGAGGACGAAGTGCCGTACCGGAATGGCATGGTGGGCGAGGCCCGTGCTGATCTCGCGCCAGTACTGCTCGACCAGGACAGTCATGGGCACCACCAGAGTGCCGCCGGTGTAGTCGAGTACGCGGCGGGCGGTCTCGACGACGAGTGGCCGCCACGGCGGCCAGTGCTGGAAGTTGTCCGTCGCGGGCAGCCCCGGCGTGATGTCCATGAGTGTCTCGCCGACCTTCTCGGCGTCGAACACCCGTGAATCCGGGATCAGCCGCTGCACGAGTGCGCTGGTCGTCGTCTTGCCCGCGCCGTGGGTGCCGTTGAGCCATACGATCATGGGACCAACGCTAGACGGTCATTCCGAAGTCCCGTCTGCCCGGCGGCGGACGACGCTCCTTCGGAATGACTCGTCCAGCGCCGGCGTGGAGACGGTGAACTCGCGATCACCGGCTGCCTCCCCGAGTCCCCGAACCCGCACCACGTCGGCCGGTCGGAAACCAGGTGCGATCCGTCGGTGCGGTGGTGTGTGATCGGGGCATGGCGATTGTGCTGGGCAAGCCGGGAGTCGACGGGCTGAGCGATGCTGTGGGCGTGCTGCGGGAGTGGCAGTACGACGGGGCGCCGATGCAACTGCATCCGGGGGACCTGGCCTGGTTCTGGCGGTCAGGTGCGGAAGCGACCGCCGCGGCGGTCAGGACGTGGAGCAGGGACGGACAGATTCTCGCCGTCGGGCTGCTGGACGGTCCAGGGCTGTTGCGGCTGACGATCGCGCCGGACGCTCAGCGGGAGGAGGAGCTGGCGCGGCGGTTGGTTGAAGACGTGACCGTGCCGGAGCGCGGGGTGCTGCCCGAGGGGAAGGCGGATATCGAGGCGCCGACGGGTGCACTGGTCCAGGATCTGCTGTTCGAGGACGGCTGGAGCGCCGGCGAGCCGTGGACTCCGCTGCGCCGCGACCTCACGGAGCCGGTGGATGACCCCGGCGTGCGGATCGAGGTGGTCGGGCCGGAGCGGGCGCACGTGTGTGCCGCCGTACATCGGGCAGCGTTCGGCGGGTCGAGGTTCACGGACGAGCGCTGGCACGCGATGGCGGCCGGATTGCCGTACGCCGACGCCCGGTGTCTGGTCGCGTACGACGACCGGGGCAACGCGGTGGCGTCGGTGACGGTGTGGTCGGCCGGTCCGGGCAGGCCCGGGTTGCTCGAACCGATGGGCGTGCACCGGGAACATCGCCGTCACGGCCACGGCAAGGCGATCACCGTCGCCGCGGCTGCCGCACTCCAGGAGCTGGGCTCGTCGAGCGCGATCGTCTGCACCCCGAGCTCCAATGCCGGCGCCGTCGCCACCTACAGGTCGGCCGGCTTCCAGCAACGCCCCGAGGTCCGGGACCAACACCGGGACGCCTAGGTTCTGTTTCTCGGATCTGGTGACAGGGCCTGGTGTGCAGGTCCAGGCTCTCTCATGTGACTGGACGAGGTGCGTTGACGAACGCGGAGTGGGAGCGTCTTGAGCCGCTCTTGCCTCGCGGCGGGAGTCGTGGTGGTCGCTGGAGTGATCACCGCAAGGTGATCGACGGTGTCCTGTTCCGGGTCCGGACGGGGGTTCAGTGGCGTGATCTGCCGGAGCGGTTCGGGCCGTGGGAGACGGTGTACAAGCGGCATCGTCGCTGGTCGGCCGACGGTACGTGGGAGCGGCTTCTGGTGCAGGTCCGAGGGCTGTGGGATCAGCATCCAGCGGCCTGCCGATCTCCACCTCGGTCACATGCCGTTCCCAGGCCATCGCTTTCTCGGCTTCCCGCTCCGGCACGATGTCCAACAGTGCGAACGGTGGCATGCGGCCCTGATCGGTTCTCTGGCCGCACCCGATTCCCAACCCGCAACACTGCCCGTGTCCCTGAGTGCCCGCTCACGGAGCCTCCGCCCGCGACACCAGCGTGTCATCCGACAGGGGGCGCGACAGATCCGCTGTCAGCCGTCCCAGCCAGAGCAGGTGGAACACCGTCGGCAACACCGCGATCGGATCACCGAGCAGCGCAGCATGTGCCACCAGCGGCGACGGCATCGAGAACAGGGCCAGCGACCGGGCCGAGAGCCCGTCATCGGCCCATGCCGTGGGTGCCGGTATCCCGCCAGCCAGCGGACGTTCACCATCCGTACCGGATCGACCTCGCCGACGACGCGGTATCCCCACCCCACCGCCTCACAAGCCGCCCGCGCCGCTGCGAACTTGGCCGCCGACCGTGCGTCGATCCGGTCCAGCGACCGGCAGTCCACCACCAGCCCCCGCCCGTTCTCGAACCGAGCGAAGTAGTCCGGAGCATGCGAGATCCGCTTGCCCCGCTCGTCCTCCCAGAACAGCCACAACGGCTGCGACAGCAGCCCCATCACCTGCGGCGTGAAGTCGAGCAGCATCGCGTGATCCGTTCCAGCCAGGACTCGAACCCCACGTGCCCACCGGTCGTCGACGACCAATACAACCCAGGGAAATGCCGTTGCCGCGACATGACGGGAAGCCGCGGACCGGCCGCCCGGCCTCGAACGGCACCGAGACCGCATCCGCCAACGGCGGTCGATGTCCACCATGGTCGTCCCGCCGGCCGACCTCGAAGCCGTCTACATGTGACGGCTTCGTCCCCTCCAGCACACCCAGCCCCATGTATGCCACTTTGCAGAAGCCCCGCACCCCCGTGGATACCGACCCCGACCTCGCTCACATTCGGCAAGAGCTGAACGTCACGCCGGCGGCCGGGTCAGTTTGGCGGCCACGGCGTCGAGGACCCAGTCCAGGCCGGTCGCGAAGGATGTCTCGGCGTCCACGTCCGTGCCGTCGTACACGGCCTTGGCCAGCGCCGGGAAGAGGCCGGAGGCCAGCATTCTCGTCACATGCGGGCCGTGGGCGCGCTGCCAGTCGTGCTTGGACAAGCCCGTGGCGCGCTCGGCCCGCAGGTTCGCGATCTCGCGCCTGATCGCGCCAATGAAGTAGGCGCTGACAGTCTCCACGGCGCGCATGACGGTGTCGACGTCGGTGAGGCCGTCGAAGGCGGCCAGTGTGGCCTCGGTCACGGCAAGGCCGTTCGGACCCAGGGCCGGGCGACCGCCGAGCAGGTCGGCCAGCCATTCGTGGCGGAGAGCGGCCTGCCTGGTGCGCTGGGCAAGGATGCGCAACGCCTCCCGCCAGTCACCGGGCTGCTCCTCGGGGAGAATCTCGGCGTGGACCTCGTCCACCATGAGGTCGAACAGCTCCTCCTTGGTGGAGATGTATCTGTACAGCCGCATCGGACCGGCGTCCAGGCGGGTCGCGACCTTGCGCACCGACACCGCCTCCAGCCCGCCCTCGTCGGCCAGTGCGATGGCAGCGGCGACAATCCGCTCCCGGTCGAGCGGCACGGGGCGAGTCGGCGGCTCCGGCCGGTCCCAGACAGTCATGCCCACACCGTACCGTTGCGATGCGCCGTATACGAGCAATACAGTGTATCGGTATGAGACATCGCATCGCAGTGGTCGGGAGCGGTCCTGCCGGCCTTACCTTCGCCCGCGTCCTGCACCGCCACGGTCACCCCGTCACCATCCTCGAACGCGATGCCGCCCCCGACGCCCGCCCCCCGGGCGGCACGCTGGACCTGCACGAAGGGCTGGGCCAGCTCGCGCTGGACAAGGCGGGGCTGCTGGCGGAGTTCCAGGCGCTGTCTCGCCCCGAGGGACAGGCCATGCGCATCCTGGACGCGGACGGGACCGTCCTGCGCGACTGGCGACCCCGTCCAGATGACCGGGCCAATCCCGAGATCGACCGCGGGCAACTCCGTGATCTGCTGCTCGGCGCTCTCGACGTCCAGTGGGGTCGGGACGTGACGCAGGTGGTGCCGGGGACCCGGGATGGCGTACTGGTTCATTTCGCGGACGGGCGGCAGGAGGCGTTCGACCTCGTGGTCGGCGCGGACGGCGCCTGGTCCCGGATCCGCCCGGCAGTCTCGTCGGTGACGCCGCACTACACCGGCGTCACCTTGGTCGAGACCTCCCTGGACGACGTCGACACCCGCCACCCTGACCTCGCCCGGTTGATCGGCGACGGTTCCGTGGCTGTGTACGGCGTGAACCGAGCTCTCGTCGCCCAGCGCAACAGCGGCGGCCACGTCAAGGTGTACGCCCAGTTCCGCGCGCCGCTGGAGCACACGAACCTGGACCTGGCCGACACCGAGGCCATGCGATCGAGCCTGCTGACTCTGTTCGACGGCTGGGCCGCTCCCGTCCTCGACCTCCTCCGCCACGGCACCGCGTTCGTCCATCGCCCCCTCTACGTCCTGCCCGTGTCCCACACCTGGACCCACGTCCCCGGGGTGACGCTACTCGGCGACGCCGCCCACCTGATGCCCCCCTTGGGGGCGGGCGCGAACCTCGCGATGCTGGAAGGCGCCGAACTCGCCGAGTCCATCGCCGCCGGCCCTGAAGACCTGGACGAGACCGTCCGCGCCTTCGAGAAACAGATGTGGGCACGGGCCGGCAGGTGGGCGAAGATCACGACGGCCGGTCTGGAACGCCTCGTGAGCCCGGACCCCGCCGAAGCCCTGGCCCTCTTCGACGAAGTCCAGCCATCCTGACCGCCAGGCGCGAGAACACCAGCACCAACAGCTCGCCGTGGCTTCACGAGACAGCGCGGCACTGCCGCAGTCCCTTCCGGCAAAACCATTCGTTAGACGAACGCACGGACGCCTGCACCGAGCGCAACCCTCAACCCGCTACCGCCACTGGTCCGATCCTCCTCGCGGGACGGTGAAGCAACTCGCTGCGCAGGTCGTCCGGGACCCGTTCACTTCACACTGCAGACTCGGCGGGAAACCGCAGATAGACAGGGAACGGACAACTGATCCCCGACCACATCGGGTCGGGCTGTTGCGTGGAACACTTTTGCAAGCATGCGCTTGCAATAGTTAGCGGGGCGACGCAGGATGGCCGTATGGCATCACTCAACGTCGGCAATCTCGGTGAGTACTTGCGCGAGCAGCGGCGTAACGCGCAGCTGTCGCTGCGGCAGCTCGCCGATGCCGCCGGGGTGTCCAATCCGTATCTGAGCCAGATCGAGCGCGGGCTGCGCAAGCCGAGCGCGGACATTCTGCAGCAGCTGGCCAAGGCGCTGCGGATCTCCGCCGAGACGCTGTATGTGCAGGCCGGGATGTTGGACGAGCGGGAGCGGGAGGAGCTGGAGACGCGTGCTGTCATCCTCGCCGACCCCTCGATAAACGAACGTCAGAAGCAGGTGCTTCTTCAGATCTACGAGTCGTTCCGCAAGGAGAACGCGCTCGACACGGAGAGTACGGAGAGCACGGAGGACACGGAAGCCGCGGAGAACACGGGGACCGCCGGACGGGCGGCCGGTGCCGACGCCCGAGGCACCGGTGGTTCCGGAGGCTCCCGGGGCTCCCGGGGCTCCTCCGGCGGTTCCGGTACGACAGACGGCAGTGCTGCCACCCCACCCTCAAACTGATCCGGGAGGACCACAGTCATGGCCATCACCGATGACCTGCGTAAGACCCTCACCGACCCGACGCCCCTCTACTTCGCGGCCGGTACCGCCGATATCGCCGTCGAGCAGGCCAAGAAGGTGCCCGGTCTGATCGAGCAGCTGCGGGCCGAGGCCCCCGGGCGGTTCGAGGCCGTGCGGAACTCCGACCCCAAGGCCGTCCAGGAGAAGGTCTCCGTCCAGGCCAAGGAGGCCCAGGCGACCGTTCAGGCCAAGGTCACCGAAGTGTTCGGCTCGCTCGACACCGATCTGAAGAAGCTGGGCGAGACCGCTCAGGACCTGGCGCTGCGGAGCGTGGGCATGGCCGCGGAGTACGCGGTGAAGGCACGCGAGACGTACGAGAAGGTCGCCGAGCGCGGCGAGCAGACCGTACGCGCCTGGCGCGGTGAGGCCGCGGACGAGATCACCGAGATCGCCGTCGCCGTCGAGCCCGAGCCGACGCCGAGGACGGCCCCGAGGCCCGCTCCGAAGACGGAGACGAAGGCGCAGACCAGGAGCGCCGTCAAGCCCGTGGTCAAGCCCGCCTCCAGGCCCGCCGTCAAGCCCGCGCAGAAGGCCGAGCCCAAGACCGCGGCCGCGGCCGCGAAGAAGATCACCCCGCGCAAAACGACGGCGAAGAAGTCCACCCCGCCGGCCGGCAAGTAACCGACCGCGAACCGCACACCCGCGACGGAGGCGGGCCGGGCACCTCGGGGGTGTCCGGCCCGTTATCCAGGTACCTTGGCGTACGGGCCGCGACGTCTCCTCCACCCCTTAGGCGGTGCTCCGCATGTTGCTCGAAGGATTCGGCACACTTCTCTGGCTGCTCAATCTGGCAATGCTCGTCCTGGCAGTCATCGCGCTGTTCCTCTCCGCCACGGCTCGTGAGGACGCCTATCGCGCGGCGGACAAGCAGACGAAGAAGTTCTGGCTGATCATTCTCGGTGTCACGGTCGCCGTGAACCTCTTCGTACCGATGCTGTTCCTCCAGATCGCCGGGCTCGTCGCCACGATCGTCTTCATGGTCGACGTACGGCCGGCCGTCCACGCGATCTCCGGTGGCGGCGGTGGACGCAGTGGCGGCGGTTCCAGCAGTGACGGTCCTTACGGCCCCTACAACGGCGGCCGCTGAGCAAGCGGCGATCAAGCAAGCGGCGGTCAGGCACCGGCGATCAAGCAAGCTGCGATCAGGCAAGCGGGAATCAGGTACGCCGGAATCAGGCACGCGGCTCAGGTGGTACGCGCCGGTACGCGGATCAGATGCGCGCGGGTGGCCGCGCGCCGCCCCGGCCGAGCAGCAGGACCGCCACGTCGTCCGTCAGCTCCCCGCCGTTCAGTTCGCGTGCCCGGGCGACCGCCGCCTCCAGCAGGTCGTCGCCGCTCAGGCCCTCGGCCAGCTGGCGGCTGACCATCTCCACCAGGCCCTCCTGGCCGAGACGCTGCTTCGCGTCGGGGCCGACCCGGCCCTCGATCAGCCCGTCCGTGTACATCATCAGACTCCACGACCCGCCCAGCTCGACCTGCCGGCGCGGCCAGCGTGCGCGCGGCAGCAGCCCCAGGGCCGGGCCGCCCTCCTCGTGCGGGAGCAGCTGCGCCGCCCGCCCCCGGCGGGTGATCAGCGGTGACGGATGACCCGCCAGGCAGAGGCCCGCCCGTCGGCCGTCCGGTGCGATGTCGACCGTGCAGAGCGTCGCGAAGATCTCCTCGCTCTCCCGCTCGTGCTCCAGGACCTGCTGGAGCGTGGAGAGCAGCTGGTCGCCGCAGAGCCCCGCCAGCGTCAGCGCCCGCCACGCGATCCGCAGCTCCACGCCGAGCGCCGCCTCGTCGGGGCCATGGCCGCAGACGTCGCCGATCATCGCGTGCACCGTGCCGTCAGGCGTACGGACCGTGTCGTAGAAGTCCCCGCCCAGCAGGGCCCTGGAGCGGCCGGGCCGGTAGCGGGCGGCGAAGCTCAGTTCCGAGCCCTGGAGCAGGGGAGTGGGCAGCAGTCCGCGCTCCAGCCGGGCGTTCTCCTGCGCGCGCAGCCGGGACTCGGTCAGCTGGCGCTGCGCGACATCCGCGCGCTTGCGCTCGACGGCGTACCGGATGGCGCGGCTCAGCAGCCGGCCGTCCAGCTCGTCGCGGAACAGATAGTCCTGGGCGCCGACCCGTACCGCCGCGGCGGCTCGCTCGGCGTCGCCCTCCGCCGCCAGCGCGAGTACGGCATGGCGCGGTGCGAGCCGCAGGACGTCCTTCAGCGGGGCCAGCTCGTCGCTGTCGTCCCTCCCCGGAAGGGCGAGGTCCACCAGGATGCAGTGGATGTCGTCGGTGAGCAGCCGCTCGGCCTCGGTGAGGTTGCGGGCGGTACGGATACGCAGGCGCGCGCCGGTCCCCTCCGGCAGCTCCGGCGCGGTGAAGATGCCGGCCGGGTCGTCCTCGATGACCAGCAGGACGAGGTCACCGCCCTGGGCGGTCTCCGCGGCGGGCTGCCTCTCCACTGTTGAACCTGTGCGCTGCCGCGGAACGGGTACGGGTACGGGCATCGGTCTGGGATTCCTTTCCCTCCCCCCGAGGGCGCGGGCGGGGCGACGATCGACGCCTCACCAGACGGGGACCATAGCGTTAGCCGCCGCCCCAGCGGAATGGCGTACGGGGGAAGAGCCGATGTCATATGCCGCTTCCCGTCACGCATCCGGCGCGATCGGGCGCCCCGCGGCCATGACAAACATCACGTACGACTGCTCCGGCTCACTTCCCATGCGGGACGGTGTGTGTCGGGACGGTGCGTGCCGGGTCGGTGTGTGTCGGGACGGTGTGTGTCGGGTCGGTGTGTCCCTACGAGGCCGGTCGGTGTGTCCGTACGAGGCCGGTCGGTATGGATCGCCCTTATTTGTCCGGGCGTACGACCCCGAGGATCCGCATCGAGCCCGCCCCCGCCAGCGTCACGTTCCGTCCAGGACGGGGCGAGTGCACGATCGCGCCGTCCCCGATGTACATCCCGACATGGCTCGCGTCCTGGTGGTAAATGATCAGGTCGCCGGGGCGCATGTCCTTGATGTCGATCCTGGGCAGCAGCCGCCACTGCTCCTGCGAGGTGCGCGGGATGGGCCGCCCCGCCGCCGCCCACGCCCGCGAGGTGAGCCCCGAGCAGTCGTACGAGTCCGGTCCCTCCGCGCCCCAGACGTACGGCTTGCCGATCTGCTCCGTCGCGAACGTGATCGCCTTCTTGCCCCGCGCGCTCGACGAGCGGTTGATGTCCTTCAGCGCGCCGGAACCGAGCCAGGTCGTCTGCGCCTTTTGCGCCGCTTCGCTCTCCAGCCGCGCCAGCCGCGCCCGCTCCTCCTTCTCCAGGCTCGCTTCGAGCTTCTCGGCGGCGGCGATCCGCTGCGTGATCTCCTTCTTCGCCTTCTCCTTCTTGACGCGGCCGGCCTCCAGCCGCTGCCACTGCGTGGAGGCGTCGGTGGTGTACGTCTTCAGGTCTTCCTGCGCCCGGGAGAGCTCGGCGATGAGATCGTGGGTGGCCTTCTGGCCCTGCTGTATTCGTCCCACCGCGTCCAGGAAGAGCTGCGGATCGTCGGTGAGCACCAGCTGGGCCTCGGGCGGCAGCCCGCCGCCCCGGTACTGCGCGCGGGCGGCGGCGCCCGCGCGCTTCTTCAGCTCGTCGATCCGCAACTGGCCGGTGACGATGTCCTCCGCCAGCTCGATGACCTCGGCCGACTGCTTCTTGGTCTCTTCCTCGGCGAGGTTGTACGCGTCGGTGGCGGACGCGGCCTTCTGGTAAAGGGCCTCGATCTCCTCGCGGATGTCTTCGAGGGACTTCTTGCCCGAGCCGGTCGTGGTGCCGGGGGCGGCCGACGACGAGGCGCCGGGCGGGAGTTCGACCGGTGGCGGTGCGACGGCCGACGCTGACGATCCGGGGGTGGGCGGCGGGCCGGGGGCCGCGTACGCCCCGTTCATCAGGGCCGGCGACGCCAGTACGGCGAGCGCGCAGACCACGGTGATCGCGGCAGCGGCACTGCGACGTCGGTTCACCAAGCTCCCCCTCCGAGCCAACACCACTGGATGACACGACAGAACCGGACGACACGACAGACACGAATCTGACGTATCGTCAACAAACGCTTCTCACGCCGCGATCGTGTCATGCCCTCGGCCAAAGGGACAGAGGGGTTTGGCATCTCACAGGTAGCACCCCAGGAGCCACCTCGGGAAGCACTCGCCCCAGTGAGGACGAACGGGCAGCCGCCCGCGTTCCCGCGGTCAGCCTCCGCCGCCCGGCCCGGCGCCGGTGCTCCCCGTACCCGAACCGGGCGCGAGCGCCGACCAGTTCACCGTCACCTCGCCCTGCCGCCGTCTGCGCGGATCGTCCGCGAGCGGCCAGTCGGCCGCCAGATCCCGTACGGCCCTGATCCACCGCTGCCGCGCGCCCAGCGAGGCGTACGGCGCCGCCGCGGCCCACGCCCGGTCGAAATCGCGCAGGAACGCGTGGACGGGCTCGCCCGGCACATTCCGGTGGATCAGCGCCTTCGGCAGCCGCTCGGCCAGATCGGACGGCCGGTCCAGCGAGCCGAGCCGGGTCGCGAACGTCACCGTCCGGGGCCCCTCGGGGCCGAGCGCGACCCACACATGCCGCCGGCCGATCTCGTCGCACGTCCCCTCGACCAGCAGTCCGCCGGGCGCGAGCCGGGCGCACAGCCGCGCCCAGACCGCGGCGACCTCGTCCTCGTCGTACTGCCGCAGCACATTGGCCGCGCGGATGAGCACCGGCCGTACGCCCCCGGGGAGCGGGATCTCGAAGCCGCCGTGCCGGAACCGGAGCCCGTCGCGCTCGTACGGGCGCGCGGCGGCGACCCGGGCCGGATCGATCTCGACGCCGACGACCTCGGTACGCGGCTCCGCCGTACGCAGCCGCCGCAGCAGCTCGACCGCCGTCCAGGGGGCCGCGCCGTACCCCAGATCCACCACGACCGGGTCCGCCGAGCGGCGCAGCGCCGGGCCGTGCGTGGCGGTGATCCAGCGGTCCATGCGGCGCAGCCGGTTCTGGTGGGTGGTGCCGCGGGTCACCGTGCCCACCGGGCGGGGAGAACGGGAGGTCGCGGGCGCCATGGGAACGAGCGTAACGACACCGGGTGGCCGAGCGGCCCGGCGAGGGGTGCGCGAGACGAGGGGCGGACGAAGGCGGCGGGCGAGGGCGGAGAACGAGGGCGGAGGGGGGCGAAAGGGGGCGAAGGCGGGCAGAACGAGGGCGGAGGACGGTTGAGCTGCCGCCGGTAATGATTTGGCAAAACGGAAATGCGGGAGGGGATTCCGCTGTTGTCAGCCTCGGAGGGCCCGCAACCCTCTCTTCGCCGTGCCCCGAATTCTCCGCGCGAGAGGACCGTAGACGTGAGCCAGTACGTGTCCCGTATCGCAGGCACGTTCGTGGGACCGCCCCGTCTCAGGCTCCCCGGCCAGCACCGCCGGCCACGCCGGATCGCCATGCTCAGCGTCCACACCTCCCCGCTGCACCAGCCGGGGACGGGCGACGCGGGCGGCATGAACGTCTATATCGTCGAGCTGGCGAAGCGGCTGGCCGCCATCGACATCGAGGTGGAGATCTTCACGCGCGCCACGACCGGCGGCCTGGACCCGGCGGTCGAGCTGGCGCCCGGAGTGCTCGTACGGCATGTGGACGCCGGCCCGTACGAGGGCCTGGCCAAGGAAGAGCTGCCCGCGCAGCTCTGCGCCTTCACGCACGGGGTGATGCAGGCGTGGGCCGGCCAGCGCCCCGGCTACTACGACCTGGTCCACTCCCACTACTGGCTGTCCGGCCATGTCGGCTGGCTCGCCTCCGAGCGGTGGGGCGTCCCGCTCGTCCACGCGATGCACACCATGGCGAAGGTGAAGAACGCCGCGCTCGCGGAGGGCGACCGGCCCGAGCCCACGGCCCGGGTCATCGGCGAGACGCAGATCGTGCGCGCCGCCGACCGGCTGATCGCCAATACGGACGAGGAGGCCGCCGAGCTCGTCCGCTTCTACGAAGCGGATCCGGCCAAGGCCGCCGTCGTCCACCCCGGGGTGAATCTGGAGTGTTTCTGTCCGGCCGACGGCCGCGCCGCCGCGCGGGCCCGGCTGGGGCTTCCGCAGGACGCCTTCATCCCGCTCTTCGCGGGCCGTATCCAGCCGCTGAAGGCCCCTGACGTGCTGCTGCGCGCCGTGGCCGTACTCCTGGAACAGGATCCCTCGCTGCGCCGAAAGCTGGTCGTGCCGGTCGTCGGCGGCCCGAGCGGCAGCGGACTGGCGAAGCCGGAAGGGCTCCAGAAGCTCGCCGCGCGGCTCGGGATCGCCGATGTCGTACGGTTCCGGCCGCCGGTGGGCCAGACCCGGCTGGCGGACTGGTTCCGGGCAGCGTCCGTACTGGTCATGCCCTCGTACAGCGAGTCCTTCGGCCTGGTCGCCATAGAGGCCCAGGCGGCGGGCACTCCGGTGGTGGCGGCGGCCGTGGGCGGGCTGCCGGTGGCGGTACGGGACGGGTCGACCGGTTTTCTGGTCCGGGACCGTGAGCCGGCGGCCTACGCGCGGGCGCTGCGCGAGTTCCTCGACCACCCGGAGCTGGTGGACCGGATGGGCGCGGCGGCCGCGCGCCATGCCCAGTCCTTCGGCTGGGACACGGCGGCGTCGACGACGGCTGATGTCTACACGGCCGCGGTGCACGACCACCGGCGGCAGCACGGACGCGCGCACCACGGCTGACGTACGGGGACGGGACGGCCGAGCGCGCCGCTCGGATACGCCCTACGCCCCCTGCGGCCCTTACGCCCTACACCCCTACGCCTTACGCCCTTACGCCCCACGCCTCCACCGGCGTCGTCCGGCCCACGTGCCGATCACCGCTGACGTACGCTCGCTCCATGGCCGACGGACAGCAGACCTCCCGGGAATCCTCGCCGGCGGCGCGAGCCGCGCGGGTCATCGAGCAGACGCTGAAGGGCGCCGAGCTGGGGTGGGAGAGCCCGGAGCCCGGCTCATACGTCGTCACCCTCCCCGGCACCCGCAAGCTCTCCACGACCTGCTCCCTGCGCGTCGGCCGGCACGCGCTGTCCCTCAACGCCTTTGTGATCCGGCACCCCGACGAGAACGCGGAGGGTGTTCACCGCTGGCTGCTTGAGCGCAACCTCAGGCTGTACGGGGTGGGTTACGCGGTCGACGGGCTCGGGGACATCTATCTGACGGGCAAACTCCCGCTGACCGCCGTCACCGAGGACGAGATCGACCGGCTGCTCGGCTCGGTGCTCGAAGCGGCGGACGGTTCGTTCAACACCCTGCTGGAGCTGGGGTTCGCGAGTGCGATCCGCAAGGAGTACGCGTGGCGGGTGTCCCGGGGGGAGTCCACCCGGAACCTGGACGCGTTCGCCCATCTGACCCAGGCCCCGTCCGGCCCGTCCCTCTAACCCGACCCGTCCGAATCGCCCCGCCTGCCCGTCCGGCCCGAAATTCCGCTGAACGACTCGGCGTTCGACATCTTCCCGGGCGCCCAAGGCCATGGCATGCTCACCTCCAGACGTGCACCTGAACATCGTTCACATACATGGAGGCGAGATCATGTCGATGGAGCCCCGACGCCAACGTGCCCTCGGCAGACGGACGGTGCTCGGCGCCGCGGTCGCCGTCGCCGCCACGGCCGGAGCGATGGCCGCCGGACTCCCGGGAACCGCCGCCGCCGGTGAGCGCAGGCCGCCGCGGACGTCCCCGCTCTGGCGCGAGTTCGCCGAGTCGCCGTACACGCACCCGCAGATCCCGTACGTAGGCCGCGCGGGGCAGCGCGCCGGTGCGCGAAGCCTTCCCCGGTACCGGGTCGTGGCCGACGTCCGCGCGTACGGCGCCAAGGGCGACGGCTCCGTGGACGACGCCCCCGCCATCAACCGTGCCCTCGCCGCTGCCGCTGAGCGTGGCGGGGGCACGGTCTCCATCCCGCCCGGCACCTACCGGATCGACGACGTGATCCGGATCGCGCACAGCGGCGTCGTCCTGCGCGGCGCGGGCAGCGACCGTACGAAGCTGTACGCCACCCGGAATCTGACCGAGGTGATCGGCCCCTACGGCAGCCGTTACGGCGGCGACAAATCCAGCTGGTCCTGGGCCGGCGGCCTCATCTGGCTCTGCCCGCAGGACCGTTGGGACACCCTCACCACCGCCATCAAGGCGCGCGAGTGGCCCTTCGAGGGCTGGACGGGCAACGCGCGCGACGAGTGGACCACCCTCACCGCCGTCGCCCCCGGCGCCCGGGGCGACCGGTCCGTGACCGTCCGGGACGCCTCGAAGCTCAGGCGCGGACAGCTCGTCCTGCTCCAGCTCGCCGATGACGCGGACCACACCCTTCTGAAGCACATGGCGGGTGGTGGCCCCGGCACCGAGGCGTACGACTGGGCCGCCATGACCAAGCTGACGTCGTACGCACCGTACGAGTGGCCCGTACGCATCACCGCCGTACGCGGTCGCGAGGTCACCCTGGAACGGCCGCTTCCGCTGGACGTACGCCCGGAGTGGGACCCGAAGTTCACCACCTCGGTCATCCCGCTGACCGGGTCCGGTGTCGAGGGGCTGACCCTGGAGGCCGTCGAGACACCCCAGTCCCCGCACCTCCTCGACAAGGGCTACAACGGGGTCGCGTTCCAGTGCGCGTACGACTGCTGGGCCGAGGATGTCGTCGTACGCCATGTCGACAACGGCTTCGGCCTGATCGGCGCCTCCGCCTGCACCCTGCGCCGTACCCGGGTCGCGGGCCGGGGCTCGCACCACCCGTACTACTGCCGCGAGGGCTCGCACGACAATCTGATCGAGGACTTCGTGATCGAGCGGCGTACGGTCCCGACGCCGGCGGGCACGCAACTGCACGGCATCAATGTCGAGGGGCTGTCCAGCTACAACGTCTGGTCGCGCGGGCGGATGGAGATGGGCACGTTCGACACGCACCGGGGGATGCCCTTCGCCAACGTACGGACCGAGATCACGGTCAGCAACGACGGCCGGCACGGCGGCGACGCGATCGCGGGGCCGCTGTACGGGGCGCGGTTCGCGCACTGGAACGTCACCGTCACCAATGAGCGCGCGGGGCTGATCAAGATCGACGAGATCGCTCCGTACAGCGTTACGGCGGGGATCAGTGAGGTGCGGGAGTTCGACCAGATCGATGTGCCGGACTTCCAGGGCGAGTTGCACACGCGACTGGAGGCGTACGGCGCTCCCGGGGACGTCCGGCCGCGCAATCTCTACGAGGCACAGCGCGAGCTGCGCTGACGCCGTCCTCCCCGTTCGGCTCTCGCGCGGCCGGAGAAGGTCCTGATACGGCGACGGTGTGACGGGCGGAGCACCGTCGCTCAGGACGACGGGCGAAACACCGTCGCTCAGGGCCGGGACAAGCCCCGCATCAGCAGCCAGTACCCCGCCCCCGCCAGCGTCCCCAGGACCGCGCACGCGCCCCAGAGCCACGCGGCGCCGAAGCGGTCGATCACAACACCCGACATCAGCGGGGCCACCAGGGCCGCCACCGACCAGGACATGGTGTACATGCCCTGATAGCGCCCCCGCCCGTGGACCGGCGAGAGCCGTACCACCAGTCCCGTCTGGGTGGGGGCGTTGACTATCTCGGACAGGGTCCACACGCAGACCGTCAGCGCGTAGACCGCGATCGACCCGGCGAACGCCGTCAGGCCGAAGCCGTACCCCGCGAGCAGCGACGAGACGATCAGCAGCCGGCGCGGGTCGCGGTGCTGGATGAAGCGGGTGACCGGGATCTGCATGACCACGATCAGGACGCCGTTGACCGCGATGGCGAAGCCGTAGTCGGCGCTGGTGAACCCGTCCGCTCCCATCGCCACCGGCAGCCCGACGTAAGCCTGCTGGAAGATCAGCGACACGACGAAGGACAGCGTCACGACGCTCATGAAGCGGCCGTCCCGCAGGACCGTCCCCATCCCGGTCTTCATCCCGGTCTTCGCCTCGGGCGCCGCTTCCGCGCCGTCGCTCTTCCCGGCGGTGACGCGCGCCGGAGCCCCGGCCGGCCCCCGTTCCGGCCGGGACTCAGGCAGTTTCAGGAAGATCAGTACGGCGCAGGCGAGCGTCATCGCGGCCTCGCCCAGGAATCCGGCGAGATAGCTGTATTGCGCGATGAACCCCGCGCCCGCCGACGAGATCGCGAAGCCCAGGTTGATCGCCCAGTAGTTCAGCGAGAACGCCCGCACCCGGTCCTCGGGCTTCACGATGTCCGCCATCATCGCCTGCACGGCGGGGCGCGACGCGCTGGAGGCCATGCCGACCAGGAACGCCACGGCGGCGATCGCGACCGGCTCCCGCATGAAGCCGAGCAGCGCGACGGACGCGGCCGTGGACGACTGCGCGATCAGCAGCGTGGGCCGCCGGCCGAGCCGGTCGGTCATCACCCCCGCGACCAGCGACGAGATGACCCCGCCGAGCCCGTGCAGCGAGGCCACCACACCCGCGTACGAGGCGGAATAGCCCTGGTCCAGGGTGAGATAGAGCGCCATGAAGGTGGCGACGAAAGCGCCCAGCCGGTTCACCAGCGTGCTGGTCCACAGCCACCAGAACTCCCGGGGCAGCCCCGAGACGGTCTCCCTCACAGCGCGTCTCAGACCGGCGGCCGACGCGGCGGCCGAGGTGGCGACGGACATGCGGAATCCCCCCGGAAACAGCGGTGGCGGCCGGACGGCCTGGTAAGTGGCCGAACGGCCATGGGCAACTTACGTACCGCGGCTCCAGAACCGCCAGTCAATTGATGGCAGACGTCAATCGAAACCCGTTCGGAGGGTCCACTAGGCTTTGGCTCATGGCCGACGCACCGTACAAGCTGATCCTCCTCCGCCACGGCGAGAGCGAGTGGAACGCCAAGAACCTGTTCACCGGCTGGGTGGACGTCAACCTCACCGACAAGGGCGAGAAGGAAGCGGTCCGCGGCGGTGAGCTGCTCAAGGACGCCGGCCTGCTGCCCGACGTACTGCACACCTCCCTCCAGAAGCGCGCCATCCGCACCGCGCAGCTCGCGCTGGAGGCCGCGGACCGCCACTGGATCCCCGTCCAGCGCTCCTGGCGGCTGAACGAGCGCCACTACGGCGCGCTCCAGGGCAAGGACAAGGCCCAGACGCTCGCCGAGTTCGGCGAGGAGCAGTTCATGCTGTGGCGCCGCTCGTACGACACCCCGCCGCCGGCCCTGGAGGACGGCACGGAGTTCTCGCAGAGCGACGACCCGCGCTACGCCACGATCCCGAGCGAGCTGCGTCCGCGCACCGAGTGCCTGAAGGACGTCGTCGAGCGGATGCTGCCGTACTGGTACGACGCGATCGTCCCGGACCTGATGACCGGCCGTACGGTCCTGATCGCCGCCCACGGCAACAGCCTGCGCGCCCTGGTCAAGCACCTGGACGGGGTCTCGGACGCCGACATCGCGGGCCTGAACATCCCGACCGGTATCCCGCTCGTCTACGAACTGGACGCCGACTTCCACCCGGTCACGCCGGGCGGCACGTACCTGGACGCGGACGCGGCGGCCGCCGCGATCGAGGCCGTGAAGAACCAGGGCAAGAAGAAGTAGCCCGCCCCGCCCCGCGCACCCCGCCCGCCCCGCGCACCCGCGAATACCGCGCGAAAGAGCCCCGTCCGGCAGTGCGATGCGACGCGCTGCCGGTCGGGGCTCCTCGGTTAACCGCGGCCGCCGTCAGACAGGGCCTAACCGCAGCCGCCGCCGCACTGGCAGGAGCCGCCCGACTGGCAGCCGCAGCCGCAGCCCGAGCCGCAGCCGCATGCGCCGAGGACGGGCAGACGGATCACTGAGGCAGGGGCCGCGGGGGCTTCCTGCTGGGGGACGTGGGTAGGGGAATCGGCCATGGGATCCTCCTCGAAGGCGTGCCTGGATGGCGCCTGAGCCCATTGCATGCCCAGGGGGGCGGGCGCATCAACGGCGCATGCGCGCAGGCACCGCCATGCGCTCCTTCGCGCCGTTCCTCAGTCCCGCGCGCCGCTCAGTGCTTCCGGCGCCGATTTCCCGCCCCCCTCCTGCCCGCGAAGATCCGCCGGGCGGGGCCTTACGCCCCTTCGACCGGGGTGTCCACCGGCTGGATCTCATCCGCGTGCTCGCCCGTCACCAGGAAGACGACCCGCTTGGCGACCGCCACCGCGTGGTCCGCGAACCGCTCGTAGTAGCGGCCCAGCAGCGTCACGTCCACCGCCGTCTCGATGCCGTGCTTCCAGCGGTCGTCCATCAGGTGCTGGAAGAGCGTGCGGTGCAGCAGGTCCATCTCGTCGTCGTCCTGCTCCAGCTGGAGCGCCAGCTCGACGTCCTTGGTGATGATCACCTCGGCGGCCTTCGCCATCAGGCGCTGCGCCAGCTGACCCATCTCCAGGATCGTCGCGTGCAGATCGTGCGGCACGGGCGAGACCGGGAAGCGGAGCCTGGCCAGCTTGGCGACATGCTGCGCCAGGTCGCCGGAGCGCTCCAGGTCGGCGCTCATCCGCAGCGAGGTGACCACGATCCGCAGATCGGTCGCGACGGGCTGCTGCCGTGCCAGCAGCGCGATAGCCCTGGCCTCCAGGTCGTGCTGCAGGTCGTCGACCCGCTGATCGGCGGCGATCACGCTCTCGGCGAGCTTGAGATCCGCGTCCAGCATGGCCGTGGTGGCCCGCCCGATGGCGGAACCGACCAGCCGGGCCATTTCGACCAGATCCTCGCCTATCGAGTCCAGTTCCTCGTGGTACGCGTCCCGCATGGGGTTGTCCCTCTCTTCACGTTCCTGCCCGGGGCCGGAGGCCGGGGGCTGTGCCCCCACGCTCCCACGTTCTGTCCACTACGCGTCGGGCTCCTCCCTCCCAAATGAACCGGCACTTTCTCCTCGGTGAACTCTGGGCGACGAGTGTCGCAGGAGACACTCCGATGGCTGGGAGAGTGTCCGTGACCGCGCATAACCTGGGATACATGGACGTGAACGCGGCGGTCGCCGCATTGGCAGCGATCGCCGGGGTGTGCACCGGCGTGATCGCCATGCTGGCGTTTCGCTGGAGCGAACGCGACCAGGCAAGACCCACACGTACCTCCCTGCACACGGATGCCGTACTGCCCCCGGGCGTCGACACCGTACTGTCCGTGCTCCGTTCCTCCGCGGTCGTTCTCGACGAGAGCGACTCCGTGGTCAAGGCCAGCTCCGCGGCGTATGCGCTGGGCCTGGTCAGGGGCGGCAAACTCGCTGTCGAACCGATGCTGCACATGGCACGCGACACCCGGCGCGACGGCGAGATAAGACAGGTGGAGCTGGATCTCCCCCGGCGCGGTACGGGCCGGGGGGAGGCCCTGGCGGTCTCCGCCCGGGTCGCTCCGCTCGGCTCCCGCCTCGTCCTGCTTCTGGTCGAGGACCTCACAGAAGCCCGCCGCATCGAAGCGGTACGGCGCGACTTCGTGGCGAATGTCAGCCATGAGCTCAAGACCCCCACCGGCGCGCTCTCCCTGCTCTCCGAGGCCGTGATGGACGCCTCGGACGACCCCGAAGCGGTCACCCGCTTCGCCGGCCGCATGCAGATAGAGGCGACCCGGCTCACCAATCTCGTACAGGAACTCATCGACCTCTCGCGGGTGCAGAACGACGACCCGCTGGAGGACTCGGAGTCCGTACGGGTGGACGAACTGGTCGCCGAGGCCATCGACAGGTCCCGGCAGCCCGCGTCCACCAAGCAGATCACCATGGCCTCGGGCGGAACGGCCGATCTGCATGTATGGGGCAACCGCGGCCAGCTCGCCGCCGCTCTCGGCAATCTCGTCGAGAACGCCGTCAACTACTCCCCGGCCCGCACGCGCGTCGGTATCGCCGCGCACCGCGTCTCCGCCGCCGGCGGGGACCTGATCGAGATAGCCGTGACCGATCAGGGCATAGGCATCTCCGAGAAGGACCGCGAGCGGATCTTCGAACGCTTCTACCGCGTGGACCCGGCCCGCTCCCGAGCCACCGGCGGTACGGGGCTCGGCCTCGCCATCGTCAAGCACGTGGCCGCCTCGCACGGCGGGGAGGTCACCGTATGGAGCTCCGAAGGCCAGGGCTCCACCTTCACCCTGAGGCTGCCCGAGGCGGGCGCCGGACGGGACCGAACACCCACCGGCCCGGACGACGTCGACCGGCGCTACGACACAGACCCCAGCATCGAGCTGGATCCCCCGACCGTGATTCCTGCCCCGGAGGTCCTTCCGTGACCCGAGTGCTCGTCGTCGAGGATGAGGAATCCTTCAGCGACGCCCTTTCCTACATGCTCCGCAAGGAAGGCTTCGAGGTCGCCATCGCGACCACCGGGCCCGCGGGGCTCGACGAGTTCGAACGCAACGGCGCCGACCTCGTCCTGCTCGACCTCATGCTGCCCGGCCTGCCGGGTACCGAGGTCTGCCGCCAGCTGCGCGGCAAGTCCAATGTCCCGGTGATCATGGTGACCGCCAAGGACAGTGAAATCGACAAGGTCGTCGGCCTGGAGATAGGGGCTGACGACTATGTCACCAAGCCCTTCTCCTCGCGGGAGCTGGTCGCCCGTATCCGCGCGGTCCTGCGCCGTCGCGGTGAGCCGGAAGAGGTGACCCCGGCCGCCCTGGAGGCGGGTCCGGTCAGGATGGACGTGGACCGCCATGTCGTGACGGTCTCCGGCGGCAAGGTCGACCTGCCGCTGAAGGAGTTCGACCTGCTGGAGATGCTGCTCCGCAACGCGGGCCGGGTGCTGACCCGTATGCAGCTGATCGACCGGGTGTGGGGCGCGGACTACGTCGGCGACACCAAGACCCTGGACGTCCACGTCAAGCGGCTCCGCGCCAAGATCGAGCCCGACCCCGGTGCCCCGCGGTATCTGGTGACGGTCCGTGGCCTGGGCTACAAGTTCGAGCCGTAAACCGGCCCGATGGCCGTGTGACATGTGACGTGTGGCTGTGGCGCCCCGTCCGGATCCCGGGCGGGGCGCCACAGCCATGCCCATGCCTCAGCCCGTGGTCTCGTGCGAGGCGGACGCGGAGTCGGACGGTGTGTCGCCCGGCGTGTCCGACGCGGTGTCCGACGCCTCGCCCGACGGCGCCTCCGACAGGCCACCGCCACCGGGCCGGCCGCTCTCACCCTCGGCGCCCGCGGCGGGCGTCCCCGACGCGGATCCCGACGGCGTCCCGGACGGGGTCGGCAGCGTGCTCGGGCCCACGTCCTTGTAGAAGCTGTTCGCCGGCCAGACGAAGGCGCGCAGCCCCACGTCGCCGGTCTTGCTGAACGTGAAGACGACCTGCTGCGCGTCGCCGTTCTTCGCGGCCTCGTTGCCGTTCTCGATCACGGCGGAGGCGTTGCCCGCGCCACCGAGCTGGACGGAACCCAGGCCCGGCACGGTGATCGGGCCCGAACCCTTGGCCGGGGAGAGCTTCACCGTCGCGTTGGTGCCGGGCAGCTTGACCGAGTCGAGCGTCTGCGCGCTCCGGCCGTGGTTGAAGACCGTGCCGGTGACGACCGCCGGGCCCGTCGCGTCGGCCTCGGGCTGGGTGACCACCGTCGCGTTCTGGATGCTGATGGCGTCGACAGTGGTGGCGGCGTTGTCCGGCCTGACGCCGAGGGTCTGCGCGTTGTTGCCGGCACCGCACGCGGAGAGCGTGGCGAGCGAGAACACGAGGGCGGTAGCGGCGAGGGCGCCGCGTCGAAGGCTGCGGCTCACGGCGGCGGCAACTCCTAGGACGTACGGACGGAGGGGCTGAGGACGAGCTGACCAACCTGAGATCGGGCTAAAGGAGCGTCAGCGGCCCTCAGGTTACCGAGCCGTTGTCGCGGCCCCGCACCCGACCCGCCTCCGACCGGTTCCGACCGGCCTGACCGTGCCGGACGCCCCGGATCGCCCCGCGCCGATCACACCCTGATCAGGCTTCTGATCACGCCCCTGATCACACCCCCGATCAGGCACGCGATCGCGGTGTTTCGCACGCCGTTCACATAATGCCGGTGATCAATTTCTCCGGCCGCCACACATTCCTTACGAATACCGTGCGGTGGGGCCATGGTGATCAAATTCAGAATCCCTCGTACTTCCGCTGTACTGCCGTTGTACTTCCGTCGCACTTCCCCTCGTACGGGTGACCGACATCCGAACGGAGTACAGGAAGTCCGACCCCTAGAATCCGGCAAATCGGGACGTTCGGCCACTTCGGGAGGTGTTCCGCGGTGGGTGACGCGCGCGTTTCCGGGTGCCCGCGCAGCCGCTCCGACCTGCGAATACCCCCTTCCGGAACCCGCTCGCAGCACGTTCCTGGCGCTGTTGTCAAGCCCCGAGATGCGCCCTGACCTGCGAAAACGCCATTCAGAAGATGCCATTCTCGTGTTACCCTGGATAGCCACGGAAGGGGTACCTGTCACATGACGTTCAAGGTTGGCGACACCGTGGTCTATCCCCATCACGGGGCCGCGCTGATCGAGGCCATCGAAACTCGCCAGATCAAAGGCGTGGACAAGACCTACTTGGTGCTCAAGGTCGCCCAAGGCGACTTGACGGTGCGTGTACCGGCGGACAATGCGGAGTTCGTCGGCGTGCGCGATGTGGTCGGTCAGGACGGGCTGGACCGGGTCTTCGAGGTGCTCAGGGCACCGTACGCAGAGGAACCGACGAACTGGTCCCGTCGCTACAAGGCAAATCTCGAAAAGCTCGCCTCCGGCGATGTCATCAAGGTCGCCGAAGTCGTGCGCGACCTGTGGCGCCGGGAACGTGAGCGCGGACTCTCCGCAGGTGAGAAGCGCATGCTCGCCAAGGCGCGGCAGATTCTTGTCAGCGAGCTGGCTCTCGCGGAGAACACGAATGAAGACAAGGCCGAGGCTCTGCTCGACGAGGTCCTCGCGTCCTGAATATCTTGACGCAGTGAAGCACTAGCACTGAATGCCGTGGTGCCCGCTGACCAGCTATGAGGAAAAGGCTGCGTCGCCGGGCGCTGCGGCATGCCCGTATACCCGCATCCCGTCCGACATTCCGTATACATCCCCCGTACACATTCACTTGTCGTGATACTCGCGACACGCATGTGTCGTGTCGCGTCCTGTCCGCCCTCGCGGCCGGCGCGGTACGTCTCGACCCGGTGTCACGGAAGGGTCCGGTCAAGGCGTCGCGCCCGGCACGCTGTGGCCATACCCATGTCGGCCGAGGAAACAAACCTGCCGGAGTGCAACCGATGTCAGAGGAAGCCAGGCCCCACCGCACCGCCGCGGTGATCCCCGCCGCAGGCCGGGGCGTACGGCTCGGTCCCGGCGCCCCCAAGGCGCTCCGCACCCTGGGCGGCACACCGATGCTGATCCACGCCGTCCGCGCGATGGCCGCGTCCCGTGCCGTCTCGCTCGTCGTCGTGGTCGCGCCGCCCGAGGGCGCCTCCGAGGTGAAGAACCTCCTCGACGAACACGCGCTGCCCGAGCGCACGGACTATCTCGTCGTACCCGGCGGCGAGACCCGCCAGGAATCGGTACGGCTCGGTATCGAGGCCCTGCCCGACGGCATCACCGCGGTCCTGGTCCATGACGCGGCGCGCCCGCTCGTGCCCGTCGACACCGTGGACGCCGTGGTCGAGGCCGTACGCGACGGAGCGCCGGCCGTCGTGCCCGCGCTGCCGCTCGCGGACACCGTCAAACAGGTCGAGCCCCGGGGGAAGGGCGAGCCCGAGCCGGTCGTCGCCACCCCCGAGCGCGCGCTGCTGCGCGCCGTACAGACCCCGCAGGGCTTCGACCGCGGGACACTTCAGCGCGCCCACCGGAGCGAGACGGCGGTCGGCGAGGGCGCGACGGACTGCGCCGGTATGGTCGAGCGGCTCGGCGCGCCCGTGGTGGTCGTACCGGGACACGAGGAGGCGTTCAAGGTGACCCGGCCGCTGGATCTGGTGCTGGCCGAGGCGGTACTCGCCCGGAGGAGGGCCAACGATGGCTTCTGACAGCCGGCCGCCGGTGACCGCGGCGCTGCCGCGGGTCGGTATCGGCACCGACATCCACGCCTTCGAGGAGGGCCGCGAGCTGTGGTGCGCGGGCCTGCTCTGGGAGGGCGAGGGCCCCGGACTCGCCGGCCACTCCGACGCGGACGTCGTCGCGCACGCGGCCTGCAACGCGCTGTTCTCCGCCGCGGGCCTCGGCGATCTGGGGGCCCACTTCGGCACCGGCCGCCCCGAGTGGTCCGGCGCGTCCGGGATCACCCTCCTCACGGAGGCGGCCAGGATCGTCCGGGCCGGGGGCTTCACGATCGGCAATGTCGCCGTACAGGTCGTGGGCGTACGGCCGAAGATCGGCAAGCGGAGGGAAGAGGCCCAGAAGGTCCTCTCCGCGGCGGTCGGCGCACCCGTCGCGATCTCCGCCGCCACCTCCGACGGACTCGGCTTCACGGGCCGGGGCGAGGGGCTGGCCGCGATCGCCACGGCGCTGGTGGTACGGAACGGCTGACCGGCCGCGACAGACGCCCGTCAAGACGTCCGTCAAGACGCCCGCCGACCGATCGGCCTGAAATACCGGTCGGCGGGCGTGGGTTGAGGGAGCATCGACGCGTACGTGAACCGGCGTCCGCCCCTCCGGTTCACCCCCGTGTGCCAGACATCAGGAGGCAGTCATGTCAGCCGAACTCTCCGAAGGTCTCAAGCAGCTCCTCGACGCGCCGGTCTTCGTCAACATCGCCACCATCCAGCCCGACGGCAGCCCCCAGGTGTCGCCGGTCTGGGTGAAGCGCGACGGGAACGATGTGCTCATCTCGACGACCGTCGGCCGCCGCAAGGAGCTCAACCTGCGCCGCGACCCCCGGGTGACGGTGGTCGCGCAGCCCACCGACGCCCCGTACACGTACGCGGAGATCCGTGGCACCGCGAACCTCACCACCGAGGGCGGCCAGGAGCTGATCAACGAGCTGTCGCTCAAGTACACCGGCAAGCCGTACGCCGAGTTCAACCCGGCCTCGGCCGACGACGCCGAGCGCGTCGTCGTCCGTATCACCCCGCGTAAGGTCGTCGGCCGTATCTGACCCGGCCGAGGTCATAATTGTCACGCTTCGGTGTCCCCGTGGCCCAAAGGGTCGCGGGGCACTACCCCAGGCGCACTACCCTTGTCGCGTGACTATTCGGCTGTACGACACCGGTGCCCGGCAGATCCGTGACTTCACCCCGCTCACGCCGGGCTGTGTCTCGATCTACCTGTGTGGCGCCACCGTGCAGGCCGCCCCGCACATCGGGCACATCAGGTCGGGACTGAACTTCGACATCATGCGCCGCTGGTTCGAGTACCGCGGTTACGACGTGACGTTCATCCGCAACGTCACGGACATCGACGACAAGATCATCACCAAGTCGGCGGCCCAGGGCCGGCCGTGGTGGGCGATCGGCTACGAGAACGAGCGCGCCTTCAACGCGGGCTACGACGTCCTCGGCTGCCTGCCCCCCACCTACGAACCGCGCGCCACCGGCCACATCACCGAGATGATCGAGATGATGCGCGGCCTGATCGAACGCGGTCACGCGTACGAGGCCGACGGCAACGTCTACTTCGACGTCCGCTCCTTCCCCGGCTATCTGGAGCTGTCCAACCAGGACCTGGACGATCTGCGCCAGCCCTCCGGGGAGGGTGAGACCGGCAAGCGCGACCAGCGGGATTTCGCCATGTGGAAGGCCGCCAAGCCCGGCGAGCCGTCCTGGGAGACCCCCTGGGGACGAGGCAGGCCCGGCTGGCACCTGGAGTGCTCGGCGATGGCCCACAAGTACCTGGGCTCCGTCTTCGACATCCACGGCGGCGGCATCGACCTGATCTTCCCGCACCACGAGAACGAGATCGCGCAGGCCAAGGCGTACGGCGACGAGTTCGCCAAGTACTGGGTGCACAACGCCTGGGTCACCATGAGCGGCGAGAAGATGTCCAAGTCGCTCGGCAACTCGGTGCTGGTCTCCGAGATGGTCAAGCACTGGCGTCCGATCGTGCTGCGCTACTACCTCGGCACCCCGCACTACCGCTCGATGATCGAGTACAGCGAGGAGGCCCTGCGCGAGGCCGAGTCCGCCTTCGCGCGCATCGAGGGCTTCGTCCAGAGGGTCGTGGAGAAGGCCGGGGGAGTGGTGGAGCCGGCCGGCGAGGTGCCGCCCGCCTTCGCCGAGGCCATGGACGACGACCTCGGTGTCCCGCAGGCGCTGGCGATCGTCCACACCACCGTCAGGCAGGGCAACTCCGCGCTGGCCGCCGACGACAAGGAAGCGGCCGTCGCCCGGCTCGCCGAGGTACGCGCCATGCTCGGCGTCCTCGGTCTCGACCCGCTCGACCCGCACTGGGCCGGCGAGACGGACCGTGGCGAGGATCTGCACGGTGTCGTGGACACGCTCGTACGGCTCGTACTGGAACAGCGCGAGGCGGCGCGCGGCCGCAAGGACTGGGCCTCCGCCGACGCCATCCGGGACCAGCTCCAGCAGACCGGACTCGTCATCGAGGACGGCCCTTCGGGGCCACGCTGGACGCTCGGACCGCGCTGACCTGGGCATATGTGCCGCCCGGTCCTCCGGGCGGCACAGTTGCGTACGCTGACGCGTAAAACTTGACGTCGCGCACGCACGTCCGAAGCACGTCCGAATCACCTCTGAAGCACCTCTGAAGCAACGAAACAGGTAGGTCATGGCCGGGAACAGCCAGCGCAGGAACCGCCGCACGTCCAACAAGAAGGGCGCGCAGGTCGGCAGCGGTGGCAAGCGACGCCGCGGGCTTGAGGGCAAGGGCCCGACTCCCCCCGCGTCCGCGCGCAAGGGCCATGTCCAGAACCGCGCCGCCAACGCCAAGGCCAAGCAGACCGCCCGCCGCCAGGTCGCCCGTCGCGGCGGCAAGGGCACCAGCGAGATGGTCGTCGGCCGCAACCCCGTCTTCGAGGCGCTGCGCGACGGCGTGCCCGCCTCGATGCTCTACGTACAGCAGTTCATCGACAACGACGAGCGCGTCCGCGAGGCGCTCCAGCTCGCGGCCGACCGCGGCGGCATCCACCTGATGGAGGCCCCCAAGCCCGAGCTGGACCGGATGACGAACGGCCTGAACCACCAGGGCCTCGTCCTCCAGGTCCCGCCGTACGAGTACGCCCACCCCGACGACCTCGCGGCGGCGGCCTTCGACGACGGCGAGGACCCGCTGATCGTCGCGCTCGACGGGGTCACCGACCCGCGCAACCTCGGCGCGGTCGTCCGGTCCGTCTCCGCCTTCGGCGGGCACGGCGTCGTCGTACCGGAGCGGCGCGCCGCCGGAATGACGGCCGGTGCCTGGAAGTCGTCGGCCGGTACGGCGGCCCGCACGCCGGTCGCCCGCTGCACCAACCTGACCCGCACGCTGGAGGCGTACAAGAAGGCGGGCCTGACCGTCGTCGGCCTCGCGGCGGACGGCGAGGCCGAGGTCGGTGACCTCGAAGCCCTCGGCGGTCCCGTCGTGATCGTCGTCGGCAGCGAGGGCAAGGGACTGTCCCGGCTCGTCGGCGAGACCTGCGACTTCCGGCTCCGGATCCCGATGCCGGGCGGCGCCGAGTCGCTGAACGCCGGGGTCGCAGCGGGAGTGGTGCTGTACGAGGCGTCGCGCCGCCGGTCCTGAGGTTTCCCGTTCCGAGAGCCGCCCGAGGGCTCCCGAGGGAGCCTGAACGGGCCTCCGTAGTGATCTTGACGGGTCTCGGACATTTCCCGCGCGTCAAGGCAGTGTCCTAAACACAAGTCACTCGGTTAGATGAGTGTGGACACCAGAACGCCCCGGCCCGGGTTCGACGATCAGCCCCCGCTGAGCATGCTCAAAGTGGACTGCGACCCCGCGCAGGTCATCGTGAACCACGCCAGCTTCCGGGTGAAGCTCGCAACGCCCCAGCGCCCCGGCGCCGCGCGCGCCGCGGCCGCGGACACCGCGCGTATCCCCGCCATGAGCGGCGGGGGCGGCGGGGGCGGTGGGGGAGCAGCGCGCCGCAGAGCGCCCGTCGTCTGGAGCGGAAAGTCCGAACCGGGGGACCCCGGAGCCAGCGGACTCCTCCAGGCCGTACGGAACTCCTCCGCCCGGCCGGCGCGCGGTGCGTACAGCGACACGCCCGGCCTGCCAGAAGTACCCGGAAGGGGGTACGACACCGGCGCCACCCAGGTCATCCCGCGCATCGACGCCGAAGGCGAGACGACGGTACCGACGCCGGTCGTCGGCGGCTCCCGTGTCGGCGTACCGGCTCCGTCCGGTGCCCCCCGCACCACCGCCACACCACTGCTGCCGCCCATGCGGCAGGCGGTCGGCGCGTACGACACGGCCTACGACTCCGATTCGCGCCACGACTCCCGCCACGACACCCGCTACGACTCCCGCTACGACACCCGTCATGACTCCGGCTACGACTCCGGATACGGGGCGCCGGACGAGGAACCGTACGAGCTCGGGTCCGACCCCGACGAGCGGGACCGCTCCCTTCGGCACGGCGCGGAGAGCACGCGCGCCACCGACGCGGGCGTACGGCACGCGTACTACCCCGGCCGTCGGATGAACCTCGGTGTGGTGCTGCTCCCGCTCCGCGTCTTCCTCGGCTTCATCTCGATCTACGCAGGCATGGGCAAGCTCTGCGACCCCGTCTACTTCGACGGCGGCGAGCGCGGCTCGATGGTGAAGTGGCTCAACTCCCTGCGGCCCTGGGCCCTCGCCGAACCGCTGCGGGACTTCGCGCTCTCCCACCCCGTCGGCGCGGGCCTCAGTGTCGCCTTCCTCCAGATCGTGGTCGGCGTACTGACGGTCCTCGGCCTCTGGCAGCGGGTCGCCGCCTGCGTCGGGGCGCTGCTCTCGGCGGCGCTGCTGCTCACCGTCAGCTGGCGGACCGTCCCGGCGTACGACGCGCCCGACATCATCTACCTCGCCGCCTGGTCCCCGCTGATCATCGCGGGCGCCCCCGTCTACTCCATGGACGGGCGGCTCGCGGGCGAGGCATGGCGCAGGCTCGGGCCGCGCTCGGAGATCTGGGACCTGCGGCGCCGGGTGCTGCGCCGGGGCGCGGTCGTGGCGACCGTCGTCATCGGTCTCACGCTGCTGGTCGGCTCGGTCCTGGGCGGAGCCGTACGTTCCGCCGAGATGGTGACCGTGCCGGGACCCAATGTGGACCCGGTCAACCAGCTGCCGGGTGTCCCGCTGCCGCAGAAGCGCGGCGGAGGTACGAGCAGCGCGTCCGGCACGCCCGACAGCGGGGGCGCCAAGGGCGGTAAGTCGTCCGAGCCGTCCGCGAGCCGTTCGGGCAGCCCCACCGCCCCGCAGACCGCGCCCGGCAGCGACGGACAGGTCCGCGAGAGCGGCGGCGCCGCGACGAGTACGGGACGGACGCAGCAGCCTCCCAGCCAGACGCAGGGCACGGTCCAGCAGGCCCCGAGGACGGCGGAGCAGGCCCCGCCGCCGTCCAGCAGCCAGGGACCGTCCTCCACCGGCGGCACGGGCGGCGACGGAAGCGGCGGAGGCAGCGGCAGTGGCAGCGGCAGCGGCGGGGACGGGGGATCCGGCACCGGTGGCTCGTCCTCGGGCGGCGACAACCGCAATCCGATCGGCGGCCTGCTCGGCTGACACCGTAGCCGTACGACCATATGACCGACCATATGACCGACCGTACGACCGACCGTACGACCGACCGTACGACCGACCGTACGACCGACCGTACGGAGACGACTGAGAGCGGAACCGAGGGACTGAGGGGCGGCCACCCGAGTTGGGGTGGCCGCCCCTCAGCGGTCGCTCAGGAGGGCCGTCAGCGCCCTACGGGGCTCCCGGAGCCGCCGGGATGCCCGGGAAGGTGCTCGACGCCCGGGACAGGGCTCACGGGGCTCACGGGGCGCCCGGGGCCGCCGGACGCGAGCTCCTTGGCCGCCTCCGTGAGGTCCTTCGCGGTGTCGATGGCCCGCCAGTACGCCCCGTTCGGCAGCGGATAGCCCGCCAGCCGACGCTGCCGCGCCAGCCGGGGGAAGGTGGTCCGCTCGTGATCGCCCCGGTCGGGCAGCAACTCCGCGAAGCCCGCCGAGAACACGTACACCCCCGCGTTGATCAGATACGGCGACGGCGGCGACTCGATGAAGTCGAGGACATGACCGAACTCGTCCGTCTCGACGGCCCCCCACGGGATCCGCGGCCGGGCGAGGGCGAGCGTCGCGGTCGCGTCGCGCTCGGTGTGGAACGCGGCCATCTCGCGCAGCGAGAAACGTGTCCAGATGTCGCCATTGGTGGCGTACCAGGGCTGATCGGGGGCGGGCAGACGCGCGGCGGCGTACTTGAGGCCGCCGCCGCGCCCCAGCGGCTCGGGCTCCACCACGGTGGTGACACGCAGCGGAAGATCCGCCGAGTCCAGCCACTCCTGGAGGACTTCGGCGAGATGGCCGCACGAGATGACGACATCGGTCACGCCCTCGGCGGCGAGCCAGGAAAGCTGATGGCCGATGATCGGGGTCCCCGTTCCGGGGATCTCGACCATCGGCTTGGGCCGGTCATCGGTGTACGGGCGCAGCCGCGACCCCTGGCCGCCCGCGAGAATCACGGCCTGCGTCGGATACGTATGCATGCCGTGAACGATAGGCGGGCCGGACAGGGAGCCGGCGGTCAGCTCCCCGCGGTCTGCTGGGAGACGCCGTACGCGAACGATGTGTCGCACACGGGACGCGAGAAGGACTGCGCGCGCGTCGGGCCGTAGGAGGCCACAGCGGCGCGGCCGAGGGCCCGCGCGATCGACATGCAGTGCTTGGCGAGCGACGGGCGCTCCTCGACCTGTCGCTGAAGGTGCGTCAGGGCGATGCCCGGATCCTTCTCCTGAAGCTCCACGAGGAGCTGGTCGCGCAGAATGTCCTGGGGCGTACGGGACTTGGCCCGGACCGAGGCGGTGTCCGAAGAGGCGGTCAGGACCTGCGACTCGGAGTTGCTGGCCGCCCACGGAACACGGGCGACCGCGAGGGTCCCGGAGAGCACCAGGACGACGGGCAGTACGAGAGCGAGAGTTCGGCCGATACGGCGGGCTGTGTGGGTCACGCAGGCGAGCGTAGCGGTCAGTAATGATTTGGCGACATTTAGTCACTCGTGTGAGGGATGGTTCGACCGGACTTTTCGAATCGGGTGTTGACGCGCCCTGTCCGAAATGACCTGTCTGTCGGGGTATTTGTCGACACGCGCGTACGGCCCCGCACCGGAGTGCGGGGCCGTACGGACAAACTCGAACCGGAGGTCTTGCGGGCGCGGCCCCGGACAGGACCCAGGCCCTGTCCGGCCGATCTTCGCGGGCCCGCGGCGTCTGGCGCCGCACCTCGCCGCGTTGTCGGAGTCGCCCGAGTACGTCCAGTACACGGGCGATCCTCCGCCTTGCGATGCACGGCACCAGACGCCGCGGCCTGATCCACGAAGATCGACCGGGCAGGACCTAGTCGGTCAGACGCTCACCGGTCGAGGTCGAGAAGACGTGCGTCTCACCGGCGCGCGGGACGACATGCAGCTTGGCGCCCTTCTCCGGTACGGCGCGGCCGTTGACGCGGACCACGAGGTCCTTCTTCTCGCTGCCCAGGTCGGCGGTGCCGTAGACGTAACCGTCGGCGCCCAGCTCCTCGACGACATTGACGGTCACGGCCAGACCCGCCGGAGCGTCCTTGGACAGCGCGCCACCGGCGCCGCTCTCCTCCGCGAGGTCGAAGTGCTCGGGGCGGACACCGACCGTGACGGTCTCGTCACCCTTGTCCGCGGCGGCGGCGAGCGCGTCACGGGAGACCGGCACGACGCTGTTGCCGAACTTCACACCACCGTCGGTGATCGGCACCTCGACCAGGTTCATGGCCGGGGAACCGATGAAGCCGGCCACGAAGAGGTTGTTGGGGCGGTCGTACATGTTGCGCGGCGAGTCGACCTGCTGAAGCAGACCGTCCTTGAGAACCGCCACCCGGTCGCCCATGGTCATGGCCTCGACCTGGTCGTGGGTCACGTACACCGTCGTGATGCCGAGGCGGCGCTGGAGCGACGCGATCTGCGTACGGGTGGAGACACGGAGCTTGGCGTCGAGGTTCGACAGCGGCTCGTCCATGAGGAACACCTGCGGCTCACGCACGATGGCGCGCCCCATCGCGACACGCTGGCGCTGACCACCCGAGAGCGCCTTCGGCTTGCGGTCGAGGTACTCGCTGAGGTCGAGGATCTTCGCGGCCTCCTCGACCTTCTTGCGGATCTCCGCCTTGTTCACACCGGCGATCTTGAGCGCGAAGCCCATGTTGTCGGCGACGGACATGTGCGGGTACAGCGCGTAGTTCTGGAACACCATGGCGATGTCCCGGTCCTTCGGCGGCAGATGCGTGACATCGCGGTCACCGATACGGATGGCGCCGCCGTTGACGTCCTCAAGACCCGCGAGCATGCGCAGGGAGGTCGACTTGCCGCAGCCGGACGGACCGACGAGGACGAGGAACTCGCCATCCTCGATCTCGATCTCCAGCTGGTCGACAGCGGGCTTGGTGGAACCCGGGTAGACGCGGGTTGCCTTGTCGAACGAGACAGTTGCCATGGCGATGTGTCCCCTCACCGGCAGGAACGTGCCGGACGATCCGAGTAAAGGAATGGGTCCTCCGCCGGAAGGCGGAGGATGGGTCTAGTCCACCTGGGTGAACTTGAGGTGACGGTACCTGTCCCTTGCTGATCTGTCAGTAGTCCTGCGCGAACGAAATTTCCGGCGGAGCGGTGATCGAAGCCCGGTACACTGCTCGGGCACGCCTCCTTAGCTCAGTTGGCCAGAGCAACGCACTTGTAATGCGTAGGTCGTCGGTTCGAATCCGACAGGGGGCTCCGGTGAAGGCCAGGTCACATAGCCCGTGACCTGGCCTTTTGTGTTGCTCGGGGCGTGACGCGTCACACACGGCTGGGGTGCGGTGGGATGGCTTGCGTGAGCGATGCGTGAGCGGAGCGGCTCGGTGCCCCACTTCTTGGGCTTCTTCCGCGCCTTGTTCTTCTTCGCCTCGGACTTGCGCTGGAGCGGGACCAGCTTGGCGGTGGCCTCGGCGGAGCTCTTGCCGACGTGGGGGAGGGCGCTCTGGTAGATGTCCCGCGTGATTGCCTTGCGGCGGGCCCTTCCACAATGCGGGCGACGATCTCGACGAGTGGGTCTAACGAGTGGGGCCGAGCGTGGCCGTGCGGAGGGGGCCGTAGTGAAGAGGCTCTATCCGGAGAGTCCTTGGATCGACAACTCGTGACCGGCGGCACGCTGCCCTGAAATCCCAGGCCGAGACTGGCCGGCCCGGCCGAGACCCGCCACGGAGAGATCAAGCCGGATTCCGAGCATCCCCGCGTTCAAGCTGACCGTGATGTCGGGGCCCGCCTGCGCTGCCCAGACAATCGTGTGGTGGACGGGAATGTCCACCAATGGCCGCGGCCCCGCTGGGTCCCACACCCGCAGCGACCGGTCGTCACCGGTGCTCACCAGCACGGTACGTCCATCGACGACCGAGACCCACAGCTGGTTCACCCTGGCCGAGTGCCCTTCGAGAGAGGCGACCGGCTCCTGAGCCGTCACATCCCAAAGATGGATGACGCCGAACTCATTGCCGGTGGCGAGCAACACTTGACCGTCGACCCGGACGGCGCACTGTGCGGTGAGCGTCCCTCGGCCAATGCTCAATTGGGACAGGCAGGTGCCTGAACCGGGATCCCAGATCCTGACGCGCCCGTCGAAGGTGAGGCCGGAGATGGCGAGCCTCCCGCGTACCGGTACAGGACAGATTTCCCGCGCCCCCTTCGCACCCACGTCAAATCCGTGGACAGTCCGCTCTCGTGACACATCCCAAAAGTGCAGGGAACTCCCCAGCGACCCCACCAACACGGGGGAGTCACCGACCTTGACGGCGCAGATCGAATTGATCGCCGTGTACCGGTTGGCCGGGTGCTCGAAAACCCGGACCCGGCCACCACTTTGCGGATCCCAGATCTCAATACCCATGCCGGCAGTGGCGAGGCGGGGACACCCGTCGACCGGAACCGCACACATCGCGTTGACCATGCCTGTGCGCAGTCTGCGTACAGGTCGCCAGGAGACCGGGTCTCTGAAGGCGATGGACTCGTCACCGACTCGCGCCGTCGCCATGAGCAGTCCGGGCTCGGCACGGACCACGCAAGCCACATCGAAGCGATCTGCCTCACTGTCCTCCGAGAATTTGTTTTGTTCCCCGGTCGCCGGATCCCAGATGCGGATAGAACGGTCGTCGCCGCTGCTGGCCAGCCGGACTCGGGAACCTGTTTGAATGGCGCAGACCGAGTAGATCGCGTTGATGTGTCCCGGCCAGGTCGCGAGCTGGTGCCCGGTATGCGGGTCCCAGAGCCGCAGCGTCTCGTCCTCACTCGCGCTCACCAGAACCGATTTATCGCCGAGTGTCGTGGCGCATACAGCGAGGACGGAGTCATAGTGACCTTTCAGCACTCCAGCCTCGCTGCCGTCGCTCAGGTTCCAGAGCCGGATCACGGAGTCGTACCCGGCGCCGACAAGCAGAGTGCGCTCACGAACCCGGATCACACAAAGGGCCCGAGTCCACACATTCCATTCCCACGAGTCTTCGTGAGTCACGGTCCATCGGCTGGATCCCGTGGCGGGATCCCACAGGCGTACAGTTCCGTCTTCGCCACACGAGGCGAGCAGTGCACTGCCGTCCACAACGACCTCGCAGAGATCGGTGATCCACTCGTCATGGCCGCTGAGTTCGGCCACCTGTTCACCGGTGCCGGGATCGAGCAACCGGATGGTGGCATCCGCCGCCCTCGCCGCTGCCAGCAGAGTCCGGCCATCGTGTGTGAGGGTGCAGAGTGCCGAGTACCCACCCGCGTCTCCGCCGATGGTGTGCAAAGCCTCACCGATGGCAGGATCCCAGAAGCGAATCGCCTCGTCCCGTCCGGCCGACGCGAGGGCGTCCACCGCTCCGAGCCGCACAGAGACGATGGACCGGACCTCGTCTGTGTGTCCCTCCATGACCTGCAGTACTTCCCCCAGCACCGGGTCCCAGACCCGTACGGTACGGTCACCTCCTGCACTGGCCAGCAGCTCCCGGCCCCCAGCGGTAAACGTGCGCAAGACGTATGACCAGCGGGTATGGCCGTCCAGAACGGCTTCCTCCTGGCCAGGCACCACTGTGGACCAGCGGGCGCGGTAGGGCGCGGGCAACGACATCTCGCGGTAGACCCGGCCGAGACGCTGCTGGGCCTCCGTCACGCTGAACAGGGCAATGCGTCGGGAGGGGTCGGCATTGAACGCCTGAGGAGTGCGCCGAATGAATTTGGTTCTGGTCCGGGCCAGGTCGGAGACGGCGCGGTCGGCCACCGGTAGCAGTCGACGCAGATCGGCATGGAGCAGATACGCCTCCTTGGTCAGTAGCTCGTCCAGCACCTCCCCGGTCTCGGCGTGACCGGGCAGCGAGCGTTTGAGATACCGATCAGAGTCTGTCCAGCCGGTCCGCTCGCCTTCGGCGATCATGGCGCGGGCCAGCGACCGTTCATCCTCCCGGCGCGTATACAGTTCGGCTCGGGCGCTGATCAGGGTGTCATTGAGCGCCTGGTGGAAGAGCCGGTAGACGGTGTCATACCGTTCTCGGCCACCCGTCTCAACGAGGAAGTTCGCCGCCGAGGAGCGGGCGAACGCGGCGAGGGTGGCGTCCGGAATGGAAGGCCCGCCAAGTGCGGTGATCGCCATCCGCCACAGGGCGAGCGAGAAGCCCGGGGCTTCGGCGAAGGCGAGAGCGGTGAGGACGGAGCCGGCGGAGCAGCCGTGCACGGGCTGGATCCGGTCCAGGTAGTCGCGGAGTGCGCCGTCGACAGTCGGGATGAAGGCGATGTCCTCGGGCCGGACCGCCTCTCCGTCGTGCAGTCCGTGCGCCCGCGCGACCAACCCGGCCACCAGGAAGTTACGGTCGGCCATGGCCGCGATTCGGCTGGCGACCGGCTCCGCGGTGGCATCGTCGGCGTAGGGGTTGCCCAGCCGTTCGTCTCCCACCATCTGAAGGGTGGCGAGGGTGTACGAACGCAGGTCCTCCTGCTCGAAGAAGCCGGGCTGGTCGAGATCCACGAGTGAGAGGGCACGGCCGAACGGGAGGAGCAGATCACCGGAGTCATCCCGGCGCCTGCTGCCCACAATCACCCGAACGTTGAGGTCCGTGCAAGTCTCCACCAGCGGGGTGACGATCCGCCGGATGATCAGCCGCACCTGCTGGGCGGTGGCGGCCTCGTCGAGGGCGTCGATGACCACGGTGAAAGGAGCGGGCGGGCCGTTGTTCTCGGCCGGGAGGCGGCTCTTCAGGGCCTCGCGCAGATACTCCGGTAGGTACTCGATGTCGTCCGGGAGCGCAGCCGAGGCCGCTGCGGCGATCTCGATGGCGACGTCCAGTGCTGTCTTGCCCTTCGCGTGCACCGCACAGGAGACGGATCCGACCGGTGCACGTACGGCGGTGTCATCGCTCGGCAGCAGCTCAGCGATCTCCCCGTCCGCCGTGGTGACGATCCGGCCCAAGACAGCCGATTTGCCCACGCCGGGCGATCCGGTGACCACGAGCGCCTTCCGCTCTGGCGGGCTGTTGATCCAGTCGACGATGGCGCTGAGGGCAGCGGTCCGCCCACGGAAGCGGAACCCTTTCTCCGTGTCGATGCTGACGCCGCGGGCGCGTGGTCGCCAGTGTCGGCCGGCCTCCGGGTCGTGCCGTAGCGACCATCCCCAAGAGGCGAGGGCAGACTCGCCGGCCGCCTCGACCGTCCACGAGGCGAGATCGGCGATGCGCTCCCCCGGGAAGATACGGTCTATCTGCCAGAGCGATAGTGCACGGGCGTCGCCGTCGCCGCTCGCCTGGCCGACCATGCCGACGATCGCCTCGTACTCAGGTGACCACATCGCCGAGCCGCTGAAACCCGATTTGACGGTGTACCGGGAGTTGGTGTCGAGCCGGACCCAGCCATAGCCGAGAGCCTCGCCAACCTGACCGGTGGCCGAGTTGCCGAGCAGTTCGCCACCAGGGAACCCGAAAGCCCACCAGTCCCGGCCGACCATATCGGCCGGGACTGGGCAGCGCAGTCGAGGTACGCGGGTCGCCGGGACAGGATCGGCGAGTCGAAGGATCGCCACGTCCCGAGTCCGCTGGTGTTCAACGGGTGGCAGGACGATCTCCCGCACCCGGATACGTACGGTGTCGCACTCCTCCGCCTTGGGAAAGGCAACCCAGAGATCGATACCGGCGTCGGCGGCGGCACGCACCACATGAGCACAGCTGAGGACCCTGCAGGCGTCCAGAACAAAGGCCGACCCCAAGGAAATCTCGTCAGCCTCGGCACGATGGACGGCGGCGACCCAGGAGTCATTCGCGGGCCTGCTCGGCTGGTTGTCCATGACCGGCCTTCCCATGGTCCGCGCTGCTGCCCTGTCGTTCCTGGCTACTGCGCGTCCGACTGGCCAGCGGGCGCAGTGTTCTCCCGCCAAGTGAGGGTGACTTCGAAGTTGGCCTCGGTCGCGGCCTTGGCAATCAGCCAGTTGGCGGTGCCATTGACCTTGATGCCGAACTTGAGCTGGATCTCGCCCGGCTTCACCGCCGCGACCTGATCGAGCACGGTCCTTGCGGCCTGCACAGCGGGCTGGACGGCCTCGCGGACCCGGGCGATGGCGGTCTCCGCGCCGACGGGATGGAAGTCGTCACCGGTCTCGATCTCGAAGCCGACCGTGGTCTGGTCATCCAGAGCGTACGAGATGATGTGCGACGACATGTGACCCCCCAAATGGACCATGGACCCGCAGATGCTACCGCCCGGGTCTGCCCCCGTGCGGGATACGGTCGCCCTTCCCATGCCGGGAGCAGCGCAGGGCCAACCCCCTGGCCTCCTGCGCACTGCGCGTCCTAGCACCTCGGTTACAAGGCAGAACACCCACCCCAACCTCCTTTCAAGCGCTGACTCCCATCGCCCGCCTGAATCCGATACGGCGCGGGAGGAGCGGATGCCCGTGGTGTAGCCGTAGACCAGCGGTTCCCGGCTTCTGGTGTCGGTGGACGCTTTCGTCGACCTAGTGTCCTGAGTCGCTGATTCGGTTCAGATATCCGGCAAGGCGTTCGAGGGTTTCAGGACACTAGCGTCCCGCCGGCGGCGTGGAAGCACGGCGTCCGCGAATCCCTTGTCGCGGGCGTATACGGCGATGACGCGCACCCTGGACCGGGTGCCGTCCTCCCAGTCGATGCCGATGGTGTCTCCCACGCCGACATTGAGCGAGGCGGCGCGGCGTTCTCCCAGGGCGACCGTCTGTCCTCGTAGGCGGGTGAGAGAGCCCGCCCGGACATCCAGGTCGAGCAGCTTCGGCAGGGCCTGTTCGGTCACCGCGTAGCCCTGGCCGCCATGTGTCTCGGTCTTTCCCCGGCGCTCTGCCGTCAGTGTGGTGCTGACCGGCAGGAGACCGGTGACCGCCTCGACTCCTGGTATACGGCGTACCTCGTCCGCGTAGGTGGCGGGCAGTCCGATTCCGTCACCCTGGACCACGTAGTCGGCTTGGAGCCGTTGGCTGTTCCGGGTCTCCGTGGCCTGTGCCGTGAGTACGGGGACGGTCAGCAGTGTGCCCGCGAAGGAGATGGCCAGTACGAGAGGTGTCATCGCGGCGGCCAGCCGACGGGGTTGGGCGCGGGTGCCGGTGGTGGCGAGGAAGCCTCCGACGGGGAAGAAGCGGGCGATCGGTGCCCCGAGGATCGTGCTGCCGACGCGGGCGAGCAAGGGGCCGAGGAGGGCGACGCCCACCATGAGCACCATCACCATGCTGTCCGCGCCCCCGGCTTCCTGTGGGCCGCGGCTGCGGGCGACCGACGCCAGCGGGACGGCCGCGACGACCAGGACGGCGATCCCCGCCAGAGACCGGGCAATACCCGTACGACGTGACGGGGCGGAGGCTTCGCGCAATGCCTGCGTGGGGTGGATACGTGAGGCCCGCCGTGCGGACACCAGGACGGCGAGCTGGGCGGCCACGATGATCAGCACCGCCACTGTCAGCAGGGCCGCGGGGCCGATACGCAGGGGGAAGGTGTCCGGGATCATGCCCCGCCGGGCGAGCTCCGCGCGCAGGAGCGCGGCGAGGCCGATTCCGGCCGGGCAGCCGACGATCAGGGCGGCCAATGTGACGAGCAGGGTCTCGGAGGCGATCATCCGCCGTATCTGCCGCGGTGTGGCGGCGATCGCGCGCAGCAGTCCGATCTCCCTCGTACGCTGCTGTACGGACAGTGCCAGGGTGGCGGCGACCACGAACAGTGCGACGAAGAGGGCGATGACGCCGAAGGTGCCGGCGAAGGATCCGAGCGCGTCACCGGGGCCGGGGCTCAGCGCGAACTCGGACTCGCCTCGTTGATCACCGGTCAGTACATCGGTTACGTACAGTTCGGAGCCCTGATACGAGCCGTCGGAACTGTCGGAACTGTCGGAGGTCGCCGAGCCGGGGTGGAGTTTTTCGATGACTTCCCGTGCCTGGTCAGCCAGTTCGGCCCGTTCGGTGGGGGAGGCGCCGGGCTTGGCCCGTATACCGATCGCGTCCACCGGTCGCTGTCCGCCGGCGAGGTGGACGGCCTGCCGCGGCGAGAAGAACAAGGCCGCCTGGCGTCCTGGAGAGACGGGCGGTGTCGCCACGCCGGTCACGGTGTAGCCGCTGGGTGAGCCGGTCGTCGCCAGCGTCACCCGGCTCCCGGCCGCGCACCGGTCCGTTCCGCGAGTGAGGAGTCGAGCACGACCTCGTCGTCGGCCGCGGGCGGACGGCCTTCCCGGAGGGTGTACGGAGCGAGCCCGGCACTCTCCCAGCTGTGGCCCAGCGAGGGGCCGCCTTCCGGGCCTCCGGCGATGTCGCCCGCGCCGGTCACGACCGTCGCGGGAAAGGAGACCTCGGGGACCACTTCACCGGCACCGGGCAGTGCGCGCAGCTTTTCGAGGAGAGGGTCCGCGGGCGTGATGCGCTGCTGTCCGGCGATCACTATGTCGGTCGCCGCGTACCGCTCGGTGGGAGTGCCGACGCGCAGGGCGGATTCCAGGAGCACTCCGCAGGCCGTGATGAGTACGAAGGCGAAGGTCAGGGCGGTGAAGGCGCCGGCGAATCCCGCTGTGCGGGCACGGACGGTGAGCCATGCCAGTCGCAGCATGCCGGATCACCTGTTCCCGAGGTGAGCCATGCGTTCCGCCACCTCGTCCGTGGTGGGGGACTGGAGCGAGCCGGCGAGCCGTCCGTCGGAGAGGAAGAGCACGCGATCGGCGTGGGAAGCGGCCACCGGATCGTGCGTGACCATGATGACGGTCTGCTGAAGGGCCTTCACCGATTCGCCGAGGAGCAGCAGGATCTCGCGGCCGGTCGTGCTGTCCAGGGCGCCGGTCGGCTCATCGGCGAAGACCACATCCGGCCTGGTGACCAGGGCGCGGGCAAGGGCGACTCGCTGCTGTTGGCCGCCTGACAGCTCGGAAGGCCGGTGCCGTGAGCGGGTTTCGAGTCCGGTGCGTTCCAGGATCTGTGTCAGCCACGCGCGGTCGGTGCGACGACGGGAGAGCCGCAGCGGCAGCGTGATGTTCTGTTCGACGGTGAGTGAGGGGAGCAGGTTGAACGCCTGGAACACGAACCCGATCCGCTCGCGTCGTAACGCGGTGAGCGCGTTCTCGTCCAACCCGCTGATGTCCGCTCCCGCCAGCCGCACCTGGCCCGAGGTCGGCCGGTCGAGTCCGGCCGCACAGTGGAGAAATGTGCTTTTGCCCGAACCGGAGGGGCCCATCACCGCGGTGAAAGTGCCCCGGGCGAAGGACACGGAGACCTCGCGCAAGGCGTGCACCGCCGCTGGGCCCTTTCCGTACACCTTGCTCACCGAGTCCAGGCATACGGCCGCTTCCCGTTCCTGTTCCTGTTCCCGTTCCTGTTCCTGCGGGCTCGTCGGTGTCCCGCGGCTGGGGCCGGGTCCATTGCCGTGGCCGTGGCCGGGCGATAAGCCGGTGTCCTGTGCCGACACGTGGTTCTCTCCTGTTCTGGTTCGGGAGTTGCTGGATCGACTCGCTCGCGGGAGTCGGCAGTGTCCCTGGAGTCACCAGTGTCCCTTGGTGTCTCCTGATGTCCCTCGGCGCCTCTCGGCCGGCGGCTCCGTCAGCGGCCCGAGATCCGGTTCGCCGTGCGGGCCAGGGGGTGGGTCCCTGGGGTGGGGGACGTGGTCTCCTTGCGGTCCGCCGTGCGGTAGGCCGCGTACATGCCCTGCACGCCGAGCCAGCGGAAAGGCTCCGGTTCCCAGTTGCGGACCTTGTGGTTGACCCAGGGGAGGGTGGTCAGGTCGGTGGGGCCCGACTGGCCGGAGTCCTGTTGGATCAGGTCGCGGAGGGTGCGGGCCGCGAGGTTGGTGGTGGCTACGCCGGAGCCCACGTAGCCGCCCGCCCAGCCCAGGCCGGTGATGCGGTCGAGGGTGACGGTGGCGCACCAGTCGCGGGGGACGCCGAGGACGCCGGACCAGGCGTGGTCGATGCGGACGCCCGCGGTGGTGGGGAAGAAGTCGACCAGGATGTCGCGCAGGGCCTCGATGGTGGCGGGCTCGGTGCGGGAGGGGTGGCCGAGGCGGGCCGCCTTCGAGCCGTAGCGGTAGGGGCGGCCCCGGCCGCCGAGGGCGATGCGGTTGTCGGCGGTGCGTTGCGCGTACATGTAGGTGTGGGCCATGTCGCCGAGGGTTTCGCGGCCGTCCCAGCCGATGGTGTCCCAGACCTCGGCGGGAAGCGGCTCGGTGGCGATCATCGAGGAGTTCATCGGGAGCCAGGAGCGGCGGGCGCCTTTGAGGGTGGCGGTGAAGCCCTCGGTGCAGCGCAGGATGTAGGGCGCGCGGACGGTGCCGTACGGGGTGATGGCGTGCTTGGGCTTGATCTCGGTGACGGGTGTCGACTCGTGGATGGTGACGCCGAGTGCTTCGACGGCCGCGGCGAGGCCTTTGACCAGTTTGGCGGGGTGGAGCCGGGCGCCGTGCGGGGTCCAGCTGGAGCCGACGGCTCCGGTGACGCGGACGCGTTCGGCGGTCTCGCGGGCGCCGTGGAGGGTGCGGTCGGTCTCGCCGAAGGCGAGCTCGACGGCGTGGAACGCCTTGAGGCGGGCGAGCTGGGCGGGTGTGCGGGCGACTTCGAGGACGCCGCCCCGGTGGATGTCGGCGTCGATCTTCTCTTCGTCGGCTATGCGTATGACCTCGGCGACGGTGTCGTTCATGGCCTGCTGGAGGCGTACGGCGGACTCGTGGCCGTGCAGTTTGGCGTAGCGGTCGCGGCCCGCGACGCCGTTGTAGAGCCAGCCGCCATTGCGTCCGGAGGCTCCGTAACCGCAGAACTTGCCTTCCAGGACGGTGATGTTGAGGAAGGGGACGGCCTTCTTGAGGTAGTACGCCGTCCACAGGCCGGTGTAGCCGCCGCCGATGATGCAGACGTCGGCGGTGGCGTCGCCGGGGAGCGGTTCGCGGGGGGCGGGGATGCCGTCCCTCGCGTACCAGAAGGAGATGCCGCCGTTGCTCGTGCCGCCGGCGGTCTTGGCGCCGGGGCTTGTGCCGCCGTGGCTTGTGCTGCCGGTGCTCGTGCCGCCGCTGCTCTTGGCGTCGGTGCTCGTGCTGCCGGTGCTCGTGCTGCCGGTGCCCTGGGCGTCGGTTCTCTTGACGTCGCCGTCGCGCTTGTCGCTGCCGCCATTGTTCGCGCTGGTCATGAGGGTGTTCGTACACCGCTGTCCGTATGTCTGTCCAGGTTTCGGCGGCGTCCGCGGCCCCGGGTGAGCGGGTAGCAGGCGAGGCCGATGAGGACGGCGGCGAAGTGGCCGAGGTCGGTGAAGCTGCGCTCGGCGATCAGGGGAGTGCCGAAGAAGATGAGGACGGCGCCGAGATAGGGCAGATGCCAGGGCTTCGGGACGCGGTACGTCAGGACGGCGACGACACCGGCGAGCGCGTAGCTGACTCCGACATCGAGCGTGTTCACGGCGGACTGCGGGGCTTGGCCGTGGCGGATGGCCCAGCCCAGGACGCCTTCGCTGATCAGCGTGGCGCCGATGTGCGCGAGGGCGACGACAGCCAGCCAGCGCGTGGTGCCGAGCCAGTGTTCCGCCGGGGCGTGGAAGACCGTGTAGAGCACGGCGTACGGGGCCCACGTGCCGCCGTCGATCCAGAAGGCGCTGACGACGAGCACCCGGACGGGGTCGGTCGACAGCTCATGGATGTTGGTGGAGTTCTGGCGCAGGAAGTCCTCTTCGAACTGCGGTGACATGCGGTGGAGGGCGACGGTGGTGACGAAGAGGGCCGCCAGCCAGAGATAGGTGCCGGGGGCGCTCGTGATCCAGACGATCCCGGCGCGGACCGCGCGGCGGGCCTGGGGGAGGAAACGGCGCATGGGCCGATTCACCCACGCCCGTAGGATCGGTGACGTGATTGACATTCCGGTGGAGCTGGCGGAAACACAGTCGAAGTTCCTGGGCGAGGCGGGCCGCGCCTTCATCGCGGCGCTGCCGGGCCGTGCGGCGGACTTCCTGGAGCGGTGGGAGCTGCGCCGTACCGGCCCTTCGATGTACGGCATGTGCGCGCTGGTGCTGCCGGTGGAGCGGGCGGACGGTACGCCCGCCGTGCTGAAGCTCCAGCACTTGGACGAGGAGTCGGCCGGTGAGCCGGTGGCGTTGCGGGTGTGGGGCGGCGACGGCGCGGTACGGCTGCTGGAGTACGACGACGGGACGGGGACGCTGCTGCTGGAGCGGCTCGGCACCAGGGATCTGGGCGGGGTGGAGTCGCGGGAGGCGGTCCGGATCATCGCGGAGCTGTTGGCGCGGCTGACGTCGGTGCCCGCTTCGGCGGGGATGCGCGGGCTGGGGGACATCGCCGCGCGCATGCTCGACAACGTATCGGTGGTGTCGCGATCGCTGCCGGACGAGGGGGAGCGGAGGCTGCTGCGGGACTGCGCGGCGGCGGTGCGCGAGGTGGCGGACGAGCCCGGGGACCGGCTGCTGCACTGGGATCTGCACTACGAGAATGTGCTGGCCTCGCACCCCGGCGACCGGCGGGAACCGTGGCTGGCGATCGACCCGAAGCCGCTGGCGGGCGATCCGGGGTTCGAGCTGATGCCGGCTCTCGACAACCGGTTCGACGCGGCGGAGACGTTGTGGCGCTTCGATCTGATGACGGAGGTGCTGGGGCTCGACCGGGAGAGGGCGCGGGCGTGGACGCTGGGGCGGGTGCTTCAGAACAACCTGTGGCATGTGGCGGACGGGGAGCGCGCGTTGCTGCCCGACCAGGTGTCGATCGCCCGGTCGCTGCTGGCGCGGTAGGCGGGCGGGGCACCCGGTACCGGCGGGAGTGGCGCCCACGGGTGAGGTCCGGGGGGCCGGGGGTGGCGCCCCAGGTGGGTTTGCGTGCAGGCTGGCGGTCATGATTCGTACCGCTACAGCCGCTGACGTTCCGGTGATCCACGCGATGATCCGTGAGCTGGCGGAGTATGAGAAGGCCCTGGACGAGGCGCGCGCGACCGAGGAACAGCTGCGCGAGGCGCTGTTCGGGGAGCGGCCCGCCGTGTACGCGCATATCGCGGAGACGGAGGACGGGGAGCCGGTCGGGTTCGCGCTCTGGTTTCTCAATTTCTCGACGTGGCGTGGCGTCTGCGGTATCTACCTGGAGGATCTGTACGTACGTCCCGGCCGGCGCGGCGGCGGGCACGGCAAGGCGCTGCTGACGGAACTGGCGCGGATCTGTGTGGAGCGCGGCTATGAGCGGCTGGAGTGGTCGGTCCTGGACTGGAACGAGCCGTCGATCGCGTTCTACCGGTCGCTGGGCGCGCTGCCGCAGGACGAGTGGACGGTGTTCCGGCTGACGGACGGGGCGCTGGGCGCGCTGGGGGCATCGGCCCGGTAGTCCCACACGTACAGGTACGCGTACGTGTATGTGTACGTGTACGTGTACGAGTACGAGTACGGGCGCGGTCAGGCGGCCGGTGCCGCCCCGGCCGCCGCCTCCCGGCTACGCGGCGAACCACCGTTGACGAGCAGTACGGCGATCACCGCGGCGGCCACCAGAATGACGGCCGCCCAGGCCATGGCGACGGTGAAGCCGTGCACGGTTCCGGTGTTCACGATGTCGGCCTTCTGCGCCGGTGTGAGCCCACCCCTCGGCGCCGCCCGCCGCTCCGCCGCGCCGAGATGGGCCGCCAGGTATGTCGCCGTGGCGGTCGTCGCGAGCGTGTTGAGCAGCGCCGTACCGATGGAGCCGCCGATCTGCTGGGCGGTGTTGACGGTGGCGGAGCTGACCCCGGCGTCCCCCGGCGCGACGCCCGTGGTGGCGGTGGCGATGGCCGGCATGAAGGTCAGCCCCAGGCCCAGCCCGAGCAGCAGCGTGCCGGGCAGGATGTGGGTGGGGTAGCTGGAGTGGGTGTCGATGAAGGTCAGCGAGTACAGCCCGGCCGCGGCGAGCAGCAGCCCCGGGCCGAGCAGCAGCCGCGGCGGTACGTAGGGCAGGAGCCGGGCGGAGATCTGGGTGGATCCGACGACGATCGCGGTGGTCAGCGGCAGGAAGGCGAGACCGGTTCTGAGCGGCGAGTAGCCGAGGATGTTCTGAAAGAAGTACGTCATGAACAGGAACGCCCCGAACAGGCCGATGGTCGTCAGGCACATGGTGAGCACCGAGCCGCCGCGGTCGCGGTCGCGGATGATGCGCGGGGGCAGCAGCGGGCCGGGGGCGCGGGTCTGCCACCACGCGAAGACGCAGAGCAGCGCGACGCCGCCGATGAGCAGGCCCAGGACGAGCGGGGCGGTCCAGCCGTGCGTCTCGGCCTCGCTGAGTCCGTACACCAGGGCGACGAGCCCGCCGCAGCCGAGGACGACGCCGGGGATGTCGAGGTGCGCTCCCCGGGTGCCCGCGCGGTCGCTGAGGAGGGTGAGCGCGCCGACGACGGCGATCACGGCGATCGGGACGTTGACGTAGAGGCACCAGCGCCAGCTGAGGTATTCGGTGAGGACACCGCCGACGAGCAGGCCGATGGCGGAGCCCGCGCCCGCGATGGCGCTGAAGATCCCGAACGCCTTGGCCCGCTCGGTGCCACCGGTGAATGTGGTGGTGAGCAGGGAGAGCGCGGACGGGGCGAGGAGCGCGGCGAAGACGCCCTGGAGCGCGCGGGCGGCGAAAAGCATCTCGGGGCCGGTGGACGCGCCGCCGATCGCGGAGGCAGCGGCGAAGCCGATGAGCCCGACGATGAAGGTGCGTTTGCGGCCGACGAGGTCGGCGATCCGGCCGCCGAGCAGCAGCAGACCGCCGAAGGCGAGGGTGTAGGCGGTGATCACCCACTGCCGGTTGCCGTTGGTGAGGCCGAGTTCGCGCTGGGCGGAGGGCAGGGCGATGTTCACGATGGTGGCGTCGAGTACGACCATGAGCTGGGCCGTCGCGATGACTGCCAGGGCCCACCAGCGGTGGGTGTCGACCGCGGCGCCGGGCTCCGGGGCGGGGTTCGGGCCGGGCTCAGGGGCGGGTGGCCGTGGGGGCGGCGGCGGGGGCGGCTGCGGGGGCGGCTGTGCGCCGGATTCCGGCGGGTCACTCATCGAGATCGTCCCTCACCGCCGTCACCCGCCCTCACCGCCCTCACCGCCCTCACCGCCCTCACCCGCCCGATCTCTGGATCTCTGATCTCTGGATCTGTGCCGGATCATCCTGAATCGTGACAAACCTCTGCACAGGACACCATGAATCGGTGGGCTTCGCTTCTCGCGACCGCTCGGATGAGGCCAGGGGCTACGAGGGATGCCGTACCGGCGCTGGACCCCCGTCCCGGCGCCGGTACGGGGTCTCTTCCCCCGCTTGTGGCGGTTTACGGCTCCAGGACGACCTTCCCCATCGTTCCGCGGGTCTCCAGCGCCCGGTGGGCCCAGGCCGCGTTCGCCAGCGGGAAGCGCTGTACGGCGGGGCGCAGCCGGCCCGCGGCGGCCTCGGCGAGTGAGCGCTCTTCGAGCGCGCGGACGTCGCCGCCCGCCTTGGCGATCATCACCGGCCCGAGGACGGACTCGGAGGTGATGCCGCGCTCCGTCAGTTCCCCGTCGGTGAAGGTCAGCGGCTTTCCGTCGTGCAGCCCCTCGCCCGACCAGCCGAAGACGATGTGTTTGCCGCCCTTGCCGAGGAGGTCGACGGCGGCGCGCCCGGTCGCCCCGCCGACGGAGTCGAAGACGACGGTCGCGCGCCGGCCGCCCAACCGGTCGCGCAGTTGGCCGCGGACCTGCTCCGGCCAGTCGGGGAGGGTGTAGTCGACGGCGAGATCGGCGCCGTTCCCGGCGACCCGCGTGACCTTGGCCGCGCCGCCCGCCAGACCGATGACGGTGGCGCCGGCGTTCTTCGCGTACTGGACGAGGAGCGTGCCGATGCCGCCCGCCGCCGCCGGTACGAGGACGATGTCGTCGGGGCCGAGGTCCGTGAACTGGAGGATGCCCATGGTCGTTCGGCCCGTGCCGATCATGGCGACGGCCTCGGCCTCGTCGAGCCCGGCCGGGATCTCGTGGAGCCGCGCGGTGTCGGTGACGGCCAGCTCCGCGTAACCGCCGGGGGCCATCCCGAGATGGGCGACGACACGCTTGCCGAGCCAGCCCGCGTCCACGCCCTCGCCGAGCGACTCGACCGTACCGGCGACCTCGCGGCCGGGGATGGTGGGCAGTTCGGCGGGGGCGCCGTACGGGCCCGGCATCCCTCCGCGCAGGGCGGTGTCGAGGAGATGGACCCCGGCCGCGGCGACGGCGATCCTGACCTGGCCGGGGGCTGGTACGGGGTCCTCGGTCAGCTCGTGAAGAAGGTTCTCGGCGGGGCCGAAGGCGTGGAGGCGGATGGCGTGCAAGGCGGGCTCCCAGGAGTGTCCGGTGTACGAAGTTGTCCGGTGTACGGGGCACAGCCAATGACCTCAAGCATGCTTGAGGTCAAGCGATGCCGGAGCTCCGCTTCCTGAGGGCCGAGAGCTGCTGGACGGCCAGCGCCGCCGCGCCGATCCCGCTGTTGAACGACACCTCCGCGAGCACTCCGGGCGCGGCGACCTGGTCACCCGCGAGGAAGACGCCCTGGCCGCGGTCGATATGGGGCCGGTCCCGCCAGGTGGTGCCGGGCGGATCGACGGCTCCGGTACGGCCGGTCGCGACGGACTCGCGCCGCCAGGCCGTACGCGTGCGCCAGCCGGGGAACCCCAGGTCGAGCAGGTTCTCGGCGCGGGCGATGCCGTCGGACCTGGACTCGTCGGGCCCGACCGGGAAGTGGCCCTGGAGCAGTTGCTCACCGGCCGGGGCGAGGGACGGGTCCTGTGCGGTGAACCGTTCGAGCCAGCCGGGCGCGTCGAGGTCCGAGACGATGAACGGGTCGCCCCCGCGCGTACGCAGCGCGAGATCGAGCAGCGCGGTACGGCCGCCGGTCCAGCGCAGACCGTCGTCCTTGAGGAGGCCGCGGGCCGCTTCCAGGGAGGTCGCGACGATCACGGGGGTGTGCTCGGGGAGGCGGTCGATCCGTACCGCTGTCTCGATACGTACGCCCAGACTCCGGGCGTGCGCGGCCATCCGGTCGGTCAGCCGGCCCCAGCCGCCGATCGGGTAGCGGGCCTCGGGCGGCAGGGCGGCGGTGCGCCGCAGCCGCTCCTGGACGAACGCGGCGGAGAGCGAGCCGGGGTCGTGGTGGAAGAGGGCGACGGCGGTGTAGTGCGCGGCGGCGCGCGCGACGTCGGCGCCGGCCAGTTCCGTGGCCCAGGTCATGAAGTCGATGTCCACCGGGGCGGTTTCGGCCTTCCGGCGGGAGAGGGCGAATACTCCGAGGGGCGGGGTCCTGCGCAGGGCGCCGCCCCGGTGGAAGCGGAAGCGGTGGCTCTCGCGCAGGGGCGGGGTCGCCATGGGACCGAGGAGATCGCGCCGTCGCAGCCAGGCCCAGTGCGGCCCGCGGCTGTAGAGGGCGTGCGGCCCGTCGTTGACCGCGTACGGGCCTTGAGCTGTGCGGCCCCGGCCGCCGAGGGTCTGATGGGCCTCGTACAGGGTGACGGCGGCGCCCGACTCGGCGGCGCTGATGGCAGCGGTGAGTCCGGCGAAGCCCCCGCCGATGACGGTGACGCGATGGCTGGGATACATGGACTGTCTCTCTCCTTCGCTCGCTCTACCGTTATGACGGGAAGTGGACAGCTGGTTGTGACATCGGTGCGTTGTCAGTGGTGTACGTCACCATGGGGGCATGGCACGGAAGACAACGAAGAGCGGTGGGGCGAGCGGCGCGGGCGGGGCGGGCGGGGTCCCGGCGGCGCGGCGGGCAGAGGTACGGCTGCCGCCACTGAGCCCGTACGGCGGCGGGCTTGAGCCGGACGGCGATTACGACGGGCTGGAGTTCAAGGACCTCGACCTGTCGGGGCAGGAGGGGCCCGGCTCGCGGTTCATCGACTGCGCGCTGCGGGACTGCGGGCTGGACGAGACGGCGCTGGGGCGGGCGCGGTTCATCGATTCCGTACTGAGCGGTGTCCGGGGGGTGGGCACGGATCTGTCCGGGGCGTCGCTGCGCGATGTGGAGGTGGTGGACGCACGGCTGGGCGGGACGCAGCTGCATGGCGCCGTGCTGGAGCGGGTGCTGATCCGGGGCGGGAAGATCGACTATCTCAACCTCCGGAAGGCCCGGCTCAAGGACGTGGTGTTCGAGGGCGTTGTCCTGTCCGAACCGGACTTCGGGGGAGCGGAGCTGGTACGGGTCGAGTTCCGGGACTGCGTGCTCAGGCGGGCCGATCTGAGCGGTGCGCGGATGAAGGACGTCGATCTGCGGACGGTCGCCGAGCTGGATATCGCGCGGGGCCTGGACCGGCTGGCGGGGGCGGTCATCAGCTCGGCCCAACTGCTGCATCTGGCACCGGCGTTCGCGGCGCAGATCGGGGTGCGGGTGGAGGACTGATGGGGCCCTGCCCTTCGAAGGCCCCGACCCTGGGGGGATGGGGTCGGGGCCTTCGTGGTGCTCCAGAGGCACGGCCTTTTGTGGGGGGAGGAAACGGTCGCCCGATTCCCGGCGGTGCCCCGGCAGAACCTCGTCTGCCCGGCGCGGGGGGATGTACGCCTGCCGATCCGGAAATCGATGGGTGGGGTCTGTGGCCGCGATGTGGGGGGTGTGAGGTGGGAGCCGTGAGGTGGGAGCCGTGAGGCGGCCCCGCCCGGGGTGGTCAGCTGCGGGGGTCAGCTGCGGATGGTCAGCTGCGGGGGAAGCGGGACTGGAGGTCCCAGACGATCGGGTTGTCGGCCAGGCCCTCGTGCATATCGGCGAGATCCGCGATCAGATCGTGCAGGAAGTCGCGCGCCTCACGGCGCAGCAGACGGTGGCTGAAGGTGAGCGGCGGCTCGTCGCCGGGCATCCAGTCGGCCTCCACATCGACCCAGCCGAAGCGCCGCTGGAAGAGCATGCGGTCGGCGGACTCGGTGAAGTCCAGCTCGGCGTACTGCGGCTTCGCCGCGCGGCTGCCGCGCGGATCGCGGTCGAGCTGCTCCACGATGTCGCACAGCGCCCAGGCGAAGTCGAGCACCGGCACCCATCCCCAGGCTGTGGACACCTCGCGGTCCGCGTGGGTGTCCGCGAGATAGACGTCCCCGCAGAACAGGTCGTGCCGCAGCGCCCGGACGTCCGCGAGGCGGTAGTCGGTCTGCGGGGGATCGGGAAAGCGCCGGGAGAGGGAGTAGCCGATGTCGAGCACGGGCCCGATGGTGTCACGGCCGTCCCGGCGGACCCGTGGGGTGGTCACCGGCCCGCGCCCCGGTGACCCGATGACCCCGTGACCTGGTGACCTGGTGACCCGGCGAGTCCCTGCCGACCGGCGAGTCCTCGCCACCCGGCCTACGATCACCGGGTGTACCCGCGCCCGGCACTCCGCCTCGCCTCCGCCCCCGCACTCCCCGTCGCTCTGGTCCTCTCCCTCGTCCTCGGCGGCTGTGGGCCGGGCAGTGGCGTGCACGGCAGGCCGGGCGCCGCGAGCCTGCGCGATCCCTACTTCCCGCGGATCGGCAACGGCGGCTACGACGTCCAGCACTACGGTCTGACCCTCGACTACGCGCCGGACGCCGGCCGGCTCAACGGCACCGCCGAGATCACCGCCCGCGCCACCCAGGACCTCAGCGCCTTCAACCTCGATCTCGACGGGCTGACGGTGGACTCCGTGACCGTCGACGGCGAGAAGGCCGCCTTCCACCACGCCGGTACGGAACTGACGCTGCGCCCCGGCGACGACCTCCGCCGGGGTGCCACCTTCCGTACGGTCGTCCGCTACTCCGGCGTACCCCGGCGCATCACCGACCCCGACACATCGGAGGAGGGCTGGCTCCGGTCCGGGCAACGCGCGGTCGGGCTGGGGGAGCCGACCGGCTCGATGGCGTGGTTCCCGGGCAACCACCACCCGAGCGACAAGGCGTCGTACGACATCCGGATCACCGTGCCCGAGGGGCTGACGGCCGTCTCCAACGGTGAACTGCGCGAGGAGCGCACGGCGGACGGGCGCACGTCCTTCGACTGGCACTCGGCGGAGCCGATGGCGAGCTATGTGGCCATGGTCGCCATCGGGCCGTACAAGACGCGGGCGACCGACGGGGCGAAGGGGATGGTGCCCAGCTACACGGCGGTCGATCCGACCGTCGCCAAAAGCGGCGCGCGGCTCCTCAAGGAACTCCCCCGGATCGTGAAGTGGCAGGAGAAGACCTTCGGGCCGTACCCCTTCTCCTCCACGGGTGTCGTCATCGGGCGGCCGGGCGACTCCGGATACGCCCTGGAGACCCAGAACAGGCCCTTCTTCCCCGGCCCCACCAGCGTCGCGACGCTGGTCCACGAGATGGCCCACCAGTGGTTCGGCAACTCCGTGACCCCGAAGTCCTGGCGGGACATGTGGCTCAGCGAGGGTTTCGCGGAGTACACGGAGTGGCTCTGGACGGAACACACCGAGCGCGTACCGGTCCGCCAGAGCTTCCTCGACGCGTACGACGCCGACGCGAACTGGACGTTCCCGCCGGCGCATCCGCCCAGCGCGGTCAACATCTCCGACCCGCCGGTGTACGGACGCGGCGCCATGGTGCTCCAGCGCGTACGGGAGACCGTGGGCGACGCCGCCTTCTTCCGCATCGTGCGCGGCTGGGCCCGGACGTTCCGTCACGGCAACGCCGACACCCATGACTTCACGACGTACGTGGAACGGGAGTCGGGCCGCGACCTCGGAGAGTTGTGGGACACCTGGCTGTACGGGGAGGAGAAGCCGTCGCTGGACTAGTGGTGTCGGGGGTGGAGCCGAGGTCAGGGGCGGCCCCCACCCGCCATCGAACGCACCGGGTGACCCCGACTACCCCTCCGCCCCACGCCCCAACCCGTACACGCCGGTGGGCCCCGGCCGGAGCCGGGGCCCACTCATTACGCACGCTGTTGTTCGCGCGGCGTTCGTGTCAGAGATTGACGCCGAAGTCCGTGGCGATGCCCACGAGGCCCGAGGCGTAGCCCTGGCCGACCGCGCGGAACTTCCACTCCGCGCCGTTGCGGTACAGCTCACCGAAGACCATCGCGGTCTCGGTGGCGGCGTCCTCGCTCAGGTCGTAGCGGGCGATCTCGGTGCCACCGGCCTGGTTGACGATGCGGATGTACGCGTTCCGCACCTGGCCGAAGTTCTGGCTGCGGGTCTCGGCGTCGTAGATCGAGACCGGGAAGACGATCTTGTCGACGTCGGCCGGCAGACCCGCCAGGTTGACGTTGATCGCCTCGTCGTCGCCCTCGCCCTCGCCCGTGCGGTTGTCACCCGTGTGGACGATCGTCTGGTCAGGCGTCGACTTGTTGTTGAAGAAGACGAAGTGGCTGTCGGAGACGACCTTTCCGCCCCCGTTCACCGCGATCGCCGAGGCGTCGAGGTCGAAGTCGGTGCCGGTGGTGGTACGGACGTCCCAGCCAAGGCCGACCGTGACGGCGGTCAGGCCCGGTGCCTCCTTGGTGAGCGAGACGTTGCCGCCCTTGGACAGGCTTACAGCCATGGGGATGTCCCTTTCGTTGTCTGTGCGGGCTTCGAGTGGTCCCGAAGCTACCGTCACCCGGCATAACGTAGGCAGAGGTCCGGGAGGTTCCGCACCCCTTTACTTTCTTTACCCGGAGTGGACGCGCGCCCGGGCGAAACCGGGGGGCGGCGGGGGAGCCCCCGGGGCAACGCCGGGGAAAAGAGGGTGACGGAAGCCGGCCGGACACGGGACCATAGGGGTATGTCCGGACCCGCTCATGTCATCCGCGGTTCGGTCTCCCTGCCGGAGGCCGAACTGATGTGGCGTTTCTCAAGGTCCTCCGGGCCCGGCGGACAGCACGTCAACACCAGTGACTCGAAGGCGGAACTGCGCTTCGATCTCGCGAAGACGGAAGCGCTGCCGCCGGTGTGGAAAGAACGCGCGCTGGAACGGCTCGCGGATCGGCTGGTGGACGGCGTGATCACCGTACGCGCGTCGGAGCACCGCTCCCAGTGGCGCAACCGCGAGACCGCGGCCGTACGGCTCGCCTCCCTGCTGGCGGAAGCGACGGCCCCGCCGCCGCGCCCGCGCAGGAAGACGAAGATCCCGCGCGGGATCAACGAACGCCGGCTGCGCGAGAAGAAGCAGCGCGCCGAGACGAAGCGCGGCCGTACCGGCCGCGACTGGACCTGAAGCCCGGGCCCGGTACGGGTACCGGCACGGGGATCAGTCGTGGCGGTGGCGGTGTGTCCGTCCGCCGATCCTACGAACCCAGTTGCCGGTAGCGCCCCTTGAAATACATCAGCGGGCCGCCCTCCGCGCTGGGCAGCTCCGCCGTCAGCACCCGGCCGATGACCAGCGTGTGGTCGCCCGCCTCGATCCGCTGTTCCGTACGGCATTCCAGCCCCGCCAGCGAGCCCCCGATCAGCAGCGCGCCGCTCACCTCTCCCCGGCGGTACGGGATGTCCTCGAACAGCAGCCGGTCGCTGATCCGGCCCTTCATCGCGAACCGGCCCGCGACATGCCGCTGGCTCTCGGAGAGCAAGGAGGCCGCCCACAGCGGCTGTTCGGTGAGCAGGTCGTCCATACGGGAGCCGTTGCGCACGCTGACCAGCACCAGCGGGGGGTCCAGCGAGACCGACATGAAGGCGGTCGCCGTCATCCCGGCGTCCTCGCCGCGCGGTCCGGTGGCGCTCAAAGGGGGTTCGTGCGCTGTCACCAGCACCACACCCGAGGCCAGCCGGGCGAGGGCGGCGCGGAACTCTTCGTTGCTCACCCCTTCAGGATGGGGGATGGTGTCGATGGCGTCGGTACGGGTGTCAGGGGTCGTCTGGTGCACGGAAGAGACGCTAGCCGCAGCCATTCCCACCCGCATCGGGCCAGGGGACCAGCCCGGTCCTAGGACCAGGAGCGGGACAGGAGCGGGACAGGAGCGGGACAGGTTCGCGACCGGATCGCCATGGCGCCCGCCCCGCGCGGTCACGGACCCGCCCCCCGCGCGCTTCCCGCTGCCAGAAGCACCCTCGCCCGCGTCCCACAGCCCGTCCGTCACCCCCTCCGAATTTGCGATCAAGAAAGTGCGGGAGCGCTCTCACCAGGCCGTCCATCCCTTCATCGGGCCATGTGACTTGACTCACAGAGTGCGGTATTTGTTGACCCTGTGTACCGAGCGCGCAGCTCCCTGTGATTCAGTGGCGATGCCAGTGCAGGACGAGAGCCGATGAGAATCCTGGAGTTGCTGTCGAGGTCTCGGGGAGAGCGAGCAATGGAGACCGAGTCGGAGCCGTATGTCCGTCTTGCGACCCTGCGGCAGTTGCATGAGGCCGTCGCCGACCTCAACACCGCCCGCAGCCTTGCGGACACCCTGCAGACCGTGGCCGACGGTGTCGTCTCCGGGCTCGGGTACGAACTGGCCTGCGTCAATGTCGTCCAGGCCGACGGTGACCTCGTCGTCGCCGCCTTCGCCGGAAGCCCCGCCGCGGAGGCCCTGATCACCGGCCGCGTCGGCTCCCGGGCCTCCTGGGAGCGGCGCCTGCTGATGGGCGAGAGCTGGGGCGAGCTGCGCTTCATACCGCACACCGAGGGCTGGGTGCTGCTGGAGGACGACGTACCGCAGTGGTACACCGAGGGCCCCGATCCCCGCTTCGAGGACGAGTGGCACCCCCAGGACCGGCTCTACGCCCCGATGTACGCCTCCGGCGGCGGGAGCGAGCTGCTCGGCGTCATCTCCGTCGACCGGCCGCGCGGCGGGCGCCGGCCGGGCCCCTGGGGACAGGAAGCGCTCCAGATGTACGCGTCCCAAGCCGCCATTGCGATCAGTAACGCTCGGCTCCGAGCAAATATGCAGCGCGCGCTGGTCCGGCTCGAACGGGAACAGCAGGCGCTGCGGGCCAGTGAGGAATCCTTCCGCCAGGCATTCGAGTACGCACCCAGCGGGATGGCCATCGCCGAGATGGGCGGTGACCAGCACGGCCGGCTGCTGCGGACCAATGACGCCCTCTGCCGGCTGCTGGGCCGCCCGGCCTCCGTGATGCGCCGCCACTCGTTCTCCGATCTGGTCCACCCCGAGGACATCGGGACCCTCCTGCGCACCTCCGCCGAGGGCGGCCGCGCCGAACTGCGGCTGCTGCGGCGCGACGGCACGTATGTCTGGGTCTCGCTGCGCAACTCCGTGGTCGCCGACACCGCCGACGGCCCGCGCTTCCTGCTCACCCACGTCGAGGACATCGAGGAGCGCAAGAGCCGCGAACTCCAGCTCGCGCACCGCGCCTCGCACGACTCGCTCACCGGCCTGCCGAACAGCGCCGAGCTGCGCTCCCGCCTCAGCGCCCGGCTCTGTTCGCGGCCCCACGCGATGCGGGAGACCGCGGTCGAGGCGCTGGACGCGGCGTACGGAGGGTACGAGGGCACCGTCCTGTACGAGCCCGGATACGACGCGTACGACGGCTATGACGGCTATGACCAGTACGAGGAGCGCGGCGGCAGCCAGGGCGGCGGGCACTCGGCCGTCCCCGCGGTCGGCGGGGCGTCCCTCGACAACCATGTGCACATGGTCGCGCCCAACGACGACCCCGAGGCCGACGACGGCACGAAGGGCCTCGCCGTTCTCTTCTGCGACCTCGATGGCTTCAAGTCCATCAACGACCGGTTCGGCCACAACACCGGCGACGCGGTGCTGATCGAGGTCGCGCGCCGGCTGACCACCGGCGTACGGGACGGGGACACCGTCGCGCGCCTCGGGGGTGACGAATTCGTCGTTCTCGCGGACGGACTCGGTTCTGCGGACGCCGCCGATCTCGCCGTACGGCTGCGGAACGCGATCATTCCGCCGATCAGGGTCGACGGCCGGGCGGTCCGGGTCGGGGCGAGCTTCGGTATCAGCTGGGCGAGCTGCGGAATGTCGGTGGAGGAAGTACTGCAATCCGCTGACCAGCGGATGTATATCGAGAAGCGGTCGCGCAGCAAGGTTCCCCGGCGTGCGGGGTAGGCGCTCTCCGACGGGTCCTCCGGACGCGTCGGGGGGAGTCCCACAGGTGTCGGAAAGGGTCCCGGAGCCGTTCGGGACAGGGCTGGGACATCTCTGCGATCCGTTGTTCACCCACGGGTCGCAGACTGGCTGCCACCCGTCAAGGCCCGTCCGTGGCCTTGCCCATTCGAGGTAGGCTCGGCCGGTCGGCGACGCTGGCGAGATGGTAAGGAGTGACCAGGGATGACGGCCGGGAACAACGGCGCGAGCACGCCCGAGGACGACGATCCGTTCGGCTATCTGTACGAGGACGGACAGGCGGCGGGCGCCAATCAGCGACGCCAAGGCGGCTACGGCTACCCCGGTCCGGCCGCGCAGCCCGGCGTGCCCAGGACTTCGTACAACCAGGTCAGGACGGTCGGCGAGCGCCAGTACGGTCAGCAGCAGGCGGTCCCGCCGCAGCAGGCGCCGTACGGCCAGCAGCCGCAGTACGGCCAGGCTCCCTACGGCCAGCAGCAGGCGCCCCAGGGCCAGGCGCCCTACGGTCAGGCGCCGTACGGCCAGCAGCAGAACCCGCACTACGCGGCCCCCGAGACCCACCCCGGCGGTGCCACCACCCGCCAGGTGCCGGCCCAGCGGGGCGGCGGACGCGGCAGCGGCCCCAACACCAAGGGCCTGCTGATCGGCGCGATCGCCGTCGTCGCGGTGGTCGTGATCGGTATCACGGCCGCGCTGCTCACCAACAACGACGACAAGAACAACAACGCCGACCCGACCCCGACCGGCGGCCCGACGTCCTCGGCAGACCAGTCGCAGCAGCCCACCGACGAGGCGAGCGGCAAGGACGACGACACGTCGCCCGACGGGATCGGCCTCCCCAAGCAGGACGCGGCGACCCTCAAGCTGGGCCCGCCCGCCGTCCTCGCGACGGACATCGACGGCGCCCAGGGCACCAACGGGTCCTATGTGACCGGCTTCAACGCCGTCGGGGCGTCCGTGACCTGGACCGCCGACATCAAGGAGGCCGGCTCCTACGCGCTGTCCGTGCGCTACGCCATACCCGCCAAGGACGCCAACGCCACCCTGACCGTCAACGGCAAGGCGAACAACTCCCCGCTCGGGCTGAAGAACTTCATCAGCTCCAACGACCCCGACTGGGCGAAGAACTGGCAGACCACGTGGGCGCCGGTCGAGCTCAAGAAGGGCAAGAACACCCTCAAGATCTCCTGCGAGCAGGGCAATCAGTGCGACGCCATTCTCGACTGGCTGGAGGTCACGCCCCCCAAGGGGTAGTGATCACGACCCCGTGGAGTCCACGGAGCCGACCACCCGCAGGAAACCCGCCACCGTCCCGGCCATCGCCTCGCGAGCCGGGACGAGGTATTTCCGGGGGTCCACCGTCGTCGGATGCGCCGCGAGATAGTCCCGTACGGCGCCGGTGAAGGCCGTGTTGAGGGCCGTTCCCACATTGATCTTGACCATGCCCGAGGCGACCGCCCGGCGGATCTCCTCGTCCGGGACGCCGGACGAACCGTGCAGGACCAGGGGTACGGGGACGGCGTCGCGCAGCGCGGCGATCAGGGTGTGGTCGAGAGCGGCCGTGCGGCGGGTCATCGCGTGGGACGAGCCGACCGCGACGGCCAGCGCGTCCACACCGGTCTCGCCGACATAGACGATCGCCTCGGCCGGATCCGTACGTACCCCCGGGGCGTGTGCGTCGAGGGACGGTTCGCCGTCCTTGCCGCCCACCGCGCCCAGTTCCGCCTCGACCCAGATGCCGTGGTCATGGCCCCAGCGCACGGCCTCGGCGGTGGCCGCGAGGTTGTCCGCGTACGGCAGCTTCGACGCGTCGAACATCACCGAGCTGAAGCCGGCCCCGGGCGCGGCCCGCAGCAGCGCGGCCGATTCGACATGGTCGAGATGGAGGGAGAGCGGCGCGGAGGAGGCGCGGGCGACGGCCGCCGCGGCGGCGGTGACCGCGACGGGATCGCCGCCGTGGAACTTCACCGCGTTCTCCGATATCTGGAGGATCGCGGGCGCCCCGGCCCGTTCGGCGCCGCCGGCGATCGCCTCCGCGTGCTCCAGGGTGATGACGTTGAAGGCGGCGATCCCGTGGCCCGCGTTCCTTGCGGCGGTGACGAGTTCACCGGTGCTGACGAGTGGCATGCGTGCCTCAGTCCTTCCAGCTTCCGACTCCCCGGATTCCAGCTTCCGACTCCCCGGATTCCGGCTCCCAGCTTCCGGATTCCGGATTCCGGCTTTCGGTTCGGTCCTCGGCCCCGACGCTACGGTCCGGCCCGACGCTACGGTCCGGGGTGTTCCGTCACCGTCACCCGCGGCAGCAGCTCCTCGTACGCCTCCGCGTCGAACTCGCCCGCCGCCGGGGCCAGGACCGTCGCCGTGGCCAGGGCGACCGCGCGGGCCAGCCGGGCCGGCCAGGGCAGGTGCTCGACGAGGCCCGAGAGCAGCCCGGCCACCGCCGAGTCGCCCGCGCCCGTCGGGTTGCCCTTCACGGACGCAGGCGGGGTCGCCTGCCAGATTCCGTCCGGGGTGGCCGCGAGGATGCCGTCGGGGCCGAGCGAGGCGATAACGGCGTGCGCGCCGCGCCTGCGGGCGTCGCGCGCGGCGCGCAGCGGCTCGCGGGAGCCGGTGAGCCGGGCGAGTTCGTCGGCGTTCGGCTTGACCAGATCGGGGCGGGCGGCGACGCCGCGGCGCAGCGGTTCGCCGCTGGTGTCGAGGAGGACCGGGACGCCCGCGGCGCGGGCCCGGCGGATCAGCTCGGCGTACGCGCCGACATGGATGCCGGGCGGCAGGCTGCCGCACAGGGCCACGGCGTCGGCGCCGGTGAGCAGCCGCTCGTACGCGCCGAGGAAGTCGGACCACTCGGCGGAGGAGATGGTCGGGCCCGGCTCATTGAGCTGGGTGGTGTCGCCGCTCGTCTCGTCGACGACGGCGAGGGTACGGCGGGTGGACCCGGAGATCGGTACGAGCGCGTCCACCGGCCGGCTCCTGGAGCCCCCGGCCCCGGCCCCGGCCCCGTAGCCGCGGTCGCCGAGCAGTTCCCGCAGTACATCGCCCGTCCGGCCGCCCGCGAACCCCGTCACCACCGTCTCGTGGCCCAGCGCCGACAGCACCCGCGCGACGTTCAGGCCCTTGCCGCCAGGACGTTCGGCGACCTCGCTGACGCGGTGCGTGGTGTGCGGGACCAGCGCGGGGGTGCGGTACGTGATGTCCAGCGCGGCATTGAGCGTGACCGTGACGATCATCCGTCGCACCCCCAAGAAACGCGCTCGTTCGGCCGGATTACTGGCTCGGCCGAATACTGGCTCGGTCGATTGCCGGCTCGGCCGGTTGCTCGCCCGGCCCGATTACCGGAGCGATCATGCCAAACAGAAGGCGGTAGGCCCAGACCCCGGGCCGACCGCCTTCGTATGGCTTTCCTCGTACTTGCGGCTAAATCAACCTACTTGGGTTCAATCACCCATTCGCCCTTGTGCAGGACACCCTTGACCGAGAACTCCTCGTCCAGGACCACCAGGTCCGCGTCCTTGCCCGGTTCCAGCGAGCCGACCTTGTCGTACACGCCGAGCAGCCGCGCCGGGTTGGCGGAGATGGCCCGCACGATGTCCTCCACCGGCAGCCGGTCCACCGTCGCCGCCCGCTTGAACGCGATGTCCTGGGTCAGCGTGGAACCGGCGATCGAGCCGCCCTCCACCAGCCGCGCGACGCCCTCCTTGACCTCGACGGCGAGCGGGCCGAGCTCGTAGCGCCCGTCGCCGAACCCGGCCGCGTCCATCGCGTCCGTGACGAAGGCGACCCGGCCCGCGCCCGCGCGGTGGAACGCCAGCTCCAGGGCCGCGGGGTGCAGATGCGTACCGTCGTTGATCAGCTCGACCGTGACCCGCTCGTCCTCCAGCAGCGCGGCGATCGGTCCAGGAGCGCGGTGTCCGAGCGGCGGCATCGCGTTGAAGAGATGTGTCGCGACGGTCGCGCCCGCGTCGATGGCCTCCACGGTCTGCTCGTACGTCGCGTCCGTGTGGCCGACGGCGGCGATCACGCCGTGCTCCGCGAGCAGCCGTACGGACTCGATGCCGCCCGGCAGCTCGGTGGCGAGCGTGACCATCCTGGCCGTGCCGCGCGCCGCGTCGAGCAGCTTGCGCACCTCGGCCGGGTCGGGGTCGCGCAGCAGCGCCTCGCTGTGGGCGCCCTTGCGGCAGGGGGAGATGAACGGGCCCTCGAAGTGGATCCCGGCCAGCTCACCCTGCTCGACCAGCTCGGAGAGGAAGCCGGCGCGGTGGGCGAGGAAGTCCATCTCGCCGGTGACGGTGGAGGCGACGAGGGTGGTGGTGCCGTGCTCGCGGTGCGTACGGATGCCGGTGAGTACGTCGTCCACCGAGCCGGAGGTGAACGACGCGCCGCCGCCGCCGTGGTTGTGCATGTCCACGAAGCCCGGGACGATCCAGTGGCCGGAGAGATCCAGCGAGGCGGCGTCGTCGTGGGCGGCGCCCGCGATCCGGCCGCCCTCGATGATCACCCGCCCGCCGTCCACGGTTCCGGTGGGCAGCACCACCCGGGCGCCGGTGAGAACGGTGCTTCCGGCGCGTGGGGTGCGTGCGGCGTGCGCGGCGCGTGGGGCGCTAGCGGCCATCAGGCGGATACCTCCGTGGCGAGTGGTTCGTCGGCGGGCGGGTCGGTGTCGTCGCTGCGGTGCGGCTGGGCGGCGTGGGCTTCGGTGGGGTGCGCTTCGGCGGGGTGCGCTTCGGTGGGGTGCGTGTTTGCCGGGTACGCGTTGGCCGGGTGCGCTTCGGTGGGGTGCGCTGTGGTGGGTCCCGCTCCGGCGGACGGCTGCTGGGCGGCGGCGAGCAGGTCCCAGGCCAGCAGCCCCGCGCCCAGACAGCCGGCGGTGTCGCCGAGGGCCGCCGGGACGATCTCGGGCAGTTTCTGGAACGTCACCCGCTCCTCGACCTTGGCCCGCAGGGGTGTGAACAAGGTTTCCCCGGCTTCGGCGAGACCGCCACCGATGATGAGCGTTCGGGGGTCGAGCAGGGTGAGCGCGGTGACCAGCCCGGCGGCGAGCGCGTCGACCGCGTCGAGCCAGACCCGTACGGCGGCGGGGTCGCCGGACTCCACGGCCTTCGCGCAGTCGGCGGCGTCCGCCTCCGGGTCGCCGCTCGCCGCCGCCCAGGCGCGGGTCACGGCCGCGGCGGAGGCAAGGGTCTCCAGACAGCCGCGCTGGCCGCAGCCGCAGTCGGGCCCGTCGGGGCGGACCACGACATGGCCGATCTCACCCGCGTAACCATGGGCACCGGCCTCGATGGCGCCCGCGATACCGATGGCCCCGGCGATCCCGGTGCCCAGCGGCACGAACAGGAACCGGTCGGCCCCCCGGCCCGCGCCGAGCCGCCCCTCGGCGAGACCGCCGGTGCGTACGTCGTGACCGAGCGCGACGGGTACGCCGCCGAGCCGGGCGCCGAGCAGCTCGCGCATCGGCACGTCGCGCCAGCCGAGGTTGGCGGAGTACAGCGCGATACCGCGCTCGGCGTCGACGATGCCGGGCACGGCGACCCCGGCGGCGACCGCGCTCTCCCCGAAGTGCTCGATGCCGTACGCGCGCAGGTCCGCGGCGAAGCCGAGGATGGTCTCCACGACGGCCTCGGGCCCGTGCTCTCTGCCGGTGGCCCGCCGCGCTTGGTGCAGCAGCGCGCCGTCCGCCCCCACCAGGGCGGCTTTCATACCGGTGCCGCCCACATCCAGGGCGATGACGTGTCTCACGGGAACAGTCTCGCGCGTAGACCCGTGAAAGGTCTAGTCCACTGCCCAGGATTGTTGAGTCTCCATACAAACGCGGAACCCGTTGGGCAAACGCGGAAGCCCGTCGAGCCATGGGTTGGGCGTTGCCTAAGTGAAACCAATCCCAGGTGGACCCGAAACCTCCGGATGAGGGAAAATCACTTGCTTCATAACAGTGCGTCACGGGGGACCGACTGGGGCCTTACGCGCAATCGAAGAACAAGGGCGGGAACACAGCTGTGCGACAGCGCTATCTGGGAATGACCGCGGCGATAGCCGCATGGGGCATGACAATGGCGCTGGCGGGCTGCGGCAGTACGGGAGGGTCCGGGGACGTCACCCTCAAGTTCGTCGCCGCGGACTACGGCACCAACTCCGAGAACGGCTCAGAGAAGTACTGGTCCGCGCTCGCCTCGGCGTTCGAGTCCGAGAACCCCGGGATCAAGGTCGATGTCAGCATCCGTCCCTGGAAGACCGTCGACAGCGATGTCGCCACGATGGTCGGGGAGGACCAGGCCCCCGACATCGCGCAGGTCGGCTCGTACGCCAACTACGCGAAGCAGGGCGAGCTCTACGCCGCCGACGAAGTGCTCTCCGTCCCCACACAGGCGAACTTCCTCTCCCAGCTCGCCGACGCGGGCAAGGTCAACCGCATCCAGTACGGACTGCCGTTCGTCGCCTCCACCCGGCTGCTCTTCTACAACAAGAAGCTCTTCGACCAGGCCGGTCTCGACGCCCCGAAGAACTGGGACGACATCCAGTCCAACGCGGAGGCGCTCAAGGCGACGGGCGTGACGACACCGTTCGCGCTGCCGCTGGGCTCCGAGGAGGCGCAGGGCGAGACCCTGATGTGGCTGCTGAGCGGCGGGGGCGGCTACACGGACACCGCCGACGGCTCGTACAACATCGACTCGCCGCAGAACATCAAGACGTTCCAGTGGCTCCAGAAGGAGCTTGTCGGCAAGGGGCTGACCGGGCCCGTCGCGCCCGGCAAGCTGGATCGCGCCACCGCCTTCAAGGCGTTCAGCAGCGGTCAGGTCGGCATGCTCAACGGACATCCCTCCCTGATGGAGGAGGCCGCGAAGCAGGGCGTCAAGGTCGGGATGGTGCCGCTGCCCGGCGTCAACGGCAAGGCCAAGGCGTCCATGGGCGTGGCCGATTGGATGATGCCCTTCAAGCAGAACGGTCACCGTACGGAGATCGGCAAGTTCCTGGACTTCGCGTACAACGACAAGAACGTGATGTCCTTCGCCGGGCAGTACGACCTGCTGCCGGTCACCTACAGCGCGAACGAGGCGATGGCGGCGGACCCGCAGTACGCGGATCTGCGCGAGTTCCTGGACGCGCTGCCCACTTCCGAGCTGATTCCGTACGGCAAGAACTCGTGGGGCAGAGTGAGCGACAGCTTCAAGAAGAACATCGGCAAGGCGGTCGAGCCCGGCGCCAGCCCGTCGAACGTCCTGGGCGGGATCGCCAGGGACGCGGCGGCGGCCGAGGCCGCCGAGTAGCGTGTGGTCATATGACCGCGTCTGACCCCACCGACCCCGCTGACCTCGCTGACCCTGCTGACCTCGCTGATTCCGAGGACGTACGTGGTCCCGAGGGGCTGTCCGAGCGGGACCGTGCCGTGCTCGCCATGGAGCGGCGCGGCTGGCCGGGCCCCGGGGCCAAGGAGCGGGCGATCAGGGAGGGGCTGGGCCTGTCGCCGACCCGCTACTACCAGCTGCTGGGCGCGCTGCTGGACGATCCGCTGGCGCTGGAGCACGACCCGGTGACGGTGAACAGGCTGCGGCGGGTCAGGGACGAGAGACGCCGCCGCCGTTAGCGCCGGTAGATGTCCTCGCGGGGAGCCTCCATTGGCCGGACAGGCTCCCCGCGGTGGCGGGCGCCGCTAAGGTCGGGGCATGGGCAGCAACCCGTACCCCCTGCCGCGACCGACCACCCCCGCCGGCGCCGATGGTCTGGCCGCGCTTCTCGCGCGGCCCGGCAAGGCCGTCGTCGCGCTCGACTTCGACGGCACTCTCGCCGAGATCGTCCCCGACCCCGAACAGGCCCGCGCGCACCCGCGCGCCGTCCCCGCCCTGGCCGCGCTCGCGCCGCATGTCGCGTCGGTCGCGGTCGTCACCGGCCGCCCGGCCGGGGTCGCGGTGCGGTACGGCGGCTTCGCCGGTGTGCCGGGACTGGACCACCTCGTGGTCCTCGGCCACTATGGCGCCGAGCGCTGGGACGCCGTCTCCGGCACCGTCCGTGCCCCCGCCCCGAACGAGGGCGTCGCGGCGGTCCGCGCCGAACTCCCCGGCGTCCTCGACCGGTTCGGCGCCTGGCGTGGCACCTGGATCGAGGAGAAGGGCCAAGCGGTCGCGGTCCACACCCGCCGCGCCTCCGACCCGCAGGCCGCCTTCGACGCCCTGCGCGACCCGCTGGCCGAGCTGGCGGCCCGCCACGGCCTGATCGTCGAACCGGGCCGTATGGTCCTGGAGTTGCGCCCGCCCGGCATGGACAAGGGGGTCGCGCTGCTGGAGTACGTACGCGAGGTCGGCGCCGAGACGGTCCTGTACGCGGGCGACGACCTGGGCGACCTCCCGGCCTACGCGGCGGTCGAGAAGCTTCGCTCGGACGGCCACCCGGGGCTGCTGATCTGTAGCGGCACCGAAGTGCCGGAACTGGCCGAGCGCGCCGACCTGCCGTTGCCGGGACCGGCGGCGCTGGCGGACTTCCTGGCGGCGCTGGCGGAAGCGGTCGCCTGACGGCTGACGGCTGACGCCTGACGCGCCCGGCATCCCCGGCATCCCCCGGCATCCCCGTCGTGTCAGGCGCGCAGCGCCGTCAGCTGGTCCAGGAACCACTGCTGCGGCGGCAGCGCCGTCGCCGCCGCGGCGAGCCGCTTGGCGCGCTCCGCGCGCTCGTCGGCCGGCATGGACAGCGCCTCGTGGAGAGCCGCCGCCGTGGCGCTGATGTCGTACGGGTTCACCACCAGCGCGTCCTCGCCCAGCTCCTCGTACGCCCCCGCCTCCCGCGAGAGCACCAGCGCGCAGCCGCGCTCCGAGATGAGGGGGATCTCCTTCGCGACCAGGTTCATGCCGTCGCGGATCGGGTTGACCAGCGCCACGTCCGCCAGCCGGTAGGCGCCCAGCGAGCGGGCGAAGTCGTCCCGGACATGGAGGACGACCGGGACCCAGCCCTCCGTGCCGAACTCGGCGTTGATCTCGTCGGCCACCCGCTGGACCTCGGCGGTGTAGTCGCGATAGACCGCCAGGTCCTGCCGGGACGGGTAGGCGAAGGCGACATGGACGACGCGTTCGCGCCATTCCGGGCGGTCGGTCAGCAGCAGCCGGTAGGCGAGCAGGCCGCGCACGATGTTCTTCGACAGTTCCGTACGGTCCACCCGGACGATGGTCTTCCGCTCCTCGCCCGTGCTCGTACGGCCGATCTGCCCGCGCAGGGTCACGATCCGCTCGGCCACGTCCGGGCGGTGCGCGCGCTCGCGCAGGAAGTCGCCGTCCACGCCCAGGCCGTGCACGCCGATCTGTGTCTTTCCCGTGCCGCCCGTCCCGCCAAGCAGCTCCGTACAGCACGCCGTGAACGCGTCGGCCCACCGGTGCGTCAGAAAGGCCGCGCGGTCCGCGCCGAGGATGCCGCGCAGCAGCTGGCGCGCGATGTCGTCGGGCAGCAGCCGGAAGTAGTCGACCGGGGCCCAGGGGGTGTGCGAGAAGTGCCCGATCCTCAGGTCCGGGCGCAGGGCGCGCAGCATCCCGGGCACCAGCGCCAGGTGGTAGTCCTGCACCAGCACGGCCGCGCCGTCGGCCGCCTCGTCGGCCAGCGCCTCGGCGAAGGCGCGGTTGTACGTCTCGTACGACGCCCATTGCGCGCGGAACTCCGGGCCGAAGGACGGCTCCAGCGGGGTCTGGTAGAGCAGGTGGTGGACGAACCAGAGCGCGGAGTTGGCGACGCCGTTGTACGCGTCCGCGTACACGTCGGGTGCGATGCCCAGCATCCGCACCCGCTGCCCGCCCGTGTCTGCGGGGTCGAGCCGGCCGCCCGTACGCCGTACCGCCTCGCGGTCGCCGTCCCCCAGCGCCGCGCACACCCACACCGCGTCCGCGTCCGACCCGATGGCCGACAGGCCGGACACCAGCCCGCCGCCGCCACGCCTGGCCTCCAGCGAGCCGTCGTCCCGCGGTGAGTACGAGACGGGGCCGCGGTTGGACGCGACGAGGACCTGGGCCCGGGAGGGCGGCTCGGTAACCATGTGCCGAAACCTAGCCAGTCACGGAAACGCTCAAACGTACGGACGCGGCCATGTCGACGGCCGTGCCCGCCCGCCACTGGGTGGGTACGCCCGTCACCGGGTGGGGCACGGCCGTCACCGGATGGGGCACGGCAGCCGCCGGGTGGGTGCGGCCGTCAGTCCCGCCGGCCGCGCAGAGCGGCCAGCGCGACCACCCCGGCGCCGCTCAACGCCAGCACCACCCCGCCCAGCAGCCACAGCCGCTCCGCGGCGCTTCCCGCCGCGGCCGGAAGCGCGTGCACAGCGGTCAGAGGCCCGGTCAGTGCTCCAGCCACCACATGATTCATGCCCATAAGCGGGCAATGTAGATAATTCACATGATCGCATTCGGTTACGCCGCGCGTCCGGCCGTGTACTCCGCGATCTCCCGGACCGGCGGCCGTTCCTCCGTGTCCACCGCGTGCGTACGCGGTACGAAACCGTTCTCGCCGCGCTCGAACTGCGTCAGCTCAGGCCGTACCAAGTGCGCCCGGGACAGCCGCAACTGCGCCGTACGGTAGATCGCCGCGGCCATCCGCCCCAGCGCCCGCTCGTCCTGGTGGCGGTGGATCCGTACCCCGACGTCGACCTGCCCCAGCGCGTCGAGACCCGCCATGTGCAGCGCGTCCACGAGCAGCCCCAGCTCCACGCCGTACCCGACGGGGAACGGCAGCCGCTCAAGCAGCGAGCGCCGCGCCGCGTACTCGCCGCCCAGCGGCTGGACGAAACCGGCCAGCCGGGGCCAGTGCAGATTGAGCAGCGGCCTGGCCACCAGCTCGGTCACGCGCCCGCCCTGACCGTTCTGGCCGCCCAGGCCGCCCAGGCCGCCCTGGCCACCCAGGCTGCCCAGACCGTTCTGGCCGTTCTTGCCGGGAGCTCGTCCCGCCGCGGGCTGGTGCAGTGGACGGTCGTACATCGCCTTCACGAACTGCACGTCCTGATCGGTCAGCAGCGGCCCCACGACCCCGGACACGAAATCGGCCGAAAACCGCTTCAGGTCGGCGTCCACGAAGCAGACGATGTCGCCGCTCGTCACCAGCAGCGACCGCCACAGCACCTCGCCCTTCCCGGGCAGCGCCGGCAGCCGCGGCAGTATCGCGTCCCGGTGCTCCACGCGCGCGCCCGCCGCCGCGGCGACCGCGGCCGTACGGTCGGTGGAACCGGAATCGACCACCACCAGTTCATCGACGAGCCGCACCCGCTCCATCAGTTCGCGCCGGATCACGGAGACGATCTCGCCGACCGTCTCCTCCTCGTTCAGCGCCGGAAGGACCACACTCACCGTCGAGCCGCGCGCGGCTTTCGCCACCGTCAACCGGTCGAGCGGGCGGTCGGCCACGGACCAGGAACGCCTGGTCAGCCAGTGCTCCACCTCTTCCAGCACGGTCGGTACTCCCTGTGCGTGTGCGTACGTGTGCCATGAACGTGATCCATCTCGCGGTGCGGACGACTATCTCAACCGTGCGCTCCGTCGGTTACAGTCTTGAACAACACGAATGACCACCGCATGCCGGGGGTCGTTACGTGAATAAACGCGTCGGACCCCGGGTCCGGCGCCATAGCGCTCATCCAGAGGGACTGAGGGAACGGCCCGTTGAAGTCCCGGCAACCCTCCCGCCGACCATTCGAGGTCACGGTGGGGAAGGTGCCAATTCCGTCTCGTGGCGAAGTACGTCGCGAGGAAGATGAGGAGAAAGGGCCTCGCCTCCATGGCTGTGCAGACCGCCGTACAGAACGCCGACTCCGACGCCGATGTCAGCCCGGTCGATCTCGGACCCGCCGCCGCGCTCTCGTGCCGCGAATGCGGAGAGCGTTTCGACCTCGGCCCCATTTTCGCCTGTGCCAGCTGTTTCGGGCCGCTCGAAGTGGCGTACGACCTGCCGAGCGGCACCCCCGAAGAGCTGAAGAAGCGCATCGCCGAGGGCCCGGACAACATCTGGCGCTACGCGCCGCTGCTGCCCGTCCCCGCCGATGTGGCCACGAAGCCCAACATCAACCCCGGCTTCACCAAGCTCGTCAAGGCCGACAACCTCGCCCGTGAACTGGGCATCACCGGCTCCCTGCACATCAAGGACGACTCGGGCAACCCCACGCACTCCTTCAAGGACCGCGTCGTCGCCATCGCCGTCGAAGCCGCCCGCGCCTTCGGATTCACCACGCTCTCCTGCTCCTCCACGGGCAACCTGGCCGGCGCCGTCGGCGCCGCCGCCGCCCGCGCCGGCTTCCGCTCCTGCGTGTTCATCCCGCACGACCTGGAGCAGGGCAAGGTCGTCATGGCGGCGGTCTACGGCGGTGAACTCGTCGGCATCGAGGGCAACTACGACGACGTCAACCGGTTCTGTTCCGAGCTGATCGGCGACCCGCTGGGCGAGGGCTGGGGCTTCGTCAACGTCAACCTGCGCCCGTACTACGGCGAGGGCTCCAAGACGCTGGCGTACGAGATCTGCGAGCAGCTCGGCTGGCGCCTGCCCGACCAGATCGTCATCCCGATCGCCTCGGGCTCGCAGCTCACGAAGATCGACAAGGGTCTCCAGGAGCTGATCAAGCTCGGCCTGGTCGAGGACAGGCCCTACAAGATCTTCGGCGCCCAGGCCGAGGGCTGCTCGCCGGTGTCCACCGCCTTCAAGGCCGGACTCGACGTCGTACGGCCGCAGAAGCCGGACACCATCGCCAAGTCCCTGGCGATCGGCAACCCGGCCGACGGCCCGTACGTCCTGGACATCGCCCGCCGCACCGGCGGAGCCGTCGAGGACGTCACCGACGAACAGATCGTCGACGCGATCAAGCTGCTGGCGCGCACCGAGGGCATCTTCGCGGAGACGGCCGGGGGTGTGACCGTCGGCGTGACGAAGAAGCTGATCGAGGCCGGTGTCCTCGACCCGGCGCTGACCACCGTCGTCCTGAACACCGGTGACGGTCTCAAGACGCTCGACGCCGTCGCCCCGACGACCGGCCCGACGGCGACCATCCGCCCGAGCCTGGACGCGTTCCGCGACGCCGGCCTGGCCGGCAGCTGACGACCACACACGACGTTTCCGACGTTTCGGAAGACGGAAGGCAGAACACCACCATGAGCGTCAACGTCCGCATCCCCACCATTCTCCGCACATACACCGGCGGCAAGGCCGAGGTCGCCGCCGAGGGGGCGACCCTCTCCGAGGTGATCGAGTCCCTGGAGGCCAGCCACCCGGGCATCGCCGCCCGCGTCCTGGACGACCAGGGCAAGCTGCGCCGCTTCGTGAACGTGTACGTGAACGACGACGACGTCCGCTTCGAGCAGGGCCTGGAGACCGCCACCCCGGCGGGCGCCGGCGTCTCGATCATCCCCGCCGTCGCCGGGGGCTGATTCCCCGGATTTCCTCCGCTCTGTGACTGGTACGGCCCCCTCCGTAAGAGAAGCGGAGGGGGCCGTTCTACATGGTTGAGCGCGGTACAGTATGGGAACGCCGCGCTGTCGCCCCTGCCGAACGCATGCGAGAACGCGACAACATGGGGTCGAAGTCGGAGTGCCGTATGCGCCGTAGGTGCGCTTTGCCCGGCCCGACTTGCCCTGGAACGCAGGGAATTCAACGCTATGCGTGTTCAGCCATGCCCAGAATTCTCGTCCGATTGACCTGTTGCAGAGGGCAGTTGGGCAGATACATTCAGCCGCGGTCGACGCGTTCCGACGCGAAGTGTGGCCCCGTGCAAGGGCCAGTAATAGGGGAGTTAGGCATGGCTCAGGGCACCGTCAAGTGGTTCAACGCGGAGAAGGGCTACGGCTTCATCGCGGTAGACGGTGGTGCGGATGTATTCGTCCACTACAGCGCGATCCAGATGGACGGTTACCGCACCCTTGAAGAAGGTCAGCGAGTGGAGTTCGAGATCTCGCAGGGCCAGAAGGGTCCGCAGGCGGACATGGTCAAGCTCGCCGTCTGATCCCGGCGCGATCGGCCACCGACGCACTGACGTACGTACTCACGCTCACGCTCACGCTCACGCCGAAGGGTCCGCACCCCCGAACAGGGGATGCGGACCCTTCGGGCGTTCCGGAGGCATGCGTTCCGGAGGGGGTCGGAGGGGGGCCGGAGGGGCCGCTGCGCACTGGAGGAGCTTGCACTCTCGGGGGTCGAGTGCTAATCATTGGCGTTAGCACTCTGCAAGTGAGAGTGACAACTTAAGGACCGGGTCGGTGAGGCCCGAAGAGCCGGTGGAGCAAGGAACCGCACGGCTCTCAGGCCGTCCGTCGCGGGCGCCAGCACGGTCCGTGAGCAATCCTTCCCCAAGCTCTCAACTGCGTCGAGCAGGGGAGACCCCATCCGTCCGGGAGGACCACTTCACATGGCCAAGATCATCGCGTTCGACGAGGAGGCACGGCGCGGTCTTGAGCGCGGTATGAACCAGCTCGCCGACGCCGTCAAGGTCACCCTTGGCCCCAAGGGCCGAAACGTCGTCCTTGAGAAGAAGTGGGGCGCCCCCACGATCACCAACGATGGTGTGTCCATCGCCAAGGAGATCGAGCTGGAGGACCCGTACGAGAAGATCGGCGCCGAGCTGGTCAAGGAAGTCGCCAAGAAGACGGACGACGTCGCCGGTGACGGTACGACCACCGCCACGGTGCTCGCCCAGGCCCTGGTCCGCGAGGGCCTGCGCAACGTGGCCGCCGGCGCCAACCCGATGGCCCTCAAGCGCGGTATCGAGAAGGCCGTCGAGGCCGTCTCGGGCGCCCTGCTTGAGCAGGCCAAGGACGTGGAGACCAAGGAGCAGATCGCTTCGACCGCCTCCATCTCCGCCGCCGACACCCAGATCGGCGAGCTCATCGCCGAGGCGATGGACAAGGTCGGCAAGGAAGGCGTCATCACCGTCGAGGAGTCGCAGACCTTCGGCCTTGAGCTTGAGCTCACCGAGGGCATGCGCTTCGACAAGGGCTACATCTCGGCGTACTTCGCCACCGACGTGGAGCGTATGGAGGCGTCCCTGGACGACCCGTACCTCCTGATCGTCAACTCCAAGATCGGCAACGTGAAGGACCTCCTTCCGCTGCTGGAGAAGGTCATGCAGTCGGGCAAGCCCCTGCTGATCATCGCGGAGGACGTCGAGGGCGAGGCGCTGTCGACCCTGGTCGTCAACAAGATCCGTGGCACCTTCAAGTCCGTCGCCGTCAAGGCTCCGGGCTTCGGTGACCGCCGCAAGGCCATGCTCAACGACATCGCCATCCTCACCGGCGGTACGGTCATCTCCGAGGAGGTCGGCCTCAAGCTGGAGAACGCCGGCCTGGACCTGCTGGGCCGCGCCCGCAAGGTCGTCATCACCAAGGACGAGACCACCATCGTCGACGGTGCCGGTGACAGCGACCAGGTCGCCGGGCGGGTCAACCAGATCCGCGCCGAGATCGAGAACAGCGACTCGGACTACGACCGCGAGAAGCTCCAGGAGCGCCTCGCGAAGCTGGCCGGCGGCGTGGCCGTCATCAAGGCCGGCGCCGCGACCGAGGTCGAGCTCAAGGAGCGCAAGCACCGCATCGAGGACGCGGTGCGCAACGCCAAGGCCGCCGTCGAGGAGGGCATCGTCGCCGGTGGTGGCGTGGCTCTGCTCCAGGCTTCCTCGGTCTTCGAGAAGCTTGAGCTGACGGGCGACGAGGCCACTGGCGCCGCGATCGTCAAGCTCGCGCTGGAGGCTCCGCTCAAGCAGATCGCCGTCAACGGTGGTCTTGAGGGCGGCGTCGTCGTGGAGAAGGTCCGCAACCTGACGGTGGGTCACGGCCTGAACGCCGCGACCGGCGAGTACGTCGACATGATCGCCGAGGGCATCATCGACCCCGCGAAGGTGACGCGCTCTGCCCTGCAGAACGCCGCCTCCATCGCGGCGCTGTTCCTCACCACCGAGGCCGTCATCGCCGACAAGCCGGAGAAGGCCGGCGCGGCCCCGGCCGGCGGCGGTATGCCGGGCGGTGACATGGACTTCTGAGCCTGACGGCTCGGACCCGGTCCATGGTCTGAAGTGACCGAGGGCGGTACCCCTGTTGCGGGGGTGCCGCCCTCGGGCGTTTCAGCGACTGAAGTCCTTGAGCGGTTCGGTTTCCAGAACGATGCCGACGGGGGCCGGGATCTTGACCGTCGCACCGTACGGGCGTGAGGTACGGAGCTGGTACTGCCCGTTCTGCGGATCGGTGTAGATCACCAATAGCCCCGCGTCCCTGTCGACGAGGAGATGGACGGGGACTCCGGCGGCGGCGTGGCCATCGCGCTTTTCCTTGCGGTCGCGGCGATCGGTGTCGTGATCGTGGGAGGTCATCTCGACCGTCATGAGGACGCCGTTGGTGTCACCCAGCGCATGCCGTCAGGCCCGGCGAGGTGTTCCTTTCCGCGCCGCAGATGCCCGGCCACCTGGAGGCGGCGGAGCGCGGTACGCAGGGCGCACTGTCCGTACGGCAACACCTTGGCGAGGGCCTTCACGGAGATGTCCGTGCCCTCGGGCAGCCGGTCGATGAACGCGGCGACGGCGGCCTCGCGCGGCGGCAGGTGCGCGAAGTCGTCACCCCTGCGGGCCTGTTGACCGGGCGTCGAACGCTTGCCGTAGCCGGGGACCGCCATCGGGGGAGAAGTGGGTGAAGCGGGTGACGTCGCGTGCGTCTCGGGCACAGCAGCACTGAGCTGGCTCTCAGCCATGGGATCGCTTTCCTGAAGCGTCGATCTTGATTGGTCAGGCCCTCGCCAGATGTCGCAAGCATCGGCGGGGGCTGTTTTGTGCCCCGAAGGACTCCTGAAGGGCACGCCAGAGCGTCGCAACCCTGCATGTCAATCCGGTCACGAAAAGTCAACACCCCAGGCGGGGAGGGTGGGTGGGTAGAGGCCCGCCTCCCATTCCTTGCAAAGAGGGCTCGGATCCTGAGGCTTGAGCCCCGGGCCGTGAGGAAGTTTTTCGGATGGGGGCGCAACCCCGGGGGGTGTCGCACGTCTGGTGGGTTGAAGGCGCCCTTCAGCTGATGTTCCAGACCGTGTTTTCGTACAGTTCGGGAGAAACTCATGTCGTCGCACGCCAAGTCGAACCTCCGTTCCCGTCGTCGGGGCCTGGGCGCCGTCATCGGCGCCGCGCTGCTGCTGGGTGGCGGCTTCGCCACGCAGGCCGTCGCCGACTCCGGCGAGAAGAAGGCGTCCCCGGTCGCGCCGGAGGTCGTCACCGAGGGTAAGCCGGCCGGTGAGTCCAGGGCCCCGAAGGCTGTCGCCGAGGGCAAGGCGCCGAAGGTTGTCGCCGAGTCCAGGGCGCCGAAGGCCGTCGCCGAGGGTGCGCCCGCCGCTGAGTCCAAGGCGCCGAAGGTTATCTCCGAGGGCAAGCCGACCCCTGAGCGGGCCGTCACCGAGGCCAGGCCCGTCCCGGTGAACTAAGCGCGGGAGCAGCGCCACGGGGCGCAGCGCCACGGGGCGGGCCGGCCATTCCCCGGGCCGCCCGCCCCTCCCGCAACGGAACGAGGTCCATGCAGTACTCCATCCCCGCATCGCCGCCCTGGTGGTCCCGCCTGCTCGCCCGCATGTCCCCGACCGAGGACACGCCGACGCGGGGGCGTCATCTGCGGGCACTCGGTACGCCGTACCACGACGAGCCACGGCCCACGCTGACCGAGCTGTACCGGGCGCGGCGACTCGACATGGTGCGGCTCGCGCTCTTCCTGGTGGACGATCTGCACACCGCCGAGGACGTCGTCCAGGACGCCTTCGCCGCGGTCTGCCGTACGCACGGCACCTCGCTCGACGGGCTCCAGGACCCGGCGGCCTACCTGCACACCGCCGTGGTCAACGCGGCCCGCTCCGTACTGCGCAGACGTCGCACCGCCCGTGGCCACACCCCGCCCCATGAGGGATACGGGCCGCCCGTGGACGAGGGGCTGCTGCTCGCCGAGGAGCATCGTCAAGTCCTTGACGCACTCGCCCAGTTGACGCGGCGCCAGCGCGAGGTGCTGGTGCTGCGCTACTGGTCGGAGCTGTCGGAGGCACAGATCGCACAGACGCTCGGCCTGTCGCGCGGCACGGTGAAGTCCACCGCGAGCCGCGCGCTGGACGCACTGGAGAAGAAGTTGGAGGTGGTCCGATGAGGCCGGATGCCGAGGACCGCCGACTCGCGACCGAGGAGCGGCTGCGCGCCGCGCTGGCCGCACGCGCCGCGCTCGTCACACACCGCGAGCTGCGCCACGAGGAACCCCCGCAGGGCCGCGGTTGGGGCGTGCGCCGGGTGCGCAGGGCCGCCCTCGCGGCGCTCGGTGTGGCCGCCGCCGGGGTGGCCATCTACCTGTCGGCGCAGCTGCCCGGCGGCCCGCGGGACCCGGCTCCTCCGGTGCCGCCCGCAGGCACCCCGGGCATCACCGAACCATCGGCGGTCTCCCCCGAGATCGACGTCGGCGGCCGGCCGAGCCGAGAGGGTGCCGTACCGACGGGCCGGCCGTGAGCGCCGCTACCGCATAGCGGGCTGACCGGTCCGGCTTCCTGCCCGGGCTTCTCAGTGAGTGCCCTCCCGGGCCGACACCGTGATCAGCGCCGGGGCGGTCGATCCCGTGGACCTCAGGGCGTCCACGAAGATCTCCGTCGTCCATGCCGCCACATCGAGTGACCATTCACGGACACGGCAATGGAACGCCGGGCCGGGGCGCATTCCCTCCGTCTGGACCCCTCCCGCGAGGGGGAGGTCCAGACCGTCCTGCGCGGTGGCCGTGGCCGCGGTCGCCGGTGCGGGCCGGATCGTCATCGCGTCGTACGTACGTTCCTGGGCCGCGGCGAGGAGGTCGGACGCGCGGCCGGGCAGGCCGGCGGCCTCGGTGGCCCATACGGACACGGTGAGATCGACCGACGCGCCGGGATCCGGGTCCGCGAGGGCGAACCAGGCCGCCGCGTCCACGAGATCGGCGCGGCCGTCAGGGGCCAGATGGAGGGGGGCCAGGGTGTGCAGGCCCGTGAGACGGAAGCGGCCCAGGCGGGTCAGGACGTCGCGGAGGACCGTCGCCGCGGGCTGAATCGGAATCCGCTGCCCACGAAGGTCTTCGGTGACCGCGACCTGGAGCCAGGCCAGTTGGTGGACCTTTCCGTCCTGGGTCCAGTCCCCGCCCGCGTCGTTGTGTCCCCAGCGCTCACCCTCGGGGCCGCCCGCGTGGAAGGAACTCAGCCCGTAGGCGACCGTGCGCTTCACGACGAGGCTGTACATGTCCTCTTCGAAGCTGTGGTCCTCGTACGCCCGGCGGACCCAGGGATCCAGGTCGAGGACCCCGTGGACGCCCAGAATCATGGTCGGTGCCAGATACGCGTCGTCGGTCAAGGGGCTTCCTTTCTAGACGGCGCACCGCAACGACTGGGGCGCCGTGGCGGCCTTCTCGGGTGAGTCGATGACACCGATGATGTCCACATCGATGACGCTTCGCCAGCTGATCGTCCGACGGACGTTGACGCACTGTTTGCGCGCATTCGCCCGCCGTGCGCTGCCGCCACCCGGCTTCACGACCTTGGAACCGGTCGCCACCGTCCGCCAGGAGCCGTCCGCGTTCTTCACCTGTAATTCAACGGTCACGCGCGCCTTGTCGCCGGGCCCGCTGACCTTCTTCCACCACCCGTGGGCGGACGCGGTGGGGGGTGGAGTGCTGGAGAGATGGACGCGGTCGCCATCGGTGATGATCACGCCGGGCTCGGCCGCGTCCGCGTGGGCGGGAGCGAAGGACGTACCGGCGAGAAGCGTGGTCACGGCGGCCGACAGGACAAGGGCTTTCCGGGTTTTCCGCAGCATGGGGAAACCTCCACTGATCCACTGGTTCGGGGTGTTCTGTCAGCGTGGAGGTCGGGGCGGGTACTGATCAAGGTGTTGGCGATGAGTCGCCAGCCTCGGTGAGGAGGACGCGGGCCAGTTCGTGCGGCTGGGAGAACATCGGCCAGTGGCCGGTGTCCATCTCGACCAGCCGCCAGCGCTCACCGGTCAGCAGCGCGGCCACGCGGGGGCTCGGCTCGGCGCCGTCGAGCAGGCACTTGATGTACGTCGCCGGAAGCTCGCCGAGCGGGCGCGCCAGCTCGGCGGGCTCGGTGAGGGAGGCGCCCGGGTGGGGTGTCGAGCCGGTGACGATCCGGGTGATCTGCTCGTCGGTGAGGCCCTGGCCCGCGTAGTCGGGCGCGGCCAGCGGGGGCCAGAAGCCGCCGGTCTCGGCGATCGCACCCTCCACCATCGCCCGGCCGTCCGGCCAGTCGGAGACGAACGACTCACCGTCCGCCGGAACGCTGGAGTCCACGAAGATGACGCGCGCGAGCCGGTCACCGATCAGCTCGGCGGCCTGGCCGGTCGGGATGCCCGCATAGCTGTGGCCGACCAGGACGACGTCCCGCAGACCGTTCCGCTCGACCGCGTCCACGATGTCCTGGACGTGCCTCTGCTGCCCGGCCGGTACGCCCTGCTTCTCGGCGAGGCCGGACAGCGTCACCGCATGGGCGCCGTGGCCCGCCGCGCGCAGCTCCGGCACCACCTCGTCCCACGCCCAGGAACCGAGCCACGCGCCTGCTACCAGTACGAATTCAGTCATGCCGACAAGCTAGTGGAGGGGGCTGACATTGCCCCCGGTCAACGGTGCTTACCGCCCCTCTTGAAGGATCGGGGCCGGTCGCGATCGTGCGCGGGGTGCCGCCTGCGGCGACGAAAGTGGCTCATCAGATGCGTGGCGATGGTGACCGGGACAACGAAACCGGCGATCCATGACGAGCGCAGTGTGATGTCGGCCCAGGACGTTGCCGTCTCCCAGCCGTGAGGCAAGCCGATGAGAACGATCGAGGTCAGGAGCGAGAGGCCGGCCGACACCAGCACGGCGACAGCCACCCGGCCGACGAGCCCCGCCCACCACGCCCTCGTGGCATCTCGATCCACGCTGCCTCCCCCTCGCCTCGGCGCGGGCGTTTTCGCCTCACGGCCGACGCCCGCTTGACGATCTATAGGAGCATCATTCCTCCGCTGTCGGACCGCCGGATGGGTCAACCGGCCTTGACGTCCGTGATGAATGTGGACCACGCCGAGGTCCGGAAGACGAGCGCCGGGCCGTCGGGGTTCTTGGAGTCGCGGACGGGGACGATGTCGGGGTGGCCGTCGGCCACCTCGACGCAGCTTCCGCCGCTGCCACCGCTGTGCGTCGACTTGCGCCAGACACTGCCTACTTCGACGCAGTCGCCGCCGCTGCCGCCGCTGTGCTTCGACTTGTGCCAGACGGTACCCACCTCCAGGCAGTTGCCGCCGCTGCCGTCGCTGTAGGTCGACTTCCGCCAGGAGGTGCCTACCTCCAGGCAGTTGCCGCCGCTGCCGTCGCTGTACGTCGACTTCTGCCAGGTGCCCACTTCCAGGCAGTCGCCGCCGCTGCCGTCGCTGTAGCTGGACTTGTGCCAGGACACGCCGCTCAGGTCGTACTCATGGCTTCTGTTTCTCATGTGCGTAATCCTCCGCCACTGATGCGATCAGGTCCAAGGATGCTTCTGGTGAGAGTGCGCTGGCCCCCACCAAATCGTAGGCCAGTTCGTACCGGGCGACCGAGGCCGGATCGTCCAGCAGTTGGCCCGATCCCGTGCCTTGAAGGTAAGCGAGTGGAGGTGCGTCCTCGAACCTCATCAGTTTGATGGCGCCTCCCATTGATGCGTGCGCGCCCGCGTCGAACGGCAGCACCTGCACGATGATCCTGTGCCGTCGGATCAGTGCAACGACGTGGCGCAGCGCCTCCGCCATCACCGCAGGTCCGCCCACCGGTCGCCGCAGAATCGCCTCGTCAAGCACCGTCCACACAAGGGGCTTTGTCGGATCCTTCAGCAGCTTGGCGCGATCCAGTCGCGCCGTGACCAGTTCATCGATGGCTTCTTCCGTCGCGGTCGGGTGGTACCTGCGGAACACCGCCCGTGCATACGCCTCCGTCTGCAACAGACCCGGGATCAGCTGGGGCGCGTACTCCTTGATCACCGTCGCGATCGCCTCGGCTTCCGCCGCCTCTGCGAAGTGATCCGGATACTTCGACTTCTTCAGCGCTTCGCAATTCCGCAGGAAGAAGCCGTCCGTCTTGAAGACCTCATCGAAGTGGATCGCGTATTCCGGCTGCATTCGACGCGTACCGGCCTCGATCTGGCCGATGAGCGATCCGCTGACGAAGATCGGCCTGCCCAGCTCCTCCTGGGACATACCGGCTTCGTCGCGCTGATGTCGGAGCTCGGCGCCGAGCATGGCGCGGGGTGAGGACGACGGGTCAAGTGGCTTGGGTCCAGGCACGGGTGCTCCCGGTGAGACAGATGTCGGTGTTGTGCTGCTTCCTCTGTTCACGCTAGCGACTGTCGGCCACTCTGTGTAGCCCAATCAGTCACACACAGTGGAGAGTTGCGTTGCTTCGTACCCAGGACACAAGAGATGTCGTCACCCACCGGTTCAGCCTCGTGCACTGCTCAGCCGACAGTTCCCCGGACTTTGACGACCCCCGTTACGACGGGCTCAAGGCCCGGCCACCGGAGGGATGCACGGTGGTGCGATTCGAGGCGTACTTCAGTCTGCGCTGCGCGCGCCGGGGTGCGACCCTGCTCGACGCGGTGGCGCCGCTGTGCGCCGAGATCAGGGCCGAGCACGGCCTGCTCATGACCGATCTCGGGATCGAGGGGCTTTGGGAGTGGGCCTCGGACGGGACCGACGGCCGGGGCGCCGAGGTGGTGGGGCAGTTGCTGCTGATGGCCGCCGAGCGCGGGCCGCTGCTCGGGTACAGCGTGGACGACCTGGTGCGGTTCCTGCGTACGGCGGCGGTGGGAGCGGCGAGCTGAGACGTTAACGCTCCCGTCGTGGAGGTTCCTGGCCATGGAAGGCCGTGGTCGACTCAAGCGGAGCCCGCTCGGTCGTGACCCGGTTCACCGGCGCGGTCTCGTCGGCATAGCCGAAGGAGATGCCCACGAGCAGCCTTCCTCCGGTGACGCCGAGTTCGGCGCGGACGGTGTCGGCGTAGAAGCTCAGCAGTCCCTGCGGGGCAACTGTCCACGCCGAACCCCGGTCATGGCCAGGAGCAGCGTCTGTACGACGGCTACGGCATCTCAAGGGCGAGGGCGAGGGCGAGGGCGAGGGCGTGGGCGTGGAGGTCGGGAGCGCGTTCTGGCTGCCGCCGCTCAGCTGTTCGCGACCCAGGGGATCAACGCGACGGGCATGGGACATCCCTCCGCGAGAACGGATCCTCAAGCTGTTCGACCCGCCGGCGGAGGCGGACACGGCTCCGGTGCGCGGGTGTCCGTTCATCGATGCCGCCGTGGAGTTCCCCGACCCGGGGAGCGCGGTGCACTCCTACGCCCGCGAGCAGAAACTACGCATGGTGCAACTGATCGCCGCCTTGCTGACGGAGCCGGGCTGCCGCGAACCGGTCGCACTCGCTGAACAACTGGCCACCCTCGCGGACGGGGTTCGGGTCACCTGCCGCTTTCCGCGATCGGTTCAAGCGGGTCGTCGGCGCCAGTCCGCACGGGTACCGGGCCGCTTTCCGGCACGGCTGAGGGTTCCGCTTCCGCTTCCGCTTCCGCTTCTGCTTCTGCTTTCGCTTCCGCGTGTGCGTTGAGCTCCGTCAGCATCGTCTTCGTGAAGCCGAAGTAGTACGTGGCGACGAAGCCCACCGCATAGCCGACCAGCAGCCCGCCCCCGTACACCACGACCATCTCGCCCAGGCCCTTGTTGCCGTCGAGGAGCGGGAACAGCGCCCAGCCGGACGGGCCGATCGCCGTCGAACCGACCGCCGCGCCCAGCTGGTTGAAGAGGCCCACGAAGCCGCCGCCGAAGGCGCCGCCGACACAGGCCGTGATGAAGGGGCGGCCGAGGGGGAGGGAGACGCCGTAGATGAGCGGTTCGCCGACGCCCAGGAAACCGGCCGGGAGGGCGGACTTGATGGTGCGGCGGATCGAGCCGTTGCGGGGGAGGCGTACGTAGACCGCCGCCGCCGCGCCGACCTGGCCCGCGCCCGCCATGGCGAGGATGGGGAGGAGGACGGTGTAGCCCTGCTGCTCGATCAGGGTGGTGTGGATCGGGATCAGGGCCTGGTGCAGCCCCAGCATGACCAGGGGGAGGAACAGGCCGCCGAGGACGAAGCCGGCGCCCGCGCCGCCGTTCAGCAGCAGCCAGTTCGCGAAGTCGCCGATGGCCGTGGAGACCTCACCGGCGACGTACATCAGGCCGTACAGCGTGACCAGACCGGAGACGAGGACGGTCAGGGTCGGGGTCACGAGGACGTCCAGCGCCTCCGGGACCACCCGCCTGCACCACTTCTCGACGTACACCGCGAGCACCGCCGCGCCCAGCGCGCCGAGCACACCGCCCTGGCCCGGGGAGAGCTTCTGGCCGAACGCGTCGACGTTGGCGACGCCCGGGAAGACGATGATCGCGGCGACCGCGCCGCCCAGGACGGGCGTACCGCCGAACTCCTTCGCCGTGTTGTAGCCGACGAAGACCGCGATCAGCGACATGAAGCCGACCGCGAGAGCGGTGAGGGCGGGGACGAGGGCCGGGAGCCAGTGGAGGTTCGTGAGAAGGCCGCCCAGGCCCGCGATGATGCCGCAGCCGATGAGGGCGGGGATGAGGGGGACGAAGATGTTGGCGATGCGGCGGAGGAAGAGCTTGAACGGGGTGGCGTTCCGCGCTTTGCGGGCCTCCTTGATCGCCGCGCCGCGTTCGGCCAGTTCCGCCGCGGTGGGGGTGGGGGTGGGGGTCGGGGTCGCTGCCCGAGGTACGCGTTCCGCCTCCACCAGGCGCTCGAACTCCACCAGGCGCTCGAACTCAGGAGTCACCCGCGCCACCGTCCCCGGGCCCAGGACGATCTGGTACGTCGCGTCCTCGACCACGCCGAGTACCGCGGGCAGTGCCTTGAGCGCTTCGTCCTGCACGAGGGAACGGTCGTGCAGGCCGAGGCGGAGCCGGGTCATGCAGTGGGCGATGGACGCGATGTTCGCGGAGCCTCCGACGAGCGGGAGGATCGCCTCGGCCGTGGCGCGGTTTCTGTCTGTTCCGGAGGGGTCGGGTCTGTCCACTGGCGCCATGGTGCGTGGTCTTTCAGCTGGTGCGGGCGGCCTTCAGCGCGGCGCGCAAATGGCCGTCGGAGTCGGTGAGGAGTGAGGCGGCGGTGGGTCCGTCGACCGCGCCGAGGATGGTGAGGATGGCGTTCTTCACCTCGCCGTCGGTGGCGGCGAGCGCGGTCTCGATCTCGTCGTCCGACGCGCCCGTGGCGAGCGAGACGATCCGCCGGGAGCGGGCGCGCAGCTTCTCGTTGGAGGCGCGGACGTCGACCATGAGGTTTCCGTATGTCTTGCCGCGCCGGATCATGGTGATGGTCGAGAGCATGTTGAGGACGAGCTTCTGTGCCGTACCGGCCTTCAGACGGGTGGAGCCGGTGAGCAGTTCGGGGCCGACGACGATCTCGATGCCGTGCTCGGCGGCGTCGGCCAGCGCGCTGTGCGCGTTGCAGGAGAGCCCGATGGTGAGCGCGCCGAGGCTGCGGGCGTGCTCGACGGCTCCGATCGCGTACGGGGTACGGCCCGAGGCGGAGATACCGACGACCGTGTCCTCCGCGCAGAGCTTCATGGCGGTCAGATCGGCCGCGGCCAGCTCCTTGGAGTCCTCGGCCCCTTCGACGGCCGTGACCATCGCGCCGGGGCCGCCCGCGATCAGACCGACGACCTCCTCGGGGTCGGTGTTGAAGGTGGGCGGGCACTCGCTGGCGTCCAGCACGCCGAGCCGGCCCGCCGTACCGGCGCCCGCGTAGATCAGCCGGCCGCCGCGCGCCGCACGCTCGGCGGTGGCGTCGATGGCGGCGGCGATCCGGGGGAGCTGGGCGGCGACGGCGGCGGGGACGGTGCTGTCCTCGCCGTTCATGATGCGGGCGATTTCGAGGGTGGGCAGCTGGTCGATCTCGGCGAGCTCGGGGCGGAACGCCTCGGTGGTGAGGGTTTCGAGCTGCGCGCGGAGTTCGCCGTACTGGGAGGTCATGGAGAAGCGGCTCTTTCGTGTGAGTGAGCGGTATACGGGTGCGGGTGCGGGTGCGCTTGGTGGTGAAGGGTCAGCGGGTGTTGCGCGGGCTGTGGCGGTGCGCGAGGGCTTCGTACGACGCGGAGAGCGCGGGCGCGGCCGTCTCGTACGTACGCTGCGCCACGCCTATGAACAGGCAGTCGACGACGAGGAGCTGGCTCGTACGGCTCGACATGGCGGCGGGGCGCAGCTCGCTCTCGCGGGCGGTGGAGGTGGTCAGTACGTGATCGGCGTACTGGGACACGGGAGCGTCCGGGCGGCCGGTGATCGCGACCGTCGTCGCGCCCCGGTCGAAGGCGACGCGGAGCGGTTCGATGACGTCGCCGGTGGAGCCGGAGTGGGTGATCGCGATGGCGACGTCGCCGGAGCGGAGCTGTACGGCGTTGGTGACGGCGAGGTGCGGGTCGGAGTGCGCGTGCGCGATCAGGCCGATGCGCAGCAGCTTCTGGGCGAGGTCCATGCCGACGAGGCAGGAGGCGCCGACGCCGTAGATGTCGATCCGGCGGGCGGTGGCGGCAGCGGCGACGACGGCGCCGAGCTGGACGGTGTCGAGTCCGGCGGCGGTGTCGGCGAGCGTCTGCTGTTCGTCGTAGGCGAGCTTGGCGATGACATCGGCGATGGGGTCGTCGACGGCTATGTCGGCCGTGACGGAGGGGGCGCGGCCGGACTGCTGCTGGGCGGCGAGACCGGCGAGCGCGAGGCGCAGATCGCGGTAGCCGGGGTAGCCGAGGAGGCGGGCGGTGCGGACCACGGTCGCCTCGCTCGTACCGGTCAGCTCGGCGAGACCGGTGACGGTGAGGGCGGCGCAGCCGGCGGGGTCACCGGCGACGGCTTCGGCGACGAGCTGCATGGAGCGGGTCATGGTCGGCGCGAGGGTCCGTACCTTGGCGGCGAGGGCTGCGGGGGCGGGTGGGGGCCCACCGCTGAAACTTTCCTTCACGTCTGGGGTCACTTATGAAAGATATTTTCGGATTTCGGCCGTCGTCAACCCCTCGTCGTCCCTGACAATGGCTGAATGGACGACCCGAACCCTGATCCGACCCCTTACCCGAACCCTGATCCGAACGTTGATGTGAACCCGCTGGAGCAGGCGCTGCACGCCGCGCGCGCCCTGGTGCTGGCCGACCTGGCGGCGGGTGATGTCGCGCGGGCCGAGGTCGTGTCGCTGGTGGAGGAGTCGGTGTCGCACCGGCGCTGGTGGGTCGAGCAGTGGCCGGAGGGCGCCGCGTACGTGGCCGGGCTGGTGGCGCAGGACGTACAGGACGCGTTGTTGGAACGGTACGGGCGGTGGCCGCTGTGCCCGGTCTGCGCCGAGGCCGGACCGGGTGGACCGGGTGAACCGGCCGGACCCGACGGACCCGACGGGCCGGCCGGACCGGACGGGCCGCACGCGCTGGAGGTGGAGCCGGAGCTGGGGCCCGATCCGCACTGGGTGTGCGGGAAGGCGGGGGTGGTGGTCGCGGCGGTGGGCTCGCTCGGCTCGCGGGGGGACCGGAGCGGGCAGGGCACTCCGTGACGGTCTATATCGATCCGCCGACCTGGCCGGGGCACGGCCGTATGTGGTCGCATCTGGTCAGCGACGACTCGTTCGGCGAGCTGCATGCCTTCGCCGCGTCCATCGGCTGCCCGGCGCGCGCCTTCGAGCGGGACCACTACGACGTACCGTCGGACCGCTACGGGGACGCGGTGCGGGCGGGCGCGGTGGAGATCGGCTCCAAGGAGCTCGTACGCAGGATCACGGAGGCGGGGCTGCGGCGGCCGAAGGGGCGTCTGGCGTAGCGAAAGGCCCTGGGTGTGTTCACGGCTTCGCGGGCGTCACCCGGTGAGGGTGACGCCCGCGCCTGTGTCAGCTCTTCTGGGCCCGGTCGTACACCTTCTTGGCCGTGGCCCGCATCGCCTCTCCGTACATCTTGGTCGGCTCCAGGCTGTCCAGCGAGGCGTTGACAGAGACCAGGACGCCCTTGCCCTTGCCGGTGGTGGCGTCGAAGTCGGCCAGCCACGGGCCGCCGCTGGCCCCGCCGGTCAGGTCGCAGGGAATCATCTGCGTGCCGTGCTCCCTCTTCGTCTTGCCGACGCAGCGGAGAAGTTCCTCGCCGAGCTGCGGGCGGGTGGCGGAGTAGCCGAGGGCGGTGACCGTGCCGCCGACGGCGCGGTCGAAGGCGATGGGCCGGCCGCCCACGACGTCGGTGAGCTTGCGGCCGTTCTTGTCGGCGTCGACGACCAGCGCGGACATGTCGTTGAGGGAGTCGTTCTCCCAGGTGCGCGGGGTCGCGGCGGAGCGGACCGCGAACGCGCCGTACGGCTTGTTGCCCTTGTTGTAGCCGGGGACGAACACCATCGAGGTGTTGGTGTTGCCGGGAGAGGAGCCCATGCGCACACAGTGGGCGGCGGTCATCACGGTGGAGCGGTTGGCGCTCTTGACGGCGGTGGCCGTGCACCAGGTGTCGGCACCCCGCGCGTTGACGAAGAAGAGCCGCCCCACGGTCTTCAGCGCTGAGCCCTTGTACGGCTTGGCCTTCGGCCCGGTCGGACCGAGGTCCACGGACTTCCCGACGGCCTTGATGCGGGCGGTCGTCCAGTAGGCGAGGGCATCGCGGCGTTCCTTGGCGGTGTACGTCATGACGGAGACCGGGTCGGCCGCGGCGGCACGGGCCTGGCCGGTCACGGCCGTCGCAGGCAGCGGGGCGGCGAGGGCGAGGGCCGTACCGGCCACGACGAGTCCCGTGGCCCGGCCACGAAGGCGCCGGATCAGGGAAGTTGAGGTCTCGGGCATGGCGGGTGTCTCCTCGGGGGGCGCGCTGGGCGGGCGGCGGACGGTGGGTCTCCGTCCGCCCCACAAGAGAGGACAACCGGTGTGATCGGTTCGCGCTGTCGACGTTCTGTGACACAGATGTGCGGCCGCCGGCGAGATCAACCAGCGGTCGCAGACGCGGGGGCCGCGGACGCTGTCCCTCAGCCCTCCGATGGGGTGGCGGCGCAGGCCGTGTCCGGCTCGCGGCGTACGGGGGCCCGGTCCTGGGCGGACGAGGCCAGGAGCGAGCCCGCGACCACCCGGCTGCCCGCCGTCGCGCGGTGGTAGCGCAGCGAGAGCGCCGCCAGGCCGATCGCGACGACCGTCATCGCCGCGCCCGCCCAGGCCGTCGAGGCGAAGCCGAAGTCCGCGTCGATGACCGTGCCGCCGAGCCAGGGGCCGCCGGTGTTGCCGAGGTTGAAGGCGGCGGTGGTGGTGGCGCCCGCGAGGGTGGGGGCCGCGGCGGCGATGTTGAACATACGGGCGTTGAGCGCCGGGGCCGTGAAGAAGGCCGAGACGCCCAGCAGGAAGGTCAGTGTGATGACCGCCACCGGGTGCGACGCGGTGAGCGCCAGCAGGGCGAGCAGGACCGTCGACGCGGTGACGCCGCCGATCATGACGCCGAAGAGATGAGCGTCCGCGTACCGGCCGCCGAGCGCCGTACCGACCAGCGCGCCGAGACCGAAGAGCGCCAGCACGGTCGGCACCCAGCCGCTGTCGAGGCCGGTCACGTCCGTGAGCAGCGGGGCGAGATACGAGAACGCGCAGAAGACACCGCCCGCGGCGAGCGCGGTGACGGCGATCGAGAGCCAGACCTGACGGTCGCGGTAGATCGTCAACTCCCGCTTGAGCCGCGGCTTCTCGGCGGGCAGCGGGATACGCGGGATGAGGGTGACGACACCGGCCAGCGCGACCGCGGAGGCGGCGCCGACGGCCCAGAACGCCGAGCGCCAGCCGAGGTGTTCGCCCAGGAACGCGCCGACCGGGACGCCGAGGACGTTCGCGATGGAGAGCCCGCCGATCATGACCGCCATGGCGCGGGCGCGCGCGTTGTGCGGCACCATCGCGATGGCGACGGCCGCGCCGACCGCCCAGAACCCGGCGCAGGCGAACGCGCTGACGACGCGGGAGGCGAAAAGGATCTCGTACGTCGGGGCGAGCGCGCCCGCGACCTGGCCGAGGCCGAAGACCGAGATCAGGGTGATGAGGGTGGTGCGGCGGGGGAGGCGCAGGGTCGCGACGGCGAGCAGCGGCGCGCCCACGACCATGCCGATCGCGAAGGCGGATATCAGGAGCCCGGCCGTGGGGATCGACACGTTCATGTCGTCGGCGAGGGGCGGCAGCAGGCCCGAGAGCATGAATTCGCTCGTACCGAGGGCGAAGACGGAGAGGCCGAGGATGTAGACGGCGAGCGGCATACGGGGCCGGGACTGGGACGGATCCTGGAGCGCGGGCCGGTCGGGGGACGGGAGCGGCGTCGGTGTCGGCTGCTTCGGCGGTGTCGGCGGTGTCGGCGTTATCGGCGGCTTCGGCGGCGGGGAGTCGGCGGAGTCGGGCATGACAGGTGCCAACGCGGGCGTAGGCCGTTACATTCCGGCGGTTCGCCGTCTCTCAGCTGGTGAGACGAGTCAGGCCGCGCAGCTCGTCGGCCAGATTCGCGCGGGCGCGCGCCTCCCACTCGCGCGCGCCGTACGGGGTGCGGAACAGCGCGGGCAGGGCGAGCAGTTGCTCCAGTACGGCGGCCCGGCCGGTGCGGAAGGCGTCGTCGGGGACGAAGCCGTACTCCTCCCGTACCGCCGCGGCGTAGGCCGCGTACGCCTCGGGGCCCGACGCCAGGATGGCGAGGTCGGCGTCGCACAGGACGGCGCCGTTGCGGTCGCCGGGCGCGGCGGCGTGGGTGGTGGTGAGGCGGACGAGCCGGGCGACCTCGCGCGTACGGTCCTCGCTCAGTCCGGCCTCGGGGAGGGCGCGTTCGGCGAGGCGGGCGGAGCGCTCCTCGTTCTCGGAGCGGTCGGGGTGGTAGACGGCGTCGTGGAACCAGGCGGCGAGACGTACGACGTCGGGGTCGTCGGCGTACTCGGCGAGCGTGTCGACGCGGTCGAGGACGGCGAGCAGATGATCGGTGGTGTGGTACCGGCGCTGGGGCTCGGACCAGCGGGCGAGGAGGCGGTCGGCGTACTCGTGGGGATCCGGACCCGCTGCCTCCGCTCGGAGTGCGAGAAGGGTGGTCACGAACCGGCTGCGCAGATCGGGTGCGGGCATGGGACGACGATAGAGCCGGGCGCCCGGAAGGGGGAGTTCCGGGGGCCCGGCGCGGGGCTGCTCGTCCACGTGGCTCAGGTGGCTCAGGTGGCTTTGAAGGCGCGGAGCCGGAGGCTGTTGCCGACGACGAAGACTGAGGAGAAGGCCATGGCGGCTCCGGCGATCATGGGGTTGAGGAGTCCGGCGGCGGCGAGGGGGAGCGCGGCGACGTTGTAGGCGAAGGCCCAGAAGAGGTTGACGCGGATGGTGGTGAGGGTGCGGCGGGCGAGTCGGATGGCGTCGGCGGCGACGCGCAGGTCGCCGCGTACGAGCGTGAGGTCGCCGGCCTCTATGGCGGCGTCGGTGCCGGTGCCCATGGCGAGTCCGAGGTCGGCCTGGGCGAGGGCGGCGGCGTCGTTGACACCGTCCCCGACCATCGCGACGGACCGGCCCTCGGCCTGGAGTTTCTTGACGACGTCGACCTTGTCCTCGGGCATGACATCGGCGATGACGTGGTCGGGGTCGATCCCGACGTCCTTGGCGACGGCGTGGGCGACGGCCTGGTTGTCGCCGGTGAGGAGGAGGGGGGTCAGGCCGAGGGCGCGCAGCCGGCGGATGGCTTCGGGGCTGGTGTCCTTGACGGCGTCGGCGACTTCGAGGACGGCGCGTGCCCGGCCGTCCCAGGCGACGGCGATGGCGGTACGGCCCGCGGCCTCGGCCGCCTCCTTCGCGGCCCGAAGGTCCTCGGGGAGGTGGATCTCCCATTCGGCGAGGAGGGTGGTGCGGCCGACGAGGACGGCGTGGCCCTCCACGACGCCCTGGACGCCGCGGCCGGGGACGTTGGCGAAGTCCTCGGGGGTGGGGAGCGTACCGGTCCGCTCGGCCGCCGCGGTGGCGACGGCCCGGGCGATGGGGTGTTCGGAGGCGTGCTCCAGCGCGCCCGCCAGCCGCAGCACCTCGGTCTCGTCCGTGCCGTCCGCCGTGTGGGTGGTGAGGAGGGTCATGCGGCCGGTGGTGACGGTGCCTGTCTTGTCGAGGACGATGGTGTCCGCGCGGCGGGTGGATTCGAGGACTTCGGGGCCCTTGATGAGGATGCCGAGCTGGGCGCCGCGGCCGGTGCCGACCATGAGGGCGGTCGGGGTGGCCAGGCCGAGGGCGCAGGGGCAGGCGATGATCAGGACGGCGACGGCGGCGGTGAAGGCGGCGGTCAGTCCGGCGCCGTTGCCGAGCCAGAAGCCGAGGGTGGCCAGCGCGAGGGCGATGACGACGGGGACGAAGACGGCGGAGATCCTGTCGGCGAGGCGCTGGGCGGCGGCCTTGCCGTTCTGGGCGTCTTCGACCATGCGGGCCATACGGGCGAGCTGGGTGTCGGCGCCGACGCGGGTGGCCTGGACGACGAGTCGGCCACCGGCGTTGAGGGTGGCACCGGTGACGGGGTCTCCCGCGGTGACCTCGACGGGGACGGACTCCCCGGTCAGCATCGACGCGTCGATCGCGGAGGAGCCCTCCACGACGGTGCCGTCGGTCGCGATCTTCTCCCCGGGCCGTACGAGGAAGTGGTCGCCGGTGCGCAATCGCGCGGTGGGGATGGTCACTTCGCCGCCGTCGCGCAGGACGGTGACGTCCTTGGCGCCGAGTTCGAGCAGGGCGCGCAGGGCGGCCCCGGCCTTGCGCTTGGAGCGGGCTTCGAAGTAGCGGCCGGCGAGGATGAACGCGGTGACGCCGGCGGCGGCTTCGAGGTAGATGTTCCCGGCGCCGTCGGTGCGGGCGATGGTCAGCTCGAAGGGGTGGGTCATCCCGGGCATACCGGCGGTGCCGAAGAACAGGGCCCACAGGGACCACAGGAACGCGGCCGAGGTGCCCACCGAGATCAGGGTGTCCATGGTGGCGGCGCCGTGGCGGGCGTTGGTCCAGGCCGCGCGGTGGAAGGGCCAGCCGGCATAGGTGACGACGGGGGCGGCCAAGGTGAGGGAGAGCCACTGCCAGTAGTCGAACTGGAGGGCCGGGATCATCGCCATCGCGATCACCGGGACGGACAGGAGGACGGCGGTGGTCAGCCGCTGCCGCAGTGGCCGCAGTTCCGCGTCCGCCGCGTCTTCGGCGGTGTCCGGGGTGCCTTCCGTGCCCACGGGGGCGGGTGCGGGCGGTGTGGCCGTGTAGCCGGTGGCTTCGACGGTGGCGATCAGGTCCTCGACCGCGACGTCCTCACCCCGGTAGCTGACCTTGGCCTTCTCGGTGGCGTAGTTGACGGTGGCCTCGACCCCGTCCATCCGGTTCAGCTTCTTCTCGATCCGCGCCGCGCAGGAGGCGCAGGTCATACCGCCGATCATGAGCTCGACTTCGGCGGCTGTGCCGGTGGTGCCCGTGGCGTCTGTGCCGGTGGTCCGTGTGGGGCTCATGGCTGACGGCTCCTTCTCCTCGACCGTTACGCATCCTACCCCCTAGGGGTATCTCGCTCCTCTATGTATACCCCCATGGGGTATCTGATGCAAGGGTCTTCCGTGGATGTGCTGATGCGCGCGGACGGGAGGGCCCCGTAGGCTGGGATATTGGACTAGACCTATAAAGGGGTCCTGTCCAGTCATGTCCTCGATCCGCCGGCATACCTATGAATGAGGTCCCATGAGTAAGCGTGCACTCCTGGAGGTGATCGCTCTCGACGCGGAGGACGCGGTCGCCGCCCGGAACGGAGGCGCGGACCGCCTTGAACTCGTCACCGACATGGCGGCGGACGGGCTGACCCCGCCCCGCGAGACCTTCGCGAAGATCCGGGCCGCCGTCGACATCCCGCTGAGGGTGATGCTGCGGCTGGCCGACGGCTTCGCGGCGGGCGAGCCGGGAGGCGCGGACGCCCTGGTCGAGGTGGCGCGGGGGCTGCGGGCCGAGGGGGCGGACGAATTCGTCCTCGGCTTCCTCGACGCGGACGGGACGCCGGACCTGGTGACGGTGGAACGCCTCATCGCGGAGCTGGACGGCTGCCGATGGACCTTCCACCGGGCGATAGACCGCGCGTCCGACCGGGACGCGCTCCGTAAGCAGCTGGCAGACCTGCCGGGCCTGGACACGTACCTCACGGCGGGCTCGGCGGCGGGCGTGGACGACGGGCTGCCGACGCTGCTGACGGAGGCGGAGTCCGGGGCGCGGGGGGAGCCGGGGTACGGGGCGCGGCTGATGGTCGGCGGCGGGCTGCGGCTGGACCACTTGGAGGTGCTGCTGGCGGCGGGCGTGGACGCGTTCCACATCGGGGGCGCGGCGCGGCCGGGGGGTTGGGCGGGGTCGGTGTCGCCGGGGGCGGTACGGGACTGGCGGGAGGCGCTTGACGCGTAGCGTCCGTACGGGGGGTGCGCCTCCGGCGGGGGGTCGTTGTTCGGGTGCGTTTCGGCTCGGGCCGGTGGTCGTGTGCGGGTTGTTGCCGGGGTGCGCTCCGGCGGGGGTCGTTGCTCGGGCGCGTTTCGGCTGGGGCCGGTGGTCGTGTGCGGGTTGTTGCCGGGGTGCGCTCCGGGGCTCGCGCCCGGGACTGCATGATTTACGTCGCGGATCTGGCCAGCGTTTAGACGCGGGCGGTCGCGCGCCACAAATCACGCTCTACGTCCCGGACACGACCCCTGCGCGCCCCCCTTCGCCGCCCGCACAAGCCACGCGTTCCTGCGCGAGGGCGAGCGGGTGAGGCGGCGGCACGCTCCCGCACCCGGCCCTGCCAGGGCAACGAACGGACGGCGGGCGCTCGACCAGGTGGCCGGAAGCGGGCTCAGGCCCTCGTGCTCCGCCATCGCCCGAAGGGTCGAACCGTCCGGTTCGATCTCCTTCGGCTGCCGCTGTTCCGGAGGCAGCCGATTGACCATCATTTCCGGAGCCGCGTCCATGCCCAACGCCTCCATGGCGGCAGCGGAGTTGAGATCGTCCTTCTTCGACGGCTGACCTCAGAAAGGCACGCCTGCGCGCTTGGCCAGCTTGGTCAACCTCGGGTTGCTGCGGCGATGCAGCGAGGTCAAGACACGCATCAGCTCCTGGCTCGTCGGGTGTACCCGCGCCATCTCCGGGGCGACGTCCCAAGCCTCTTCGAGCGAGGCCAGCGCGGAGTCACGGTCACCGATAGCCAGGTGCGACCGGCCAAGGTTCATGTGCAGTGGGCCGATGCGGGTTGCGGGCAGGTCGGTGCCACCCCGGATCAGGTCGTCGGCGGTGTCCAGCGCGCGGCGGTGCTGCTCCATGTCGGAGAACGTCGAGATTACGTGGGTGGCGGTCTGGTCCGGCCCGAAGTGGATGCCGTGTTCGTCGGCGTCCTCGCCGTACGCCTCGGCCGTGCGCCAAGCCGCCCTGATGTGCTCCTCGGCTGCGGCCTTGTCTTTGAGCCGACCGGCCAGCGTCAGCCCGCGCAAGTGCAGGATGCCCAGGCCGAATGCGCGGTCGCGACCTTCAAGGGTGGACTCGGCCTCAACGATGGCGCGGTCCACGATGGCCAACCCGCCCACAAAGTCACCCGAGTTGAGGAAGGCCCCGGCCTCGTCTCGTGCGGCCACGGTTACGGCGACCGGGTGGGCACGCTCCGCGGCCATTCGCTGCTTCATCACGGACAGCTCGGCAAGGTGCATCCAGCGGTGCCGGGCGGCCAGCCAGTAGGCCACCGAATACGTGTCTGCAACGCGGGTCCAGGCGTCGGGCGACTGGGTGGCGTGCGCGTAGTTGGTCGCGTCGGCCAGCACGTCCGGGAGCTTCCGCAACACTGCCGACAGCTCGGTCCGGTAGCGGTGCTCGTTCAGCTCGGCGAGCAGGCGAGGCAGGTCCTCAGGGTGAGCCGGTGGCACGTCGGGAATGTCGAATCGCCGGATGGTGTAGTTGAGAGCGGTCAAGCTGTTCTCGTCGGCAGGCTTCACGGGTGCCGTGCCCAGCAGCTCATCAAGCGTCAGGCCCATCGCCTGAGCGAGAGCAGCAGCCATGCCTTGAGTGAGTGCGCGGTCGCCAACCTCGATCTTGCTCAGCAGCGAGACCGACATGCCTGCACGTCGGGCAAGGGCAACCTGGCTCAGGCCGCGTGCCTTGCGGCAGACGGCCACGTTCGCACCGGGTCCGGGAATCTCGGTCGCGCTCATCTTGTGCGTCTTCCCCGCTCGACTTCCGTTACGGACCATGGTCCCACTTCGGCCACTCACGCTCCCCGGCGTTGTGCAAGAGCTGTGCAAGTTCGCTTTGCGCGGCGGCAGTTCTCTTGTGTGAGACACGGATGCGCAGGTGGGACGAGGAGTCATGGCACTGACACACGAGAAGCCGCCGACGATGCTCAGCCACGGCAAGCTGCCGTACCCACAAGGAACGTTCGTCGAGGATGCGGAGACCGGCCTTCAAGGTGAGCTGCAAGGCGTAATCGAGGAGCGCACCAAGGAGACCGGGAAGCTCGCCTCTCGGACGGCCTACGTCCGGCCGAGAGGGGGTGGCATCGAGTGGGAGGCTCCTTTGACCCGCATCCGCCCCGCCGACGCGAACGGTTAGGCCGGCCAACCAAGCGCGCTGCCCTGATCTGCCCGGGTGACGTGATCGGCTATGAGGGGTGGTGGCGCACGGTCGAGGTGGCGAGGACCGACCGGGGACCGATGGGCGGATTGGCCGTCGTCGTGACCTGGGCCGAGGGTGGCTCGGCACGGTTCCCGGCCGGTGATGAACTGCTGGTGCGAGAACCGGAGCCGCCCCCAGCCACGGCATAGCCCCGTCGTGGGGCCTCCATCGTCTCTGTGCGCTCCCGTGGCCGTCCGTGGGCTTTACGCGGGAACCATGATCCGGAACGGAATGATGCCCCGGGAAATGGCTGTGAGTGGGCCGCGCCTGCCCCATACCCCTGCCTGGACGGCGAGTGGCGGGGCCCACCGGGCCGCACCCACTCCCAATCCCCAGCCAGGGCGGCGAATGGCCGGGGCCACCGGGCCGCACCCACCCCCCAAACCCCCCAGCCGGGGGCGGGGCAGGCGACCAGCGACGGGAGGGGGTCGGGGTCGGAGGAGGTGCGTGTCCGGACGTAAAGCGTCGCAGCACGCGCGAAGCGCGGTGAGGAAAGCAGTCCGGACACGC
>NZ_JBHUBB010000025.1:0-133543 GCF_042789485.1 Streptomyces sp. NPDC056835
GTCGACACCCGCCCCCGGCCCCCTCAGGCCGTGCCGGCGCTCAGCAGATACCGTCCCCCGGCTTGGGGTTGCTCAGCGCGAACAGCGGACGCAGCTTCAGGCCGGCCCAGGTGCCCAGGATCGCGACGGCCCCCCAGATCCAGCCGTGCAGGCTGCCCGACGCGATGCCCGCCAGATAGGCGCCGATATTGCAGCCCCCGGCCAGCCGGGCGCCGATACCCATCAGCACACCGCCGAGCACAGCGGCGACGGCGGTCCGCCACGGCACGCCGCGATGGAGCGTCCAGGTGCCGCCGAGCGCCGCGGCCACCGCCGCGCCGATCATGATGCCGATGTCGGTCAGGCTGTTCTTGTCGGCGAGTACCGGACCCGCCAGCATCCCGGCGTTATTGGGCTGCTGCCAGAACGTCCAGGTCTCCGGGTGCCCGCCGAGGGCGCGTACCAGCTCCGCGCCCCAGAGGCTGAACGCGCTGGTGACACCCCAGGCGCCGCCGGAGACCAGCAGCACACCGGCGCCGAGCACGGACAGCGCCAGAGCACCGGCGGCCAGCGGCCAGGAGCCGCGCAGCACTCGTGCGGCGGCGCCGCGCGCGGACGGTACGGGGCCGGTCGGCGGCGGGTTGCGGCGAGCCTGGACGCGTCGCGAGACGAGCACGATGAGCGCGAGCGCCAGCATGGTCACGGCCCAGGAGCCGAACCAGCCGATGTGGTCGGCCATGACGAACGGCTCGAACGCGGGCAGGTCCTTCCAGAGGCCGAACTGCCAGGCGGCGAGGGTCGAACCGGCGATGAAGCCACCGAGGGTGAGCACGATCGACGATTGACCGGACCCGACCGCGAACAGGGTGCCCGAGGCGCAGGCGCCGCCGAGCTGCATGCCCACGGCGAACAGAAACGAACCGGCCAGCAGCCCCACGCCCAGGGGCCCGGCCGACGGCGCGGGCACCGCCCCGAAGAGACCGGTGCCGGTGCCGATCAGCAGCGCGAACAGGGTCGCCGTGGTCCCGAGCAGCAGGGTATGGGCGCGCAGTCCGGTGCCATTGCCGACGGCGACGAGCTGCCGCCACGCGGAGGTGAAGCCGAAGCGCGAGTGGAAGAGCGCCACGCCGAGACCGAGGCCGAGCAGCAGGAGCACACCGGGGCGGGCCCCATGGGCGGACCACACATAACCGGTCAGTGCCACGGCGATCAGCGCGGACACGGCGAGCGGCACCCGGCGCACGGGCGGGGCGGGGGGAGCCTCGGGGCGCGGTACGGAGGTGGGGGAGGGGGCGAGCAGGGCGGCGGACTTCGTCGCCTCCACGGGCGGTGCGGTCATTGCGGGGTCTCCGAGGACGGGGTAGAGGACGGGGTACGGGAGGGGGCGGCGTATCAGAAGGGGGCCGCCGACGGCCCTGGCGGCAGACGTCCGACGTCCCGCGAAGGCGGGTTCGGCGGGCAACGGGGTTCGTCGGTTACGGGGTTCGGCGGCGACCGAATCAGCGAGGACAGGTTGAGCGGCGACAGAGGCCGTCGTCGACACACCACGCCGAGTTCGCGAAGAGCGCGAGACACAGGAGGCGAGCGGGTGCGGACATGAGGACGAGCATAACGGCCGGTTTCCGCCTTGTGGACCGGTGTCTCGCCATGCGGTCGGCGCTCGCCGCCGGGACTCGTCGGGGCGCGGTCAGACCTTGGCGGAGATCCGCGACGGTGTGGGCCGGCGTGTGTGGAGGGTGTCGATACGGCAGTCGTGGCCGTGCCACCACCCGCCGTGGGTGGCCACCGCGTCCCGTACGTGCGGATGCCCGGCGGGGAGCGCGCCGGCGCCGGCCGCCGCGACCGCCGCCGCGACGGCGGGCGGGGGCGGAAACGTCTCCGTCATCCGGTGAACGCGGGTGGGAAACACCGGCTGCCTACTGTCCCCGCGTGGGAAGCCGCTCCCGCCCCCACCCCGGCTCCCGCCCCCACCCCGGCCCCCAGGAGGCGTGGCATGAGCATCGAACCACGGCTGATAGCACCCGACAGCCACCCGGAGCCCCACAAGACCGGGCCGGCCGCACCGAATACACCGGATACACCGGACACACCAGACGCACCGGCCGCACCGGACACCGCGGGTGCCGGTGGGGCCGGTGCGGTCAGCGAGACGCTGGAGGACTACACCCTCCGCTTCGCGCCGCGCGGCTACCGCCGCTGGACCCCCATGGTGGTGGCGACCACCGCCCTGGGAGGCATCGCCTATCTCGCCGACTTCTCCATCGGCGCCGGTATCGGGCTCACCCACGGGACCGGGAACGCGCTGGCCGCGATCGGCGTCGCGGCGGCCGTCATCTTCATCACCGGATTCCCGCTCGCGTACTACGGAGCGCGGTACAACATCGATCTGGACCTCATCACCCGTGGCTCCGGCTTCGGTTACTACGGGTCCGTGCTGACCAGTGTCATCTTCGCCAGCTTCACCTTCATCTTCTTCGCCCTCGAAGGCTCGATCATGGCGCAGGGGCTGAAACTGGGTTTCGGGCTGCCGCTGTGGCTGGGCTATCTCGTCTCCACCCTCATGGTGATCCCGCTGGTCATCTACGGGATGAAGGCGCTCAGCAAACTCCAGGTCTGGACAACTCCCGTCTGGCTGCTGCTGATGGTGGGCCCGCTGGTCTATCTGGTCGCCAATGACCCGGGCACGGTGAACCGCTTCCTCGCGTACACGGGAACCGACGGCGACGGCGGCGTCAACACCGCCTCGGTGCTGCTGGGCGCGGGCGTGTGCCTCTCCCTCATCGCCCAGATCGGCGAGCAGATCGACTACTTGCGCTTCATGCCGCCCAAGACCGAGGCGAACCGGCGCGGTTGGTGGACCGCCGTGGTGATGGCGGGCCCCGGCTGGGTGGTGCTCGGCGCGCTCAAGCAGGCCATGGGGGTGTTCCTGGCCGTGTACATCCTCTCCGAGGTGGGACCGGCGGCGGCCACCGAACCCATTCAGCAGTTCCGTGGCGCCTTCGACGCGATGATGCCGTCCTGGCTGGTCGTACCACTGGCCGTGGTGCTGGTCGTGATCAGCCAGATCAAGATCAATGTCACCAACGCCTACTCGGGCTCACTGGCATGGACCAATTCCGTCACCCGTGTCACCAAGCACTACCCGGGCCGGATGATCTTCGTCCTGGTCAATCTGGCGTTCGCGCTGATCCTGATGGAGGCCGACATGTTCAGCTTCCTCAACAGCATCCTGGGGTTCTACTCCAACTGCGCGATCGCCTGGGTCGTGACCGTCGCCACGGACATCATGATCAACAAGTATCTGCTCAAACTCTCCCCGCGCGCGCCCGAGTTCCGCCGGGGCATGCTCTACGCGGTCAACCCGGTCGGCGTGGTGGCCTTCGTCGCCGCCTCCGGACTCTCCATCGCCATGTACTTCCACGCGCTGGGCGACACGCTCCAGCCGTACTCACCCGTCGCCGCCGCCGTGATCGCGTTCGTCGTCACCCCGCTGATGGCCGTGGCCACCAAGGGCCGTTACTACCTGCGGCGCACCGGCGACGGGATCGACGAGCCGCTGCTCGACGCCGACGGGAACCCCAGCGCCACCACCTACACGTGCCATGTGTGCCGGCAGGAGTTCGAACGGCCCGACGTGGCCGCCTGCCTCACCCACGACGCGGTGGTCTGCTCGCTCTGCCTGAGCACGGACAAGGCGGGCGACCATCTGCTGCCCGCGGCGCCCGCGGCGCCCCCCGCTCCCTGACCGAGGAGGGCGGGGCCCCGGGCGAGGCGCGGTTACGGCCTCGGTGCGGCCGGGGCGGTCAGCAACTCCTCGATCAGACCGCCCACCTGCGCGGTCTCGATCAGGAAGCCGTCGTGCCCGTACGGCGACTCGATGGTCCTGAGCCGGTCGGCGCCCGGCATGGCGGCGGCCAGCTCCGCCTGCTGGGCCGGCGGATAGAGCCGGTCGGAGTCGACGGCCGCGACCAGGGCCGGCATCCGGACCCGGCCAAGGGCCGCCGCCGCGCCACCGCGGCCCCGGCCCACGTCATGGCCGTTCATCGCTTCGGTCAGCGTCACATAACTCCCCGCGTCGAACCGGCGCACCAGCTTCTCTGCGTGATGGTCGAGATACGACTCGACCTGGTACCGGCCGCCCTGCCAGGGATGGCCGCCCGGCTGCGGTTCCCGGCCGAACCGGGCGCCGAGCTCCGGCTCGCTGCGGTAGGTCACATGCGCGATGCGGCGGGCTATCCCCAGCCCTCGGTGCGGACCGCCACCGGCCGGGGCGTCGTGGTAGCGGCCCCCCTGCCACGCCGGGTCCGACCGGATCGCCGCGATCTGGACGGCGCCCCAGGCGATCTGCTCCGCGGAGGAGGCGGCGGGACACGCGAGCACCAGCAGCGAACCGGTGCGCTCCGGCCGGCCGACGGCCCATTCGAGGGCCCGCATACCGCCCATGGACCCGCCGATGACGGCGGCCCAGCGCGCGATCCCCAGCGCGTCGGCGAGGGCCGCCTCGGCGGCCACCTGGTCGCGCTGGGTCAGATACGGGAACGCCGGCCCCCAACGGCCCCCGCCCGGCCGCGCCGAGGAGGGGCCGGTGCTGCCCTGGCAGCCGCCGAGCACATTCGGGGCGACCACGAACCAGCGGGTGGTGTCGAGCGCCCGGCCGGGACCGAGCAGGGCATCCCACCACCCCCCTGTGGGATGCCCCGGCCCGGCTGGTCCCGCGACATGGCTGTCCCCCGTCAGCGCGTGCAGGACCAGCACCGCGTTCGAGCCGTCGGGAGCGAGCCGCCCCCATGTCTCGTACGCGATCCTGACCCCGGGCAGCGCCCCGCCCGCCTCCAGCGGGAGCGGACCGTCGAGCGTCACCCAGGAGCGGCGGCCGACCGGATCCCCCTCCCGCCAGCCACCGGTGACCGGCGGGAGGGGGAGCGTGGCCGGTTCCGTGGACGTGTTCAGGACGTTGCCTTCGCGGCGCGGAACCCTGCCTCCAGATCGGCCTTGAGATCGGCCACGTTCTCCAGCCCCACCGAGAGCCGCACCAGCCCCGGAGCCGTGCCCGTCGCCGCCAGTTCGTCCTCGCCGAGCTGACTGTGGGTGGTCGACGCCGGATGGATGATGAGGCTGCGCACATCACCGATATTGGCGAGATGGCTGAAGAGTTCGACCCCGTCCACGAACCGCTTGCCCGCCTCGACCCCGTCGCGCAGTTCGAACGCGAGGACCGCGCCCGCGCCGTGCGGAAGGTAGCGCCGCCCCGCCTCGTACCAGCGGTTGGACTCCAGCCCCGGGTAGTGGACGGCGGAGACCTCGTCGCGCTGTTCCAGCCACTCCGCGAGGGCCAGCGCGTTGGACGTGTGCCGCTCGACGCGCAGACTCAGCGTCTCCACGCCCTGGAGCAGCAGGAACGCCGAGTGCGGGGAGAGCGCGGGGCCGATGTCACGCAGCAACTGGACCCGGAGCTTCACCGCGAAGGCGCCGGGGCCCAGATCCGGCCAGTAGCGCAGCCCGTGGTAACTGGCGTCCGGGGTGTGGAAATCCGCGAACCGCTCGGTGTGCGCGCCGAAGTCGAAGGTGCCCCCGTCGACCACCACCCCGCCGATGGTGGTGCCGTGCCCGCCGAGGAACTTCGTCGCCGAGTGCACCACGATGTCCGCGCCGTGCTCGATCGGACGGAGCAGATAGGGCGTCGGGACAGTGTTGTCGACGATCAGCGGCAGCCCGGCGTCGTGCGCCGCGTCCGCCACCGCCCGTACGTCGAGGACATTGCCGCGCGGATTGCCCAGCGTCTCCGCGAACAGCGCCTTGGTGTTGGGGCGTACGGCGGCCCGCCAGGCGTCGATGTCGTCCGGATCGTCGACGAAGGACACCTCGATGCCGAACCGGGGGAGCGTGTGCCGGAAGAGGTTGTACGTCCCGCCGTACAGGGAGGTGCTGGAGACGATGTGGTCCCCGGCGCGGGCGAGCGTCAGGATCGCCAGCGTCTCGGCGGCCTGCCCCGACGCGAGCGCGACGGCCGCGACCCCGCCCTCCAGCGCGGCGATCCGCTGTTCCAGGACGTCCTGCGTGGGGTTGTGGATCCGGGTGTAGATATTGCCGGGCTCGGCGAGGGAGAACAGATCGGCCGCGTGCTGGGTGTCCTTGAAGACGAACGATGTCGTCTGGTAGATGGGCACCGCGCGGGCGCCGGTCGTCGGGTCGGGCCCGGCGCCCGCGTGGATCTGCTTGGTCTCGAAGGACCATGAGGGGCCGGCGTCCTGCCGGGAGATGTCCTCGGGAGTGTGTCCCCCGGTGATGGAGTCGACGGGCTGGCTCATATCAGGCCTCGCACGGGTTTCTTGTGACAGCGGGATCGCTTGATTACGGACCGTAGAGCCACCGGGTCATCGTCGGAAGCACGCCGCGCGCATGGCCACGAACCCGCAATACCGGCGCAATACAAGGCGCTTGGGAGCGGTGGCCCGTCGGCGGATCGAGGCGCGAAGCGGACGGCGAAGGTCCACGGCATCGGCCACTGAGACCATCAGGTCGGGCGGGTGCGCCGGCCCGCGCGGCGCCGGCCGCGGTGGCGTCGCGCCCAAGGATGGGTGATCAGCAGGACGACGGTCGCGACCACGGCGATCGCCTCGGCGACGACGGCGAGCTTCTTGTCGCCGTACCAGATGGGCTCATACATGTTCGGGATCGGGCCCAGCTTGCCGACATCGACGTAGCGGTAGACCAGCAGCAGCGCCAGACCACCGGCCGCCACGGACCACGCGAAGAGATCCCCGGGCAGCCGCTGCCAGACCAGCACGAGCAGCGCCGCGAGCGATGCCAGGGCGGCCTCGATACGGAAGAGGTCGCCCTGGCTGATGGTCGCGGTGACCACGTCGTACTGGTCGGCCAGATAGGCGTGGAGATAGGCGTCCCACGCGAGCCCCGCGGCGGCCAGCAGCCGGGCCGCTCCGCGCAGCAGACGGAGTTTCCGGCCGGAACGCGAGCGGACGCCGGAGGGCGTTGAGGACATCACTTCTCCCGGGGTTAGTAGCCGCCGCCGGTGTTCTGCTGCGGAGTGGTGTTCTTCTTGCCCGACCTGCCGATGACGTACCAGGTGTCGTGGAACGAGACATCGCCCTGGCCGTTGGTGTCACCGGGCTTGTGGTCGCCCGTGAACCGGTACAGGGGGTGGCCGTTGTAGGTGGCCTGCTTCGCCCCGTTGTCGCGGGTGGCGGTGGAGAGCAGGTCGCCCTTCACCCCGCCGGTGCCCGCCTCGGGCTTTCCGGTGACGATCAGGGGCGGCCAGATTTTCACGCAGTCACCCGTACAGGTGGACTTGTTCTCCTTGTCCGCCTCGAAGAGGTAGAGGGTCCGCCCCTCCCCGTCGACCAGGATCTTTCCGAGCGAGGTGGACCTCGCGGACACCTTGCCGACAGCCGTTTCGGAGGGGGACGGGCTCGCGGTGGGGGTGGCGATGGTGGCGGTCGCGGAGGCCGCCGCGAGGTCCTTGGACGCCCCGGACTTCTCCGCCGGCGCACCGCCGCCGCCCGAACATCCCGCGACTGTCGCCGTGCACAGCAGGGCCGTGCCCATCGCGGTGGCACGCCTGGAGATGGTCCCCATCGAGGCTCCTCGGATCCGGCCGCTCCGGCGGGCGGCGAGCCGCCCGCCCGATCACGGCGGTACCACCCACTACACGCCACGCCCCGCTACGGGGCCACCGGACAGAGCCGTCCGAATGTACGCGTCGAGGTGCGTGGCGAAGTACGTGGCGAGGGACGCGTCGACGACCGCGCCGCGCGCCGACGGCGGCCTCCGACACGAAGATGCCCCGGACGACCGTGCCCAGCGGGCCGGGTCCGCTGTTCACCACAGGGGAGTCCGACAGCGCACCGCTCTGATCCGGGCCCGGGGGCCGTTCCCCATCCTCGTCCGAAAGGGGCTTGACGCCGTGAACGCAGCAACCATGAGCCCGAGGGGCCGTCCCGACCCCTCACCACGCGGCCGGCCGAGCAGGTGGGACCAGTACCGCCGGGCCGGCCGCTGGCTCGCCCTGACCGCCGCCGCCCTGGTGCTGGGCACGGCCGCGGCCGGCGGCTGGTTCTACTCCGCGCTGAGCGGAAACATCCAAGGCGCCGGCGTGGACGACGCCCTCGGCGACAACCGGCCCGGAGCCACCCAAGGCGGCGAGAACGTCCTGATCATCGGCTCCGACAGCCGCGAAGGGCTGGACGGAGCCTTTGGCAAGAACCTGACCACCATGCAGTCGGACACCCTGCTGCTGCTCCATATCGGCGGCAGCGGGGAGTGGGCCACCGTGGTGTCGTTCCCCCGTGACTCCTGGGTACGGATCCCCGCGTGCCGACAGGGCGACGGCGCTGTCTCCACCCCCCATCATTTCAAGATCAACGAAGCGTTCGCGATCGGTGGCTCCACCGGTGACACCGCCAACGCCGCCGCCTGCGCGATCAAGACCGTCGAACAGAACACCCGTGTCCGTGTCGACCACTTCATGATCGTGGACTTCCGTGGGTTCACCGGCATGGTCGACGCCCTCGGCGGCGTCGAGATCTGCCCGCCGCTGCCCATCCACGACAAGAAGGCCCACCTCGACCTTCGCGCGGGGTGCCAGACGGTGAAGAACGACCAGGCCCTCGGCTACGTACGCGCTCGCTACAGCCTCGGCGACGGAACGGACATCGGCCGGATCGGCCGCCAGCAGGAGTTCATGCGCGCCCTCGCCGCCAAGGCCAGGACCCAGCTGTACCAACCACGGGCGCTCTACGGATTCCTCGACGCGGCCACCGAGTCACTGACCACCGACCCCGAACTGGCAGGCCTCAAACCCCTCTACGACCTGGCCTCCGGCATCAAAAGCATGCCCACCGAAAGGATCACGTTCCTCACCGTTCCTCACTATCCCCGGGCCAGGGACGTCCCCGGCGACACGGCCAACGTCGTCTGGAACCCGCCCGCGGCCCAGCAGCTGTTCAACGCCCTCACGCACGACCGGGAGATGACCAGGTCCCGTCTGCTGAAGGCGGCGGAGCAGTTGCCCCCGGCGGCCGGTACCGTCCAGGTCGCCGTTCTCAACGGCACCGACGTCCCCGGCAAGGCCCGCGAAACCGCCGAACGGCTGCGTGCGCTCGGCTTCCGGATCACCGCGACCGGCAATGCCCCCGCCGCGGCCGGGCGGAGCACCCTCACCTACCCGGAGGGCTTGGCGGAACAGGCCCGGTCCCTGGCCACGAGACTTCCCGGCCTCGACCCTGTCCCCTCCGAGCGGACCAAGCCCGGCACGCTGACCCTCACCATCGGCCCCGATCTGCCCGATGTCACGGGGTGACCCCGTGACTCCGACGCCGCGACGCGGTGGAGACCGGATCCGGCCGCCGGACGTGTCATCAGAAGAGCCGTCGGAAGAGCCGTCAGAAGGACCGTCAGACGGGCCGCGCCAGTGACAGCAGCGCGTTGTACGCGCTCTGGATGAATGCCTGGTCGGCCGCCGGGCTCGTATTCGTCAGCGCGACCAGGGCGGTGCGGTGGCGCGGGCTGAACCCGGCGAAGGCGCTGAAGCCTCGGGTGCCACCGGAGTGGTGGTAGACATCGCCGTCCGGCCGGACCCGGATGTTCCAGACCAGCGCCAGCCGCTTGCCGCCGTCGCCCAGGGCGAGCCGGGGGCGGACCACGTCCACCAGCGCCGTACGCAGGGTGACCGGCATCGGCACCAGCACCGGTGGCGCGGAACCGGACGGGACATCGTCCGGCACGGTGTCCAGTACGGCGTCGAGGAGGCCCAGCAGATCGCGCGCGCTGGACCGGACCGCACCGGCTCCCGCGAGCCCGGGGATCAGCCACGGCGGCCGGGCGCGGCCGTGCCAATAGCCGGTGGCCTGCGGAAGGTCGGGCCCGCAGCTGGTACGGATCAGCCCGAGCGGGCCGAGCACCCGGGCCGCGAGGAGATCCCCGTACCCCTGCCGGCCGCCGCTAGCGGCGCGGGTGAGGAGATGACCGAGCAGCCCCACACCGAAGTTGGAGTACCGCACGCGCTCGCCGGGGCGGGCGTGCGGACGAGTCCTCGCCAGGGCGCGCAGCAGATCGGCGGTGGAGAAATGGGCGTACGGATTGGAGAACCAGTCGGCCGCCGCGCCGCCGAGGAACCCCGGGGGCAGCCGGGGCAGCCCCGAGGTGTGGGTGGCGAGATGGAGCAGGGTGATGGGTCCGCCGCGTGGCCGGGGGAGGGATTCCGGCGGCAGGAACCGGGCCAGGGGATCGCCGTACGCCACCTCGCCCCGGGCCACCTGCTCGGCGAGCAGCAGCGCCGTGAAGCACTTCGTGAGTGATCCGATCTCGAACCGGGTGTCGGCCGTGACCGGAATCCCGCCGTGGTGCGAGGTGCCGCCGTACGTCACGACGGCCCGCCGGTCGCCGTGACGCAGCGCGACCGCGACCGCGCGGGCGCGCGGCGCCGCCGCTCTGATGGCGTCGGCGGGACGGCGTGCCCAGTCGGGCGGACGCGGCCCGCCGTCGCCGTTCGCCATGTACATCGCGGCCCCGCCCGCCGGCGTCGTCCCCGCGGTCTCTCGCGGCGCCGCCGGCCCCGCCGTTCCGGTCGCCTCCTCCGCCCCCGCCGCGCCCAGCGTCACGACCGGGCGCCGAGGGCACGGGAGACGGCGAGGGTCCCGGCGACCGCCGCGACCACGGTGGTGTGGTGGTGCGCGGCGAAGCGTTCGGCGGGATCGTCGCTGACGGGGTGGCCGTCACGGGGCATCAGCCCGTCCGCGTGCTGGATCCCGGCCAGCCGCTCCCACGCCGCCGGTTCGCGGCGGGGCTCCGGGAGACAACTGCTGACGATCAACAGCTCGGCCACCAGATCCCATTCGCCGATCTCGGTCCAGATGTCGATCCAGGCGGGCAGCCAGCGAGTGAGGTACTGGGCGACATCGCCCGGCAGCCCCGAGGGCAGCCGGCCCCAGTCGGTGAGATGGAAGACGGTGTGCGTCATGCAGTAGGCGGTCATCCAGTCGATGAGCCAGGGCTCCGGGCACGCGCCCAGCCAGGTGGCGCGGGACAGGACGGCCCAGTCGGTGGCGAGGCCGCCCCGGTCGAATCCACCGATCCGCGCCGCGTTGGCGACGGCGAGGCGGCGGTTCGGCAGCACCTCCGCCGCCCGCGCCGAACGCAGCGAGCTGGTGTGCGCCAGCAGCCGGTCCAGTGCTTCATGGCGGTAGTCGCAGCGGGCGAAGTGGGCGTATGTCTCCAACGGGTCGGTCATCATCGGATAGCGCAGCAGCCGCTCATGGAGCATGGCACCGCCCCCGAGCTGCTTCCAGCTGAAGTCCAGCAGCTCGCGGGCGAGCCGTAGTTCGGCGGAGCCGGCCACGCCCTCGCGCAGGACGAGCGAGGCGGCGAGCGCGGTCTCGCCCAGCGGCTTGTACACGCTGTCGGGCTCGGCGAGTTCGGCGGTGGTGTCGGGCGGCAGGGCGCCATGCTCCCGCTGGGTGTGGAGCCAGGTCAGCGCCTGGGAGGCAATCCGGTGGGCGGCTTCTGTGACGGGCATGGCCATCGGGTCTCGGTCCGATCGGGTGTGAGTGCGGGATCCGGGTGGCTTGTGTGGGGGATCAGAGGGGCCGGAGGATCAGAGGGGCCGGAGGATCAGAGGGGCTGGAGGATCAGAGGGTCCGGGGTCCGGGGTCCGGGGTCCGGGATCCGAGGCCGGGTCAAATGGCGATCAGCCGACGGGAGATCGCCGTGTCCAGCGCCAGTCGGTCCCCGCCGGCCAGCAAGCCGATGTGCTCCACCAGCGGAGCCGCGTCGAGCGGCAGTCTCACGCCGTCCGAGCGCAGCCAGGCGAGCCAGCGCGCGATCCGGGCGGCGGTGGGGTAGTCCCGGCGCAGTACGGCACGGGTCGCCCCGCGCGCGAGAGCCAGCGGTGATCTGCGGGCGGCGTCATGCACCGGACCGTCCAGGCCCGGCAGCGCCAACGTGGACAACTGCGCCATCCTGACGGACCATTCGGCCCAGGCCGCCGTGTCGTCGGCAGGCGCGGCGTCCGCCGGGTGCGCCGGTCGCGCCGGTCGCGGCGCCGTCAGCCGCACGCCGTCACCGCCCGTGAGTACGGTCAGCAGGGTGACGGTGCCCCAGTCGCGCCAGGCCATCAGCCAGGGGCCCTCGGGTCCGGCGGGCGGCGGGAGCGGCACGTCCCGCGCGGGCGGCAGTGCCGAGAACGCCAGGGCGATGGCCTGCGCGTCCTCGCGGTGGAGCGGGGCACCCGCCAGCACGACCGGCGCGAAGGTATCGGCGCCGAGGATCCGGATGGCGGCCAGCGCGGCCCCGGGGTCCTGAGCGCTCTCGACATGTGCGGCGGCCATGGCCGTGCCCTCGGTGCCCCGCAGGGCACCGAGGGCACGTCGTGCCAGGCCGGCCGCTGATTCCTGATAAGCGGTCCGCGACCGGTCGGGGTTCACAGGCCCTTCGGCTCCTTCGGCTCCTTCGGGGAAAGGAGAGCCAGCAGGAGCAGTAGGCCCCCCGCTTCCGGCGCGTAGACGGGAGCGTCGCTGAAGGGTGCCTCGGGTTCCGCAATCGCCATAGTCAACGCGTGGTGGTCCAGAGCGATTTCTCTCGGCCGGACAGTCTGAGAAAGCATCGATGGGCTCCTCATGTAGTTGCCTAATGCCCTGTCTGGGCAATGCACCGCCCACGCTAAGTGACATGCGACAAACCGGCCAATTGGGATGATGAATGGGCATCTCGGGCCCAGGACTTAGAGACCGCACGGATAGGTGCGGCGCCGCCCATCGGCACGCGCCGCCGCCCCACCTATCCGCGTGCCCCCTTAGACATGGAACGGAACGGTGGTCACCACGATCTTCGGAAGGGGCCGGAGCGCGCGTCGCAGCCGTCCGGCCAGCGGGGTGTGGAGCAGACGGTGCCACCAGTGCCGTTCGACGATCTCCGGCAGGATCACCGTGATGGTCAGATCGGGGCGCTGACGGTGCAGGGATTCGAGATAGCTGATGAGCGGCGCCACCGTAGCCCGATAGGGGGAGAGCACGATCCGCAGCGGGAGATGGTCGCCCCACAGCGTCCAGGCCTCAGCGAACCGCTCGGCGTCCTCGTCGCTGGGGCTGACATGCAGCACCAGTACGGGCTGCTGGAGGGAGGCGGCGTACGCCAGCGCGCGCATGCTCGCCTGATGCAGTGCGTCGACCGGGACGACCGAGAGATGGCGGATCTCCTCCGGTGAGTCCTCGGCCTCCGAGTCCTCCGTCCTGGCCGACGGGGCCCCGGGGCCGGTCGGCGGTTCCGCGCACGGCTGCGGCGTGATCGTACGGCTGGGGACCTCGATCGTCTGGGAATGCAGCCGCAGCTCCTCCCCGACCTTGTCGTAATGGCGTCGGATCCGCGTCGTCACCAGGAGGAACAGGGCGACGGTGAGAATCGCGAGCCATGCTCCTTCGGTGAACTTGGTGATCCCGGCGGTGATGAAGACCACCGCGGAGAGCAGCGCGCCGGTGGCGTTGAAACAGAGGCTCTTGCGCCAGTGCCGGTCGCGCTTGCGCCACCAGTGCATCACCATCCCGCTCTGCGACAGGGTGAAGGCGAGGAAGACCCCGACGGCGTACAGCGGAATCAGCGAGGCGGTCTTCCCGTCGAACGCGACATAGACACACGCGGCCGTCACGGAAAGCACGATGATCCCGTTGCTGAAGGCCAGCCGGTCGCCGAGACGCAGAAAGATCCGCGGTGCGTGGTTGTCGCGCGCCAGCAGGTACAGCACCCGGGGGAAGTCGTTGTACGCCGTGTTCGCCGCGAGCAGGAGCACCAGCGCGGTCGCCGCCTGGGTGAAGATGTACATGGCGCCGGAACCGAAGCTGCGATGGGCCAGTTGGGACAGCACCGTCTCCCGCGACTGCGGGATCACGCCCTCCAGATAGATCATCGCCATCGTGCCGGCGAACAGCGCGATGAGCAGCCCGACCATCCAGGACAGGGTGGTGCGTGCGTTTCGCCAGGCGACCGGCTTGAAGGCGGGCACGGCGTTCGAGATCGCCTCGATACCGGTCATCGCCGTCGAACCCGAGGCGAAGGAGCGCATCACCAGCAGGAGACCGACACCCTCGACCGCGTGCAGCGGCGGGGTCGGCACGGGTTCGAAGCCCCGGCCGGCCGCGTCGTACACACCGACGATCACCAGCGCGGTGATGGCGAGGATGAAGGCATAGGTGGGCGCGGCGAACAGCGCCCCGGCCTGCCGGACACCCCGTAGATTCCCCGCCAGCAGTACGGCGATGACCAGCACGCCGATCAGCACGGCGTCATCGGCCAGCCCCGGGACCGCGGAGGTGACCGCCGCCATCCCCGAGGAGACCGAGACGGCGACGGTCAGGACGTAGTCCGTCATCAGACCGGCCGCCGCCATCAGCCCCGGAATCCGCCCCAGATTGTCCGTGGCGACGATGTACGAGCCGCCTCCCTGCGGATACGCCCGGATCGTCTGACGGTACGACACCCCGACGGCCAGCATCAGAAAGACGATCGCGAGGGCCACCGGCACCGAATACGCGAGCCCCGCGGCACCTCCGAGCACCAGGACCACCAGCAGCGCCTCGGGACCGTACGCCACCGACGACAGCGCGTCGGCGGAGAGCACCGGCAGCGCGATCACTTTGCGCATCCGCTCCCGCGCGATGGCCGTGCTCTTCAGCGGCGCCCCCAGAAGCGCGTGCCGGACGGAACCGCCGAACCTGCCGAGAGGTGCGCCCATCTCGCTGTCCATCGCCTCGGGCGGCGGCGCGTTGAGCTCGGGCACCTGTACGAAACGGCCGAAGCGGGCCGGGACGATCTGCGCCGGTTCCGGGTAGCTGCCGGTATCGGGGTCCACGGGCAGCGCGCGCCGCCACTCGTCGGGGCCGGCGGACACCCGCCCCCACTCCCGCCCGACCAGCCGCAGCATCGTGGACTGCTCGGCGTCGAGTTCCGGCACGGAGAGCGGCGCGGAGGAGGTGTCGCCCCGGTCCCGGTCCCGGTCCCGGTCCCGGTTCTGGCCCTGGGCCTGGGCCTGGCCCTGGTCCTGACCGCCTCGGCCTTCGTCTCCCTGGGGTCCCTGGGTATCCGTCACATCCGCGAGTCTCTTCGGCGGACCGTGCCACCGGCCCCACCCGCGCCGGACGACACTCGGCCGGGGGCGGCGACAACCCGTTCGGACGTACGGCCCGCCGCGGCCACGCGCCCGCCGGACGGGCCGGGGCATCCCACCAGCCGCCCGGCAGGGATGCCCCGGCCCCGGCAGGTCCCGCACCATGGCTGTCTCCCGTCAGCGGGCGCGGGACCGGTACAAGGGGGGTGGGCCGGCCAACTGGCTACGGACGCGGCGCGGCCCCCGGCTCCGGCGCGGCTCCCGGCTCCGGCGCGGCTCCCGGCTCCGGTGCGGCCCACAGCGCCGAGGGCGCCGCACGCCGGATCACCGGCGCGATCTCCTCGGCGAACCGCTGGAGTTGCTCACGCTGCTCGGGCAGGCCCAGCCCGAACCCGTCGACGGTGACGGACTGCAGATCGTGCCCGTAGACCTCGTGGTAACCGAGGATCTTGTCGATGATCCGCTGCGGACTGCCGATGAGCTGCGGGCCGCTCTCTATCGCCTCCTCGATGGTGGTGAAGGGGGTGTTGTAGCCGGCCTTGCCCACCAGATGCGGTTTGAAGAGCTGCTGGACGCGGGCCTCGTACTGCTCCTTGAAGTCGCTGACCGCCCGTTCCGTCGTATCCGCGATATAGAGACCGCCGGAGCCCGCCGCCACATGGGCCCGCGCCGGATCGTGTCCGTACTCCTCGAACTTCTCGCGGTAGTGGCTGATCAGCCGCGCGTATGCCTCACGCGGCTGGATGGCGTTGGCGGTGAAGAGCGGATCGCCGTGTTTGGCCGCCAGCTCGGGGGAGTTGAGGCTCGTGGCCGAGCCGTGCCACACCCGGGGAGGACCGGCGTACGGGCGTGGCACGGTCGTGACGTTCTTGAGCGGCGGCCGGAACAGGCCCTCCCAGTCGAGGTGTTCCTCGCGCCAGAGCCTGCGCAGCAGCTCGTACTTCTCGGCCTGGTACTCCCACTGCCGTTCCTCGTCCAGACCGAAGAGGTCGAAGTGTCCGGCCTCCGAGCCCTTGCCGATGACAAGCTCGATCCGGCCCCGGGAGAGCTGGTCCAGCGTCGCGTAGTCCTCGGCCACCCGCACCGGGTCCAGGATTGCCACGACCGTGACCCCGGTCAGCAGCCGGATACGCGAGGTACGGGACGCGAGCGCGCCCAGGAGCACCGTGGGACTGGAGGAGAGGAACGGGCCCGCGTGCCGCTCCCCGACGGCATAGGCGTCGAAGCCGAGCCGCTCGGCCTCCACCCCCAGCTCGACGACTTCGTTCAGCCGGTCGGCGGCGGGCGGGAGTTCCCCGGTGAGGGGGTGTGGTGCGTGGCCGACGATCGTGAGGACGGAGAATTTCATGACTGCCTTCCGCTGCGTCCGGGGCCCCGTTTGCGCGAGGGCCGGTGGGGGAGTGCCCGATCCGGCTACTGACCGGTCTTCGGCAGTCCCTCGGGGTTGAGTTCGGAGGAGGGCACGGCCTCGTTCGCCAGCCCCCACCGCTCCAGGACCTTCTGGTACGTACCGTTCTTGATGACGGTGTCGATCGCCTGCTGGAACGGCTTGATCAGACCGTTGTCCTTCTTGGTGGTGGCCGCGATCTTGCCCTGGACTTCGTCCCCGGCCCCCGAGAACGTACCGATGATCTCGGTCTGGCCGGTGGAGGCGGAGTGGTACGCGGCGACCGGGTTGGGGCCGAGATACGCGTCGAGGCGGCCGGAGCCGAGCGCCAGGTAGTAGTCGCTGGAATTCTGGTAGATCTTGATCTCGGTGGGCTTCAGACCCTTCGCCACATTCGCCTTGCCCCAGTCGACCAGCAGCTTCTCCTGGTTGGTGCCCGAGGCGACCCCGATCGTCCGGCCCGCCACGTCCGCCGGGCCCTTCACCCGCCAGTCGGTGCCCTTCTTGGCCTCGAACGCGATGTTGTCCAGCCGGTAGGTCGCGAAGTCGTACTTCTCCTTGCGCTCCTCGGTGACCGTGATGTTGCTGAGGCCGAGGTCGTACTTGCCGCTGTCGAGACCGACGAAGATATTCGCCCAGTCGACGGTGTTGTAGTGCGGCTTCAGGCCGAGGACGTCCGCGACCAGCGAGGCGAGGTCCGGCTCCACCCCTATCACGGTCTTGTCGTCGGTGGCGTAGAAATCGAGCGGAGGCACCGAGCCGGCCGCGTTGACGACCTCAAGGGTGCCCCGTTCCCGGATCTCCGCCGGGACGAGCGCCGCGATGGACTCCACCTCGGGCGTGGTGATCCGCTTCTGATCGGGGCCCAGATCGATCTGAAACCCGTTCTTGTCCTTCTTGTCGCCGCTCTGGGGTGCTGCCTTGTCGGTGCTGCCATCGGCGGAGTTGCCGCAGGCGGTGAGCGAGAAGGCGGTGACCAGGCCGAGCAGGGCGGCGGTGATACGGAGGGGACGACGACGGGGCGGCACGGAGGGCTCCTCGGCAGGGTGGCGGAACACACGGAAGGACGGAAGGACGGAAGGACGGACGAAGGGACGAGAGGACGAGGGAACGAGGGAACGGACCTCACAGGACCTTGGACAGGAACGCCCTGGTACGCGCGTGCAGCGGGCGGTCGAGCACATCCGCCGGCGGACCCTGCTCAACGATCACCCCGTCGTCCATGAAGACGACGGTGTCGGCGACCTCGCGGGCGAAGCCGATCTCATGGGTGACGACGATCATGGTGGTGCCGGAACGGGCCAGATCCTTGATGACATCGAGGACCTCGCCCACCAGTTCGGGGTCGAGCGCGGAGGTCGGCTCGTCGAAGAGCAGTACCTTGGGCTCCAGGGCGAGGGCGCGGGCGATGGCCACGCGTTGCTGCTGGCCGCCCGAGAGCTGACGCGGATAGGCGTCGGCCTTGTCCGCGAGACCCACCCGCTCCAGCAGCCGTCCGGCTTGCTCCACGGCGGCCTTACGGGACCGGCGCAGCGCCGAGACCGGAGCCTCGATGATGTTCTCGACCACCGTGAGATGCGGGAACAGATTGAAGTTCTGGAAGACGAAACCGATGTGCAGACGCTGTTTCAGCACCTCCCGTTCCTTGAGCTCATGCAGCTTGGAGCCCGCGCGGCGGTAGCCGATCAGCTCGCCGTCGATGCTGACGTATCCCCGGTTGAGCTTTTCGAGATGGTTGATGCCGCGCAGCAGCGTCGACTTCCCGGACCCCGAGGGACCGAGCACGACGGTGACCTCGCCGGTGCGGACCTGGAGGTCCACCCCGCGCAGTACTTCGAGCGCACCGAAGTTCTTGTGGACACCGCGCACATCGACCATCAGACCACTGTCGGCGGACGTACCCACAGCCGTGCCGGTGACGGAATCGGAGTTGGTGCTCATTTCTGGATACCTCCCGTGGCGGCGGCGGCCCGCATCCTGCGGGTGAAGCTCCGGGCCCGCTGGAGCGGAGTGGGCGGGGGCGTACGCTCGGCGCCGCGCGCGAAGTGCCGCTCCACGTAGTACTGGGCGATGGTCAGCAGGGTGGTCAGCAGGATGTACCAGGCGGTCGCGACCATCAGCAGCGGTACGACCCGCCCATTACGGCCGTAGATCACCTGCACCTGGTAGAACAGCTCCCCGATCGCCATCACCGACACGATCGAAGTTCCCTTGAAGAGGGAGATGACCTCGTTGGCGGCGTTGGGCAGGATGCCGCGCATCGCCTGCGGCAGCAGGATCCGGCGCAACTGCCGCAGCCGGGGGATGCCCAGGGCGGCCGCCGCCTCCAGTTGCCCGGCGTCGACCGAGATGATCCCGCCGCGCACGATCTCCGCGGCGTACGCGGCCTGGTGCAGCGCGAGCCCGATGACGGCGGCGGACAGCGCGCTGACCAGGTTGAGCGTGTCGAAGCTCCACAGAACAGGACCGAAGGGGATGCCGATCCCCAACTCCTTGTAGAGATAGGCGAGATTGAACCAGAACAGCAGCTGCACGATCAGCGGGATGGAACGGAAGGCCCAGATGTATGTCCACGCCACCGTCTGGAGGATGACGCTCCTGCTCAGCCGCATGAAGGCGAGCACAACGCCGAGCGCGAAGCCGAGCGCCGTGCCGTACACGGTGAGCTGGAGCGTCACCCAGACGGCCGTCAGCACGGTGTCGGCGGACAGATAGCGGAAGAAGGTGTCCCAGTCCCAGCCCGGGTTGGTGACCAGACCGTGGCTGAACTGGGCGACCACGACGAGCGCGGCCACGCCCGCCACCCAGCGCCAGTAGTGACGCGCGGGCACGACCTTCAGTGTGGCGAGATCGTCCCGGTCAGGGACCGGTCCGCGCGGTGGTACGAGGTGGCCGGGCGGCGGCGCGGCTTTCGCGGCGCCGGTTGCGGTGTCCATCGGTGGCTCCTGCCGGCTACTTCTGCTCGGGCGGACTGATCCGGGACTCCTCGATCGCGGAATCCCCCGTTCCCCACTTGTCGAGGATCCGGCGGTAGGTGCCTTCGTCGATCAGTTGGTTGACGGCTCCCTGGAACGCCTTGAGCAGCGGGGAGCCCTTCGCGAAGGCGAAGCCGACATCGAGCCGGTGGAACTCGCCGAGGAACCTGACCCCGGCCGCCGGCTGGGCCGCCTGGTAGCGCAGACCGTTGATCGTCGACATGACCACATCGACCCGGCTCTGCTGGAGGCTGGTGAGCAGCGCCCCGTTCTCGGAGAACACACTGACCTTGTACGGCTTCTCGCCCGCGTCGGCGCAGACGCCCTTCTGGGAGTTGAGGGTGGCCTCGAAGGTGGTGCCCGCCCCCACCCCGACGGTCTTGCCGCACAGCTGGTCGAGCCGGGTCACCTTGTCGATGCTCTTGTCGTCCGCGCGGACGGCGAACCCCTGACCGTCATTGATATAGGTGACGAAGTCGACCGTCCTGCGGCGTACGTCGGTGACCCCGAAGTTGCCGGTGCCGACGTCGTACTTGCCACTGCCGAGCGCGGGCAGGATCGCCTCGAAACTCGCCTCCTCGCGGCGCAGCTCCACTCCCAGGATCTTGCCGACAGCGTCGGCGATGTCGATGTCCTGTCCGGCGGGACGGCTGGTCGACGCGTCGGGGTAGTAGGCGCTGGGCGGCGCTCCCACGGAGGAGGCGATCCGTACGGTCCCCCGCTTCCTGACGTCCTCGGGGAGCAGGGCCGCCAGCGACGCGTTCTTCTTGAGCGAGGCGGTGACATCGTCGGACGGCGCGGGGGAGGCGGCGCCGGCCGCCTCGCTCCCGGAGGCCGCGTCCGATCCGCAGCCCGCGAGTACCGGCAGCAGCAGGGCGGCCATCAGCGCGGCGGCCACCTGGTGACGAACGGGCCGCGCACGGCCCGGGATCAGGATGCGCACGGGGTCACAGCTCTCTTTCGGGGGAATCCGATGAGCCGACGGGACGGTCCGCGAGGTGCTTCTCGAAGGGGAGCGGACCGATGGTCTCCGGATCCGCCCCCGTGTCGAACAGCGGTAGGTAACCGGCCGTCAGATACAGCCCCCTGGCCTCCGGCTGGCGCGGCCCGGTGGTGAGGTAGACGCGACGGTAGCCCCGTATGACGGCGATACGTTCCAGCTCGGTGACAACGCGCTTCGCCAGCCCGCGCCGGCGGTGCGCGGAGTGGGTCCAGATCCGCTTCAGCTCGGCCGTGCTGTCGTCGTAGCGGCGGAACGCCCCACCGGAGATCGGTTCGCCGTGCTCCAGCAACAACAGCAGGACTCCGTGCGGCGGGTCGAACTCCTCGGCGGGGTAGCGGGCCAGCTCGCCGTGCGCGTCCTTGCCGTAGCGGGTGGAGTACTCATGCCCCAGCTCGCGCAGCATCGGCAGTACCCGTGGATCGGAGACGGAGGTCGACAGCCAGGTCAGACCGCCGGGTTCGGCGACGGAGGTCATCAGCCGGCCTCGACCAGGGTCCCCGGGCCACGCGCCGCGCCCTCCGCGTCGCGCTTGGCGACCTCTTCGCGGACCAGCGGAATGACATGCCTGCCGAAGTCGATGGCGTCACCGAGCAGGTCGTACCCGCGTGCGGAGATGATGTCGACACCGAGGTCGTAGTAGTCGAGCAGCGCCCGCGCGACCGTCTCCGGCGTACCGACCAGGGCGTTGGAGTTGCCCGCGCCCCCGGTGGCAGCGGCGGTCGGGGTCCACAGCGCCCGGTCGTAGCGCTCACCCGACCGCGCGATCGAGATCAGCCGCTGCGAGCCGGCGTTCTCCGGCTCGCCCCGCCGGTGGTGGCGCACCACGGCCGGTTCGCCCTTCTCCTTACGGGCCTTGATCGCGTCCACCGTCCGGTGCGCCTTCTCCCAGGCAAGCTCCTCGGTCGGCGCGATGATCGGCCGGAAGGCCACCTGGATACGGGGCGGCGTCGTACGTCCCGCCGCACGCGCGGCGGCCTTCACCGCCTCGATCTGCTCGGCGGTCTTCTCCAGCGGCTCGCCCCAGAGCGCGTAGATGTCCGCCTCGGCGCCACCGGCCGCGTACGCGGCGGCCGAGGAGCCGCCGAACGAGACATCGGGCCTGGGCCGCTGGACGGGGAACACATCGCTGACGAAGTCGTGGAACCGGTAGTGCTCGCCCTCGTGGTCGAAGGGCTCGTGCTCGGTCCAGATCCGCTTGACGATCTCGATGTACTCACGGGTGCGGGAGTAACGCTCGTCCTTGGTGAGCGTGTCCCCCTCACGGCGCTGCTCGTGATCGCTGCCACCGGTGATGAAGTGCACCGTCAGCCGGCCGTCGCTGATCCGGTCGAGCGTGGCGAATGTCTTGGCGGCGAAGGTGGGATACGAGACATTCGGCCGGTGCGCGAGCAGGATCCGCAGCTTGTCCAGCCGGGAGGCGATGTACGCGGCGGCCGGAGCGGGATCGGGCGAGCCGGAACCGTACGCGAACAGCACCCGGTCCCAGCCATGGTCCTCGTGGGCACGGGCCAGCTTGAGTGTGAACTCCTTGTCAAACGCTGCGCCGGAGCGGGGATGTGTCTCCGACCCGTTGTGGGTGGCGGCTATGCCGAGGAACTCCACAGGCATGACGGACCTTTCGTACAGGGAGATGGGTGTGCGTCGGCGGGAAGGCATGCCGAGGAAGACCCGGGGCGTCGCGTGGACACGGCGGACACGGGGGACCACCGGCGGTACGGGTCAGCGGCCGGGCGGCGCTGGGCAGCCGGACGGGATGGTGCGAGGGCGCGATGACGGGATGCGAGGGCGCGATGACGGGAGAGGAAGGGGGCGCTTCAGGGAGAGAGGCGGCAGCGAACGCCCGGTGAGATACGAGAAATCGGCCCGCGACGGGGTCACCGAAGAGACGGGATCACCGAGGGAGGGAGGGGCCGGTCAGGCGGCCCGCTGCCGGGTCAGGCGCAACAAGAAGCGGACCACACACGACCGAAGTCTATGTGGCCGCGTATGACCAACGGCAGCTGCTTCTGCATAAGGCCAATTGAGCACGGGACGTTCGGTGAAGTCAACAGGCTCTCGCTCTGTGGGCAGCGCGGGCGGTGGGGCGGCCTTGACAGTCCTCCGGCGTGCGCCCGTACGATCGAGGGGTGTGCGGTGCCGGGCTCCTGTGTGAACACCGGTCCGCACCGGCCGTGTTGAGGGACGCGGTACGCGTGATGACACCTGCCGCCCGGTCCATGCCGCCGGGTCCACGCCGCCGACCTCTCTCCCGCCGGAGCCCCTCATGCCCGTATCGCCCTCGCTCGATGGACCGCGCGCCTCCGCCCCGCCGGGGATTCCGGGGACCTCGCCGCTCTCCCCACCAGGACCCGACGAGATCTCCCGTATCGTTCCCCGCCGCCACCCCGGCCGGTGGCTGTCGGCCGCGCTGGCGCTGCTCGGCCTCGCGATGATCGTCAATTCGCTCGTCCGCAACGAGAGATTCCAGTGGAGTGTGGTGAGCCAGTACTTCACCACCCCCGCCGTACTGGACGGCCTGCTGCTCACCCTCTGGCTGACCGCCGCCGTGATGGTGCTTGGCTTCCTCATCGGTACGGTCTTCGCCGTCATGCGGCTCTCCGTCAACCCCGTTCTGCGTACCATCAGTTGGGGGTACGTATGGATCTTCCGCTCGACCCCCCTGCTGGTGCAGCTGCTGTTCTGGTTCAACATCGGCGCGCTCTATCCGACCCTGGGGATCGGGATTCCCTTCGGCCCGGAATTCCTCACCTTCAAGACCGTGAACCTCTTCGGCGCCGGACTCACCGCGCTGATCGGCCTCACCCTGCACGAGGCGGCCTACGCGGCCGAAGTGGTGCGTGGCGGCATCCTCTCCGTCGACGCCGGCCAGACGGAGGCGGCCGCGGCACTCGGTCTGAGCCGCCGACGGGTGCTGCGCCGTATCGTCGTGCCCCAGGCGATGCGGTCGATCGTCCCCACGGCGGGCAATATGCTCATCGGCACGCTCAAGGGGACCAGCATCGTCAGTGTTCTCGCCGTGCAGGACCTGCTGTTCTCGGTGCAGCTGATCTACAACCGTACGTATCAGATCGTCCCGCTGCTGATGGTGGCGACCATCTGGTACATCATCGTCACGACCGTCCTGTCCGTCGGCCAGTTCTATGTCGAACGCCACTACGCCCGGGGCGCCGCCCGCGAGCTGCCACCCACGCCCCTCCAGCGCCTGCGTCGGCAGACGGCGGCCCTGGCAGGACGGCTCCGTACCGCGAGCGCCGCCGACGCGAAGCCGCTTTGAGACCGCCGGCCCGCCGGCCCGCCGGGCGACACCAGCAAGTGCGTGGCGGCCGAGCGGTCGGGTGCGCCCTGTTGACCGCTTCCAGTCGCACACTCCGGGGACCGGGGCGAGTCTGGAGACGACCGGTTCGGAGCGGCGACGGAGAGGAACGATCCACGTGAACAGTGCGGACCAGCCCGCGGCGGATGTCGTCGTGGCTCTCACTGGTGATGAGAAGGAAGACGCGCGGGTGGTGTTCGGCGCGCTCCGTACGGCCTTCGCCTGCGACCGCGCGGCGGACGATGTCCCGCAGGAGGCGGCCGAGGGCCGCCCGACCGTGTGGATCGCGACGTTCAATGTGTCCGAGCTACGCGCGGAGCCCCGCCCGGCGCGGCTGAGGGCGCCGGTGGTGGCTACCCTCCAGGGCGGCTACACGGCGGTGGACAGTCTCCGCAAGAGCCTCGCCTCCGCGTTCACCGTCCGCATGGTCGGTACGGCCTCCGGCGACCAGGAGGAGGAAGTCCAGCTACGCCTGGAGAACCGCGCGAATCGCTGAACCGCGCGAATCGCGGAATCGCCGAAGGGCTGTCCCGGGAAGGTCACTCCCACTCGTCGCCCGGCTCCGCGACGAGATGCACCGCGGCCTCCTCCGCCGAAGCCGCGGCTCCGTCGATGCCGACATCGCGGGCGATCATGTCCTTCTCGGCGTCCTCGTGTGCGCCCTCGTCGGGAGCCACCAGCCGGCCCGAGCGGCTGTCACCGACCTCGTCGTCCAGCCGCTCACCCTCGCCGTACGGCAGATCCCCGATGCCGTCCCCGACAAGGGCGCCCTCGTCGGGGACCTCCTCCGCGAGCCGCTGGTCGAGCGTTTCCCCCACCCGCTGCTCGGCGGCCGTCGTACCGACATGTTCGACACCGAGCGGGCGTTCGGGAGGCGACCAGCCCTCGTCGAAGGGGTCGGAACCCCGGTCGATGAGGGTGTCCTCGGGATCGAGGATGCCCTCGTCCTCGCCGATCTCGGCGCCGTCGGGCTGGTAGACCTCGTCGCCCATCGACTCGCCGTTGTCGCCGCTCACGTCCCTCTCCTCGCTTCCGTGCGCCCGGCCGTCCTCACGTCGGACACTCATCCGGTCGCCGTCGTACACGAGAGCTTTCATGGCGCGCGCTGCCCGGGATCGGCTCATCCGCTCCGTCCACCTTCCCACCAATCACCGCGGTGTCAAACGGCAGGTGAGCACCCCTGCGACAGGGTGCGTGGACCGCCTCCGCGCGATCCCCCGTGTTTGTCACCGCTGTCGTCGGGCACGTGACAAAACGACCCGTACGACCCGAAATGTAACCCTCCGGAGTCGAACGTGAGCCGAGAACGCATAGTCATCGTCGGGGCCGGGTTCGCCGGCTACCAAGCCGCCCGTACCCTCTGCCACCGAGTCAGGGGCGCGGCCGAGATCGTGCTGCTGAACCCCACCGACTACTTCCTCTACCTTCCGCTCCTGCCTCAGGTGGCCGCGGGCATTCTGGAGCCGCGCCGGGTGACGGTCTCGATCCCGGGCACACTGCCACGGGTACGGCTTGTGCTCGGCGAGGCCGACCATATCGACCTGGAGGCGCGCAGTATCGGCTACACCGGGCCGGAGGGCGACCGGGGCGAGCTGCGGTACGACCGGCTCGTCCTCGCCGTGGGCAGCGTCAACAAGCTGCTTCCCGTCCCCGGAGTGGCGGAGTACGCGCACGGCTTCCGGGGACTGCCCGAAGCGCTCTATCTGCGCGATCACATCACCCGTCAGATAGAGCTGGCCGCTGTCACCGGCGACCGGGCGGAGGCCGCCGCACGCGCCACCTTCGTCGTGGTCGGCGCCGGTTACACCGGCACCGAAGTCGCCGCCCAGGGCAAGCTCTTCACCAACGCGCTGGTCCGTAAACAGCCCGCGTGGCGCCAGACGGACAAACCCCGCTGGCTGCTCCTCGACATCGCCCCGCGCGTCCTGCCGGAGCTGGACCACAGGCTGTCGGACACCGCCCAGCGGGTGTTGCGCGAACGCGGCGTGGACGTCCGTACGGGCACCTCCGTCAAGGAGGCGCGACCGACCGGGATCACGCTGGACAACGGTGAGTTCATCGAGACCCACACCCTGGTCTGGTGTGTGGGCGTACGGCCCGATCCGCTGGTCTCCGACCTCGGGCTGTCCGTCGAGCGCGGCCGGGTGCTGGTGGATCCTCAGCTCAATGTGCCCGGCCACCCCGAGGTGTTCGCCTGCGGGGACGCCGCGGCCGTACCGGATCTCACCAGGCCCGGGCACTTCACCCCGATGACGGCTCAGCACGCCGGCAGGCAGGGCAAGGTGGCGGGCCGCAATGTGGCCGCCTCCCTGGGATACGGGGAGCGGCAGACCTACAAACACAACGACTTGGGGTTCGTCGTGGACCTCGGCGGAGTCAAGGCCGCGGCCAACCCGCTCGGGGTGCCGCTGTCGGGACCGCTCGCGGGCGCTGTCACGCGCGGCTACCACCTGGCGGCCATGCCGGGAAACCGGGTGCGGGTCGCCGCCGACTGGATGCTCGACGCGGTCCTGCCGCGGCAGTCCGTCCAGCTCGGACTGGTCCGCTCGTGGACGGTGCCGCTCGAATCGTCTTCCCCCGAACTGGCGAGGGTTCCCGGCGCACCCCCTAAGGAGTGACATGAACAGCCAAGGTCCGAACAGCCAAGGTCCGAAGAGTAAGCGCTCGAAAAGCCGCCCCCACCATCTGAACAGTGAACAACTCACCGAGCTGGGACAGCAGTTGAGGGTGGACTCGGTACGGGTCGCCGATGCGGCCGGATCGGGCCATCCCACCTCCTCGATGTCCGCCGCCGACCTCATGGCGGCGCTGCTCGCCAACCATCTGCACTACGACTTCGACCGGCCGGACGATCCGGGCAACGACCGGCTGATCTTCTCCAAGGGACATGCCTCGCCGCTGCTGTACTCCATGTATCTGGCGGCCGGCGCGGTGGACGAGAAGGAGTTCCTCACCTATCGCACCCTCGGCAGCCGGCTCGAAGGCCATCCGACCCCACGGCTGCCCTGGGTCGATGTCGCCACCGGATCGCTGGGCCAGGGACTGCCCGTCGGTGTCGGCATGTCGCTCGCGGGCCAGCGGCTCAGCCACACTCCGTACCACGTCTGGGTGTTGTCCGGCGACAGCGAGATGGCCGAGGGCTCCGTATGGGAGGCGATCGAGGAGGCCGGGGACCAGCATCTCGACTCGCTGACCCTTGTCATCGACGTCAACCGCCTCGGTCAGCGCGGCCCCACCCGCCATCAGCGGGATCTGGACGCCTACGGCCGCAGGCTGCGCGCCTTCGACTGGCACACCATCGAGATCGACGGCCATGACCTCGATGCCGTCGACGCCGCCTTCACCGAGGCCAGGTCGACCTTCCGCAAGCCGACCGCGATCATCGCGGGCACCCGCAAGGGACGCGGCGTCGCCTCCGTCGAGGATCGCGAGGGCATGCACGGCAAGCCGCTGCCCGACGCGGAGAGCGCCATCGAGGAACTGGGCGGGCGGCGCTCCATCCGGGTGTCGGTGGCGAAGCCCACCGAGCCCGAGCACCCCGCCCGCAGCGCCGGACGGCGCGGCACCATCAGGCTGCCGCGCTACGACCTCGGCGACTCGGTCGCCACCCGTGACGCCTACGGCAGGGCACTCGCGGCCCTCGGCACGGCCCGCGAGGACGTGGTCGTGCTGGACGGCGAGGTCAGCGACTCCACCCGTTCGGAGTTCTTCGCCAAGGAACACCCCGAGCGGTTCTTCGAGTGCTACATCGCCGAGCAGCAGATGATCGCCGCCGCCGTCGGTATGCAGGCGCTGGGCCATGTCCCGTACGCGTCGACCTTCGCGGCCTTCCTGACCCGCGCGCACGACTTCCTGCGGATGGCGGCCGTCAGCCGGGCCTCGATCAATGTCGTCGGCTCGCACGCGGGCGTCTCGATCGGCCAGGACGGTCCGTCCCAGATGGGCCTGGAAGACCTGGCGATGTTCCGTGCCATACACGGCAGTACGGTGCTCCACCCCTGCGACGCCAACCAGGCGGCGCGGCTCGTGGCGGCGATGTACGAACTGCCCGGCGTCTGCTACCTGCGTACGCTCCGGGGCGCGACACCGGTCATCTACGGCCCCGACGAACGGTTCCCCGTCGGCGGCAGCAAGGTGCTGCGCCGCTCGGACGCGGACCGTGTGACGCTGATCGGCACCGGAGTCACGGTCCACGAGTGCCTCAAGGCGGCGGATCTGCTGGCCGGGGAGGGCTTCCCCGTACGGGTCGTCGACCTGTACTCGGTCAAGCCCGTCGACGAACACACGCTCCAGGCCGCGGCCGACGAGACCGGCTGCCTGGTCACGGTCGAGGACCACCATCCGCAGGGCGGCATCGGGGACGCGGTGGCAGAGGTGTTCTCCGACGGCCGTCCCGCGCCGAAGCGGCTCGTACGGCTCGCGGTGGGGAACATGCCGGGCTCGGCGACTCCGGCGGAGCAGCTCAGGGCGGCGGGTATCGACGCTGACTCGATCGCGGCGGGGCTGCGGCTGCTGGTGGAACAGACCCTCCGCTGACGGCGGAAGCCGAACACCAGGAGCCGAACACCAGGAGCCGAACACCGGGAGCCGAACACCGGGATTCAGACGCGAGTGGGACCGGAACACACGGCGGACAGACAGAAGGACCGGAATACATGGCGGATACACGCAGAAGGACCGGACGCACGGCGAAGAGAGGGAAGACGGTATGAGCACCCATCCAGGCCCGCGGCCCGCGCCGGCCGTGACACACCGGCCGACCGAGCGCGAGGGACGGATACGTACCTGCGTTCCGGCGCGGGTCACCCCGCGCGAGCGCCGGGCCGGAGCCGGCCATGAGCGACAGGAGACGGCCGATCAGGAGTGGAACGTAGTGCGTGGAGAGGACTGACTGACTGTGCGGCTGACCACAGCCGCCTGAACATCGGCCTGTACGTCCTGTACGTGGAATGGGACCGGGACACGCCCTAGGAGTGGCCGCGGCACGCGGCCCGCACCGGTGTAGACCCGGAGCTGTTCTTCCCCGTGGACGACTCGGGACCGGCCGTCGAGCGGGCGGAGCGCGCCAAGAAGGTGTGCCACGGCTGCCCGGTGGAGAGCCGGTGCCTCGAATGGGCGCTGGCCACCGGCCGTACCTCCGGAGTCCGGGGCGGTACGGACGAGGAGGAGCGCCGACGGCTGCGGCGCCGCGCCGAACGGCGCGGGGCCCAGGACGGTCCCTCGGCGCGCACCCGCCGGTCCGCCGCGCCGGGCCGGCAAAGGCGTCCCCGACCGTTCCCGCATCGCGCGTGGCCGGGCCCGCGCGCCCGCGTCCCGTGTTGCGGGGCCGGGCGGGGCACGGGAGGGTCGGACTGCCGAATCGAGGCGAATCGAGGAGGAATCGCCCCCATGCCCATCGCGACGGTGAATCCCGCCAGCGGAGAGACGCTCAAGACCTTCGACGCGCTGGGAGCCGAGGAGATCGAAAGCCGGATCGCCTGCGCCGCCCAGGCGTTCCGGCACTACCGGCTCACCGGATTCGACGAACGCGCGCGGCTGCTGAACCGCGCCGCCGATCTGCTGGAGCAGGACGCGCCGGAGATCGCCCGGACCATGACCACCGAGATGGGCAAGCCGGTCGCGGCGGCCCGCGCCGAGGCGCTGAAGTGCGCGAAGACGATGCGCTGGTACGCCGAGCGCGCCGAGGAACTGCTCGCGGACGAGCACCCCTCGGACGCCGACGTACGGGACGCGGGCGCGTCCAGGGCGATCGTCCGCTACCGCCCGCTGGGCGTGGTCCTCGCGGTGATGCCGTGGAACTTCCCCCTCTGGCAGGTCGTACGGTTCGCCGCGCCCGCCCTGATGGCCGGCAATGTGGGACTCCTCAAACACGCCTCGAACGTCCCGCAGACCGCCCTGTACCTGGAAGACCTGTTCGGCAGGGCCGGATTCCCGGCCGGCTGCTTCCAGACGCTGCTGGTGGGCTCCAGCGCGATCGAGAACATCCTGCGCGACCCCCGGGTGGCCGCCGCGACACTCACCGGCAGCGAACCGGCAGGCCGGTCGGTGGCGGCCATCGCCTCCGACGAGGTCAAGAAGACCGTTCTGGAGCTGGGCGGCAGCGATCCGTATGTCGTCATGCCCTCGGCGGAGATCGAACGGGCGGCGCGTACGGCCGTCACGGCCCGTGTGCAGAACAACGGCCAGTCCTGTATCGCCGCCAAACGCTTCATCGTGCACGAGGACGTCTATGACGCCTTCGCCGAGCGGTTCACCGCGGGGATGCGTGATCTGACGGTCGGCGACCCGATGGACGAGTCCACCGATGTGGGGCCGCTCTCCAGTGAGCGGGGCCGCGCCGATCTGGAGAGGCTGGTCGACGACGCGCTGACTCGGGGCGCGACCGCGCTCTGCGGCGGACAGCGGCCCAAGGAGCACGAGCGGGGCTGGTACTACGAACCCACCGTGCTCGCCGGTATCACCTCCGCGATGCGGATCCACCGCGAGGAGACGTTCGGGCCGGTGGCCACGCTCTACCGGGTCTCCGGGCTGGACGAGGCGGTGGCGCTCGCCAACGACACGCCCTTCGGGCTGAGTTCCAACGTCTGGACGCGTGACGAGGAGGACGTGCGCCGCTTCGTACGGGATCTGGAGGCGGGCGGGGTCTTCTTCAACGGGATGACGGCCTCGCACCCCGCCCTCCCCTTCGGCGGCGCGAAGCGCTCCGGTTACGGGCGCGAGCTGTCGGCGCACGGTATCCGGGAGTTCTGCAACATCACCACGGTGTGGCACGCCGCGGAACCGGACGACACCCATTAGGTCCGGTCCGCCGGACAGGCCCTTGGACCGGGCCGCCACGACCGGGACGACGGCTCGAAGGAGGGCCGGATCACGGTCAGGACGGGGACCAACAGGGAGACGGGTATGCGCAAGGCGACCACGACCACCGCGGGCGCGTCGGCCGGGCTCACCGAAGCAGAGCTCGCCGCACTCGACGCCCACTGGCGTGCCGCCAACTATCTGGCCGTCGGCCAGATCTATCTGATGGCGAACCCGCTGCTCCAGGAGCCGCTGGCGCCGGAGCACATCAAACCCCGTCTCCTCGGCCACTGGGGGACCTCACCCGGCCTGAATCTGGTGCACACCCATCTCAACCGGGTGATCAAGGCCCGGGATCTCGACGCGCTCTGCGTCTGGGGGCCGGGACACGGCGGCCCCGCCGTCCTCGCCAACTCCTGGCTGGACGGCACGTACTCGGAGACCTATCCGGACGTCAGCCGGGACCGGGCGGGCATGGAGCGGCTTTTCCGGCAGTTCTCCTTCCCCGGCGGGGTCCCCAGCCATGTCGCTCCCGAGACCCCGGGCTCGATCCACGAGGGCGGCGAACTCGGCTACTCCCTCGCGCACGCCTACGGAGCCGCACTGGACAACCCCGAGCTGCTGGTCGCCTGTGTGATCGGTGACGGCGAGGCGGAGACGGGGCCGCTCGCCGCGTCCTGGCACTCGAACAAGTTTCTCGACCCGGTCCACGGCGGCGCGGTCCTGCCGATCCTGCATCTCAACGGCTACAAGATCGCCAACCCGACCGTGCTCGCCCGGCTGCCGGAGGGCGAACTCGACTCCCTGCTGCGCGGCTACGGCCATGAACCCCTCCATGTCACCGGTGACGAGCCCCTGGCCGTCCACCGCGCCATGGCGGCGACCATGGACCGCGCCCTGGACCGTATCGCCCAGATCCAGCGGGACGCCCGTGAGGGCCGGACCGCCGACCGGCAGTACTGGCCCATGATCGTGCTGCGTACGCCCAAGGGCTGGACCGGCCCCCGCGAGGTCGACGGACTGCCCGTCGAGGGGACCTGGCGTGCGCATCAGGTCCCGCTGAGCGGTGTCCGGGACAACCCCGACCATCTGCGCATGCTCCAGGCATGGCTGCGCTCCTACCGTCCCGACGAACTGTTCGACGCGATGGGCGCGCCCAACCCCTCCGTACTCGACTGCGTACCGGCGGGAACGCGCAGACTGGGGGCCAATCCGCACGCCAACGGCGGTCTGCTGTTGCGGGATCTGCCGGTCCCGCCACTGGAGCGGCACGCGGTACGGGTGGACAAGCCCGGCACGGTCCTGCACGAACCCACCCGAGTGCTCGGCTCGTTGCTGGAATCCGTCATGGAAGCCACCTCGGGACGGCGCGACTTCCGGGTCTTCGGCGCCGACGAGACCGCCTCCAACCGGCTGGACGCGCTCTACGAGGCCACGGCCAAGGCATGGCAGGCCGCGACGCTCGACACGGACGAGCATCTCGCGCCCGACGGCCGGGTGATGGAAGTGCTCTCCGAGCATCTGTGCCAGGGTTGGCTGGAGGGCTATCTCCTCACCGGCCGGCACGGTCTCTTCGCCAGCTACGAGGCGTTCGCCCATATCGTCGACTCCATGGTCAACCAGCACATCAAGTGGCTGCGGACCTCGCGGCGACTGCACTGGCGCCGCCCCATCGCCTCCCTCAACTACCTGCTGACGTCCCACGTCTGGCGCCAGGACCACAACGGCTTCTCCCACCAGGACCCCGGCTTCGTCGACCACATCCTGAACAAGAGCCCCGAGGTCGTACGCGTCTATCTGCCGCCGGACGCCAACACCCTGCTCGCCGTGGCCGACCATGTGCTGCGCAGCCGCGACTACGTCAATGTGATCGTCGCCGGCAAGCAGCCGAGCTTCGACTGGCTCACGCTCGACGAGGCCCGCGCCCACAGTGCCCGGGGTGCGGGGGTCTGGTCATGGGCCGGTACGGAGAGCGCCTCCAAGACCAGCTACCGGGAGCCGGACGCCGTCCTGGCCTGCGCCGGGGACGTGCCCACCCAGGAGACACTGGCCGCCGCCGACCTGCTGCGGCGGTATCTGCCCCAGCTGGTCGTGCGTGTGATCAACGTCGTCGACATGGCGCGGCTGCTGACCCATGACGAACATCCGCACGGGATGACGGACTCCGAGTACGACGCCCTGTTCACCACCGACAAGCCGGTGATCTTCGCTTACCACGGCTATCCCTGGCTGATCCACCGGCTCACCTACCGCCGCCGGGGGCATGACAACCTCCATGTCCGCGGCTACAAGGAGGAGGGGACGACCACGACCCCGTTCGACATGGTCGTCCGCAATGACCTCGACCGGTACCGGCTGGTCATGGATGTGATCGACCGGGTGCCGGGGCTGGGGGTACGGGCGGTCGCCGTACGCCAGGCGATGGCGGACGTCCGTACCCGCCATCACGCCTGGATCCGCGAGCACGGCACGGACCTGCCCGAGGTCGCCAACTGGACCTGGACGGGCTGAGCCCGGCTCCACCGGACGGCGGAACCGGGCTCGTCACCGCGTGAGCGCGCACCACCGCGCGAACGCGCCCCGGCTTGGAGGCCGCGCGGATAGGTGGGGCGGCGTCGCGTGCCGATGGGCGGCGCCCGGCGGCGTTGTCGTCGGGCGACGACTCCCCCACAGCCCTGAGGGCGTGGGAGGGGCCCCTCCGCGTCGCCTCCCTCCTCCGCCTTGCCGGGCGGCCTCTTACGGCGTGAACTCGCCGGCCAGCGCGGCGGCCATGCGCAGCTGCGGCGCGGCCTCCTCCGTCCGGCCCTGCCGCTCCAGCGTGCGGCCCAGCATCAGCCGGGCGTAGTGCTCCACCGGGTCGCGCTCCAGGACGGCCCGCAGCTCGGCCTCGGCCTTCGCCAGCCGCGCCGAGTGGTAGTAGGCGCGCGCCAGCAGCAGCCGCGGCGCGACCTGCTCCGGGACCTCGTCCACCAGCCCGGTGAGGATACGGGCGGCCGTGACGTACTCCTTGGCGTCGAAGAACAGCTGCGCGCGGTCCCAGCGCTCCGCGGCCGTTCCGTACTCGTAGTACGTGGTCTCCACGTGCCCTCCTTCATCGTCTTCGTACACCGTGAACACCGTAAGATGGTTGAACATTCCACTATCGATTTCGTGTGGGTACTGCCCGGCCGGGCACCACGGGAATAGGTTGTCCGCCATGAGCAATCTTGATCGTCAGGCATCCGTCACCGTCTGCGGCGGTCGCGGCTTTGTCGTCGCCGAACCGGTACGTGAGTTGCTGAGCCCGCGCCGGGTCCAGCTGGGGGAGTCCACGGAGGTCCGCAGGCTGCTGCCCAATCTGGGCCGCCGCATGGTGGGTGCCTGGGCCTTTGTCGATCATTACGGGCCCGACGACATCGCCGACGAGCCCGGCATGCGGGTGCCGCCCCACCCGCACATGGGCCTCCAGACCGTCAGCTGGCTGCACGACGGTGAGGTGCTGCACCGCGACAGCCTGGGCAGTCTCCAGACCGTACGCCCGCGCGAGCTGGGCCTGATGACCTCCGGCCGGGCGATCTCCCACTCCGAGGAGACCCCGCGCTCGCACGCCCGCTTCCTGCACGGCGCCCAGCTCTGGGTCGCGCTCCCGGACGCCCACCGCGAGGTCACCCCGCACTTCCAGCACCACGCCGACCTCCCCGTCGTCACCGCCCCGGGCCTGATCGCCACCGTCATCCTCGGCGCCCTCGACGGCGCCGTCTCACCCGGCACCACCTACAGCCCCCTGGTCGGCGCCGACCTGGCCCTCGCCCGCGGCACCGAGACCCGGCTGCCGCTCGACCCCGACTTCGAATACGCCGTACTGGCCATGTCGGGCGAGGCCGAGGTCGACGGCGTACCCGTACTGCCCGGATCCATGCTCTACCTCGGCTGCGGCCGCACGGAACTCCCCCTGCGCGCCGAGTCCGACGCCGGTCTGATGCTCCTCGGCGGCGAGCCCTTCGAGGAGGAGATCGTCATGTGGTGGAACTTCATCGGGCGTTCGCACGAGGAGATCGAGGAGGCGCGCAGGGCCTGGATGGAAGACTCCCGCTTCGGCGAGGTGCATGGCTACGACGGCGACCGGCTGCCCGCCCCCGAACTTCCGCCGGTGGCCCTCAAACCACGCGGCCGGGTGCGCTGACCCGCGGTTATTGAGCTCGCTGTCGCCCCGTGACGTGACCTGCGCCGAGCCCCTTGCCGGACCGGCGAGGGGCTCGGCCATGCCTGCCATCTGTCGCTTCTTTGGGGTGGTCGCCGGTTGCGGGTTCGGACTGTTGCCTGATGCATGTGAACTCCGCCGAGTGAACCGCCTGTCTCGGTGTCCTGGTTCCCGGAGCCGACCTGAACCTGCCTGGTGACACCATCAGTTCAGCGCTGCTCACCGCACTGTTCGACCCATTCGCCGATCCGGCCACCGGCCTACCCCGAATGGGCAGGGCTGACTTCCGAGGAGCTACTTTCACAGGCGATGCCGAGTTCGGCTCGGTCACCTTCGCGCTCGAACCGTAGGTTCGGCTGGTCCACCTTCGGACTCGATACGGTGCTCGCCGGTGCCTCATTCGAGCAATCGCCGACGCTGGGACCGCTCGTATGCGCAGCCTGGTGTCGCTGCCGAGCCTGGAGATGGTCCACTGTTGCCGAGGCTGGGCAGGCCGTAGGGGAAGAACTTGTTCTTCAGGTGGAACGTCCTGCCACAGCGTTTCGGCGCCGGCCCGGATGGTGCCGTGCGGGTCGTCGCCGGTGTCGCGCCCGGGTGGCCCACCGCGGGATGCGCACCGCCGTGCTCGCGCGGAGGACCAACCCTCGGAGCGAGGTCACCGATCCGAGACTCGGATCCCCGGCTCCGCCGACACGAGTTCACGGATCTCTTCGCAGCGCTGCCGGGGTCACACCCGTTCCGAGGAGGGTCCCCGACGGCCGGATTCCCGCATCCGAGGGGGCACCGTCGCGATGCGCGACAAACCGGACCCATCCCGTTGCCGAGTGGCGGCCCGTCGCGGAAGCGAGCACGGGTCCAACGCCGGTGGCGTATCCATCCGGCGAAGGGATCGTTGTCACGGGTGTACAGCCGCCAGGAACCTCTCACTCCGCCCCCTCTTGCCCCAGCAGGCTTCAGGCCCAGCCCAGGAGAGCACCGTGGAACCGACTGATGACCACGTACTTCCCCCTGCCCAGCCCGGCAACGCCCCCTCCCCCGGACGGACATTGGATTCGCCGCGTGACATGGCCGCGGGTTTAACCCGTGCCGCATGTAGGACGGTCCGTCAGACGAGACGGGATCCAATGATGGTTTCACGTACGGCTGTCGTCGCCTTCGCTGCGGTGCTCGCGGTCGCCGGCGTCTCCGCGGCACCAACGGCAGCCCTGCCGCGACCCGTTGGCAACGGTGCGGCTGCCACAGCCGCGGCCGGGCCCGGTGCGAACTGCGCCACCGCAGCCGAGTCCGCCCGCCCCGTCGTCTTCGTCCACGGACTGAACGGGTATACCGGCATCTTCGACACCATGAAGGCGGCGTTCAAGGAAAAGAAGGGCGGTTCTGCCTCCTTCACCAGCAGTGACTTCTGCGATTGGTCATGGAAGTCGAACGAACATCTCGATGTTCTCGCGTACAAGTTCCGAAACGACATGCGGTCCGTATTCGGCAGCAAGGCGTTCGACATCGTTACGCACTCCGCCGGGGGGCCGCTTACTCGGTTTGCGGTCAAGGGCGGCTTCGTTCCCTCGATCGGGACGGGCATCGAGTTTGATGGCCTGCGCGGGCAGGCCAAGCACTGGGTCTCTCTCGGAGGCCCCAACGGAGGGGTTCGCGGTGCGGCGTTCTGCAGCGCCGCCGGCGTCGCGTGCGCTGATCTGGCCGTAACCGGTGGTTTCATCTCGAAACTGAATAAAGCTCCGGCAGCGCCCGGGCCCACCCAGTACCTGACGTACCGTGCGCCGTGCGACGACGCGGTGGGGGAGTGGAGCGTTCCGGTCGATAACGCAGACAACCGCTCGACCAGCGAACCGTGCGGATCGGATAAAAACGGAAAAGGTGGTGCGCACGATAAAATCCCGAAGGTCGACGACGTCATCGACGGCGTATTCGAGTTCCTTCAGCCCGCCACGGGCAGCCACCGGTTCCGGGTGGACAAGTTCACCATGACCTCCGGCGACGAGCAGGGAAGAACCGGGGACGACCTCTACGGAATGATCACCAACGGCACCCGCGAGGTGTGGTCCCTCAGCCAAAGCCAGCACCTGCCCAACAAGCACTTCCCCTACGACCTGCCTGGCGTCAAAGACGACTGGGTCACTACCGCCGACGGCGGGGGCCACATCTACGTCAACGTCATGGACCAAGACGGCGGCAGCTCAACCAGCGATGACGACAACCTGGTGGAGGACTCGGCCACTTGGACACCGGGCATGGGGACCGGCTCGTTCACCACGAAGCTCAAGGGAAAGTACGGCGCCGGCTATCTGACCTACACCGTCACGAACGCCAACGGCAGCGTCGACCCGTTCCCGCGCTACTCCGGGGACTACATGGTGACCAACCTCGACAGCGGCAAGGTCATGAACCGCAAGAGCGGCGGGATGACACCGGGCACGGTCGTCAACCAATACCAACCCGCCTACGACACATCCGAGGACTGGACACTGTCGAACTTTGAGGACGGCAGGCTTCAGTTCTGGAACCAGGTGCCTCACAGCAAGGCCATGTGCATGTCGGAGCCGCCTTCAAGCACGAATATTGAGCTGATGGAGTGCCCCGGCCGAGAGAAGGGGACCAACTGGGTCCCCCAGCACGGCAGCAACGGCTACTACCGGCTCAAGAGCGACTACAGCAACAAATGCCTGGCAGCGCCCAACAAGAGCGTGGTCCAGTTGGTCGCGCAGACGTGCAAGAGCGGCAACAGCGAGAACTGGACCATCTCCAAGCTCACGGCCAACACCCGCATCGGGCCGTGGGACTGGTCAAGCAAGGCCCGAGTCGACTACGCGACACCCGCCGGGCAGTACGACCAGGACTACTACATGACCACGGTGCAGATCTCCGGCCTGCCGGCGGACAGGGACCCGCTTACCGACTGGAAGTTCTCGTTCCTGCTGCCCCCGGGATTCAAGGTCGACGAGGCTTACGACGGCGTGGCCTTCGTACAGCAGACCGACGCGCAGGGCAACCCGGCCCCACGGGTGGACGTGTATGGCGGTGATGCTGCGATTCCGCCCGGCGGGTCTGTGAAATTCCACCTGCGCGGATCGGGCAACCAAGGCATGCGCCCCACATTCCACGGATGCGTCCTGAACACCATGGAGATGGACTGCACCCCCGACGAGAGCACCATGTGAATGCGAGGGGTGGTGTCAGCGGGTTATTGATCAGAAACTCAAAGGGTTCTCGTTGAGGGTGTAGCGGACGCGGGAGCCATGGAAGTAGCTGCCGGACGATGTCGTCGCGACGAACTCGCGCGGAGCCGGCCGTTCCCCCCCCCCACCATCGGATGACCGGCTGCTCCAGGGCGAAATTCCCCTACTGGATCCGGCGGAGCGACAGCTGCGGCATTCGCGAGATCGTGCTCGCCCGTGATGGCGAGGCGTCGGGCCGATCGCGATGTATGGCCGGAGTATTAGGCGGGCGTGTCGGTGGTGGGGGTGAAGTCGTGCGGGGTGGGATCGCGGTCATCGGGTGTGTTGCCGCTGTATTCGATCTGGACGTCGGTGCTGGTGGGCAGGGCGGTGTTGCCAGTGAGAGTGACAACGATGGTCCCGTGGTTGGACTGGCCGTTGGCGGGGGGCGGGTCGAGTGGGGGGTCGATGTCGCGGGTCTTTGTTTTGGTCGCGGCGCCCCAGACGGTGTCGATGGTCACACCGGTCGGCATAAGGAGGTCGACGGCCCAGGTTTCGATGGGCCGGGTCCCAGTGTTGCGCAGGGTATAGCGGGCCTTGTAGTAGCCGCCTTCGGCCTGTTCCAGGACCTTGAAGTCGACATCGACGTTCTCCGCTTCTTCCCGCGTGTCGTACATGATGACCTTCTGGTCCAGCGATACCCGCTCATCGAACTGCCAGCGGTACCAGTCGTAGCTGGTGTTTTTGTCGACTTCTGCCTGTACGCCCCAGGATTTCGATCCATGGGGGATGTGCAGGTAGCCGATATTCCCGAAGCGTTTGACGAGGAACCCCGTTTTACCCGGAACTTCCTGAAAATCCCATCCGGCGTAGTCGTCAGCCATCACCGCCTTCTCGGCCACGTTGCCCAGGTAGAAGCCCGACCCGCTCTTCTCGTTCACCAGGCCGGCGCGGCCTCTGACGGGCTGCCAAACTTGATTGGGATATCCGTCGTAACTCTCCTGTTTTACACCGGCTCCCCCCTTCGCTCCAATCGCTTTGCCGGTGCTCCGGTTCCAAATGACGTAACTCTTGCTGTCTGCCAGCCTGGGGTTCTTGAACTCGTTCATGCGGATCACCGCGGCGATGAGATCGATGTCCGATGCATCGTCCTTCCCGCCTGGATCGGGGGTGCAGACGTAGTCCATCGCGATCACACCGGTCCTGATGTTCTCGGCGTACTTGTCGTTCAGGAGATCGAGAACGTAAGGGTTCAGTCGCCTGGCGAAGTCCCAGGGAGTCCAAGCGATGTTGCTTCCCGTCTTGCCGTTGGCGCTGGTGTGGTTGACGTACAGCTTCTTCCGCCCCTCGCCCACACCTGTCGCGATGGAACTCTCCAGGTTTTCAGCGACACGCCTCTGCTTCTCTGCCACGGAGGGGTCCGCGTAGAGATCCTGTGTCACAAAAAGGCTGGGGTCGTTCCACTTGACTCCCCCGCCCAGGTAGGGCTCTCCCGACATGATGACGATTCTTCCCCGCGCTTCCTCCAGAGTCGGGAAGCGGGTGGCGGATTTGTCGTACCAGACCCAACCCCAGCCGATATTGGACACTTCCCTCTCGAAAAGCGCGATGAAGCCGGAGTCGGAAGTTTTATCTTCTCTCCTCACTCGCATCAAGAGGGTCTCGGTCGGGTGTGCCCTGAGGAATTGCTTGCAGTCGTTCAGGACGGAGTAGAGACTCTTGGACATGTAGAACGGCCCGTGATAGACGCCCAATGCGGTCTCGTGCCTGCCCAGCCGGATGTCGATGTAACGGATTCCGGCATAGAGCTGCCAGCTCAGTGGCTGGTACTGGCATCGGGCCCAACCGAGGCTGCCGGCCTTGTACATCGCGCAGGTCTCGTGCGTGCCGGGGATGGACATATCAGTGAGGCGGACGCCATCGGGGACACGGGACATCCAGCGGACGGTGGCGGACCGGACTCCTCCGAGAGATCGGACCGTAGGGTCAGCCGAACCGGGAGACTTGGTGGGGTTGATGTTGGTGAGTTCCACAGTGTTCTCCGTAAGCTTTCCGGGCGGTGCTCCGGGAAGAGGGCGCGGAGCGGTTCCGGTCTGGTCTGAGCTGGTCAAGCGGCACGCCTCACGCTGCGTGAGAGTTGGCGGGTAGGGCAGTGGTGCGGGTGACCTCTTGATCCCGCAGGCGGATCACGGGGCGGGCCCGGATGGCCCCCGTCGCGTACCTGCCACCCCACTCTGAACCCGATCACCCCGGCTCACACAAGGCGCAATCCACCCGCGCGCGGTGACACCTGCGATGTCTGGGGCAATTCTTCTTGATCTTGTGGTGCGGTGGCGTCACCACACGCCCTAGACGAGTAAGAGGGCACCTGATCCTAGTAGTTGGTGTTCTGGGATGTTTTTGTGACGAGCGCCGTTGGTAGTCGTTGCATGAGGCGTGAGTGTTCGTCGTCCCTACCGCGGTGACGTGTCCGACGCCCGCTGGGCCTTGATCGAAGCCGGCAAGCCGGCAAGAAGATCAAAGGGCTCAAGCGGCACCTGATTACGGACACGCTCGGTCTGGTGCCGGCCGTCCTTGTCAACGCCGCAAACGTGCACGACACCACCGGCGGAAAGCTCCCGCTCGACGACCTGGCCGCTGCACACCCCGGCGTGACCAAGCTCTGGGCGGATGGCGGCTACCAGAACAGCATCTTCAACCACGGCGCCAGGTTGGGAATCTATGTCGAGCCGCTGCCCAAGCGGTGAGTGATCGAGCGGACCTTCGGCCGGCTGATGGCCGGCAGCAAGCACCACCCGATCGGGGAGCGATCGCGCTGCTGCACTGATCCCGCCGTCTGTGCATCCGCTGGGAGATCCGCGACGACATCCACCGCGCGTTCGTCCCCCTCGGCTGCGCCGTCATCTGCTGGCGACGACTGCGCACCGCACTTTGTTGAGAGTTGGGGCAGGCGATGCGCCCCCTGGGGATGGCCTGCTCGATGCGTCAGAACGCATTCGTAGCAGTCGGGCCCGCGCAGCCTCACATCCGGGATTTCAGCACGTCGACCTCACAGCCAGGCGCGAAGGGGTCGAAGCCGTGCTCGATCAGCCAGCGAACTGCCAGCAGGCTTCGCAACGACCACCACGCGTGGATCATGTCGAGGTCGATGTCGATGCCATAGCCGGCGATGACGTCGTCGAGGTGCTCCTCGTGTCCGAGCGTGAAGGTGGCGAGGTCGTACAGGGCATCACCCTGACCCGCCTCGGACCAGTCGATGATGCCCGTGACCTCGTCGCCGTCCACGAAGACGTGCGCGATCTGCAGGTCGCCGTGCGTGAACGCCGGAGTCCACGGCCGGAGCGCGGCCTCGGCGACCTGGCGGTTGTGGGTGACCAGGTCAGCGGGCAGGAGGCCGTTCGTCACGAGCAACTCGCACTCGTCGTCGAGTTCCGCCGCCAGCGCGACGATGCTCCGGCCGGCCCGGCCGGGCCGGGGTGGCAGCGGCGCGTCGTGCAGCTTCCGGATGGCGGCGCCCGCCGCGGCCCACGCCGCCGACGACCCGGTCGACGGCCCGCCGAGGCGCCCAAGCGTCGTCCCCGGGAGTGCGGCGATCGCGAGCACAGGCGGCTTGCGCCACAGGACCTCCGGGGTCGGGACCGGCGCGAGGGACATCGCCTCGACCTCGACGTCGATGCGCGCCTGATCGGCGTCCACCTTCAGGAACACGTCGCCGACGCGCAGGGTCGCGCGCTCGGAATGGGCGACAACGACTTTGACCTCATCCATGGGCGACCAGTATCCCGGGAATGATTGCCGACGTCGCCGGGTTTATCGCGTGCGATTACGCGGCTGACTGCGTCCCGATGCCCGGCGGCCTCGTGCGCGACACCGATCTCTGACCGGGTCAAGTCCACCACTTTTGTTTCGGCTCCGCTTTGTTCGACGGCGTTGTTGGGGCAGGGCCCCGGGGAGAATCCTGTTCGTCCGTTTTGATCATGGGATGCCGTGCAGGTTGAGGGTTGTATCGGGGCGGGTGTGAGCGCGTCGGCCGCCGGCGACGAGCATCCGGCTGCTGTCGGCGCGGACGGCACCGCGCAGGCCCTCGTCGTCCACGGCGAATGCCCGCCGCCTCAGCCGGACCGGGTCCGGGGCAAGCACGGCGGCTCGGTGGGCACGGCGCTGTTCGCGTTCGGGGACGCCGTCGGGTTTCCGTCGGCGTAAGCACCGATGTCGTCGACCCTCTGCTTGATTTTGTCGTTGGGTGGGACGGGGGCGTCCTCAGGGCGGAAGGTGTCCCGGCAGAATTTCTTCAGAACGCCGTACCGCGTCGACAGGTCGTAGCACATCACCGCCACCCATGAATCGGGCGTCGCCTTCGCCAGTGGCTGTAAGCCGACGGTGGGGAGCAAGAGGCGTCCAGTAGTGTTCGGGTTTTGATGACTGACTCTTGGGACACCATTGCCGACTGGTATGCGGAGCTACTGAGGTCCGGCTCGGCCATGCACGACTTCGCACGCGACATCTTGCTCGACCGTCTCCCTGAGCTTCTCGCGGGTCAGCGTGTCCTCGACCTCGGGTGCGGGGAGGGGATCATCGCCCGCGCCACAGCTGCCCGCGAGGCATTGGTACTTGGTATCGACCCGTCGACGCGGATGATCGAACACGCGCGGGATGCCGAGAGGAACCAGCCGAGTGGAGCGTCCTTCTCGGTCGACGACGGATGCACGCTGGTCACGGTCACCACTGGATCAGTCGACTGGGTAACGGCCGGGCTGTCACTGAACAACGTGCCTGACCTCGATGCCGCACTATCGGCTGCGCATAGAGTCCTTGTCCCGGGAGGCTTCCTGGTCTTCACGATCCCACATCCCTGTTTTGAGGCACCACACGCCGCCTGGGCGGAGACCGAGGACGGGACCGTGCGCAGAGTCGTCGGCGATTACCTCACCGAGGGCTTCTGGCGTTCCCGCAATCCCGAGGGCGCTCGACGGGCAGGCAACCAGCACCGGAAGCTGTCCACCTATCTCGCCGCGCTGATGCGCAACGGCTTCGGAATCGAAGCCGTCGAAGAGCCGACACCGGATGCTCGTGTCGTTGCCGCGCAGCCGCAGCGCGCCGGGCTGCCACCCTTCATGCTCCTTCACGCGCGTCGCGCGTGATCGAAGCCTCTTACTCGGCGAGTGGTGAGGTGTCCCCTCGCTGCCAAATCAGAGCGGCGTGAGATCAACTCATCACCGCCCACTCCTTGCTCAGGGTGCTCGCTTCACGGAAATTGAGCCGGAACCCGAAAGCGGACAGTACTTGTCGGCGGATTCTGACAGCGCAGGTTGGTCCTTGGAGCGCGAAATATTGCCGAGAACTGACAGCACCTGGCAAGGGCGTCCTTCGTGCCGCTGCAGGGTCGGTCAGGCTGAAGTCGCCGGATGGGCGGCCCGGTTCTGGGCCGAGACCAGGGCATGGAACGAGTGATAGATCTTGATCAAGCGGCTTTGGAGGTCGCCGGACGCCGACACGGTTGGCAGCTCGCGGGATTGACTGCGGGCCCGGTGACCTGGCGTGACGAAGCTGCGGCCTGGCCGCGGCGGCTGGAGACGGACAGGCTGCCGACTGTCCACATCCGCTACGACAACCTCAAGCCGGCGGTGAAGCTGGTGCTGTTCGGCCACTCGCGCACGGAGTCGGCCCGGTGGGCGACCTTCAGATCGTGGTACGGCTTCTCGGCGTTCTACCGCACGCCGGGTGAGGAAGGCGCCCACGAGAAGGGAGGGGTGGAACACGAGGGCGGCCGGTTCCGCCGCAAGCATCTGGTCCCGCCACCCCAGGTCGAGTCCCTGGCGGAGCTCAACGAGCGTCTGGCGGCGATCGATGCGGCCGAGGATGCCCGGCACGTCCATGGCCGGCCCACGTTGATCGGGTTCGACTTTGAGCAGGAACGGGAACTGCTGGGCGCGCTGCCGGTGGACGGCTACGACTGAGGGACCGACCTCCCGCCGTCGTCTTCAGCCGTCTGCTCGGCTTCAGCCGGCAGACGGCCGCGAACTGGATCGCGGAAAGCGGCGGCGACGATGCCCGATACGCCGCCGGCAGGGCGCGCGACACGGAGGCAGCCACCGACCGGGCGGGCCGGGGCGGACGTGGTGTGCCGGCGCCGCTCGACCAACACGAGTCTTGACCAAATCATGGCCCGGTGGTGACCGACCGCTACCAAGGACCGTGCGGGACGTTTCACCTGTCCGAGGTCGGCGCGGCGTTGAGATCGCCCGGGGATTGGTCTTGAGGTGGTCCGGTCCTGCGCGGAATCCCGGCTATGCAGTGGGCGTGATGTGGGGGGCGGGAGCCAGGGTGCGCAGGACATCGAACTCGTTGCCCTCGGGGTCGGCCATGACTGTCCAGCTTCGGGTGGGGTCCTGGCTCACGTCCACCGTGGTGGCGCCGAGGCTGAGCAGCCTGGCGACCTCGTCGTCGGTGCTGGCATCGACAGGGCTCACGTCGAGGTGGAGCCGGTTCTTCACGGTCTTTCCCTCAGGCACCTGGATGAACACCAGCGTCGGCGGCATCTGGCCGGCCCGGACAGCCTCGACGGTCGGCTCCCAGGAGCCGATCTCGACTTTGCCCTCGCTCCGGTCGACACGGTGAAGTCCAGGACTTCGCACCAGAAGGCCGCGAGCCGCTGCGGATCGTGGCAATCGACGACCAATTCGGTGAACCTGCTGGTCATGGCTTCTCCAGGTTGGTGGTGGTGGAGGCGGGAGTGCTGAGGATGCCGTCGAACGCGTCGATGACCGGGGTGTGCAGGTACACGCTCTGCATCCGGATGCGGTCGGGGCCGCTGAAGTTCTCAGCCCGGGCCTGACGAAGATCAGCGACGGCCAGTTCAAGGCCGGTGTCGGCGAAGGCCGCTTCAATGCTTCCCGGCGCGGGTGGCTCCAGCGGGGTGTCGTGGACGGTGAATCCGAAGGGAGCCTTCTCGTCACGACGCATTTCGGCGGTGTCACCGGTGGCGCTGGTCAGGCCGAGGGCGAAGTACGAGTCACCGAGGGCGTGGTGCAGGTGCTGCCCCATGGGGAGCCCTGTGAGGTGGCCGTCGAAGGCGATCGGCGTCTTCTGGATGTGGGCGTTGTGGGCCATCAATACGACGCGGGCCGTGGGTTCGAGTCGGTTCAGGTGCCACAGAAGTGACTCCGCCATGTAGAGGTCGCGGGCAGAGGTGTCGGCGGTGAGACCCTCTCCGGCGAAGAGGGCGGCCATGGCACGGAAGGTGTAGTCGCCGTGACAGGCGGCCTTCAGGCATTGCAGGGCGGTGTCGTAGCTGTGCCGATCTCCGCGGGAGAGGTACAGCGGCTTCAGGGAACGGAATCGGATGAGCAGCCGCGCCAGGAGCGCGCTGAGGGTGTCCTGGTCGGTGGTGGCCAGACGCGCCCATGCGGGTGCGGCCACGGCCGCGGAGTCACCGGCGAAGGACGCGGCGATCGTGCTCGCGCTCTGGACCGCCGGCAGGGCTTCCGGATCGATTTGGCGGAGGTAGTCGGCGACCGGGGCCAGGGCGGGGAGCAGCGACCCGCCGGCCGCCGGGATGTCGATCCCTGCGAAGCGGACCGATTCCGCGACGGTGCGGTTGTGGCGGCGGATGAAGCGCACCGGCTCCTGGAGTCCGATGGGGACCGCGGTGGCCAGGAGTGCGGAGAGGTCGTCGTCCGCGCCCTGGCCGTGGACCCAGGCGTCGACGGGTATGGCTTCGCAGAAGCCGTACTCGAAGGCAAGGACGGTGAAGCCGCAGCGTTCGACGAGGAACCGCAGGATGCGCCGGCGCATCGCGGCGAACTCGTTGATGAAGTGGGAGTGCTCGCCGAGGGCGACCACGCGGGCACCGTCGAGGATGTCGCGCAGCGGTTCCAGGTCGTCCAGGGGCGCTGCCGGGTCGAGGTGGCTGAGCGGGGTGGCATGGCCGTGGAGCCAGTTGGCGAAGGGCGTTTGGTCGATGGCGGCGGGCATGTTGGCGGCTTTCCTCCGACAGATGATGGCGAGCGCGTGGGCGGTGGATTACGGGTGTGGGAGGGAGGGTGCCGCGTCCTGCGGCTGGGCGACACTGCCGGACATGAGGGTCCGTACATGCTCGCTGATGTGCTCCGCGGGCCAGTCCCACCAGGCCAGTGCGAGCAGCCGGACGATGTCCTTGTCGCTGTGGCGGGTGCGCAGGAGACCGGCCGGGTTGCCGCCGACGATGCCGTACTCGGGGACGTCCTTGGTGACCACGGAGCCGCCGGCGATGATCGCGCCGTGTCCGATGCGTACGCCGGGCATGACGGTCGTGCTGTGGCCGAACCGGACGTCGTTGCCGACGACGGTGTCCCCGCGGTTGGGCGGGCCGGTCAGCAGGTCGAAGTGGTCGGGCCAGGAGCCGCCCATGGTGGGAAGGGAAAGGTCGAGGGGCCGTCCATACGGTGGTTGGCGCCGTTCATGATGAACCGCACCCCCGTGCCCAGCGCGCGGAACGTGCCGATGACCAGCCTCTCCGGCCGTAGTGGTACAGCACCTTGCGGCTCTTGAACGCGGTCGCGTCGTCGGGGTCGTCGTAGTAGGAGTACTCCCTGACTTCGATCAGCGCGGACGTGACCAGTGGCTTGAGCAGTACCACCCGCGGCTGGCCTGGTATCGGGTGGAGAGTTGTGGGGTCGGCGGGTACGGGCACGGCGGGCGTCCTCATGGTGTGTGAGTTGTTGGTAGGCGGTCGGTTGCCGGCTGGTGGTGCGGTCCCTCGTTGGTCCGCGGGGCTCCGAACCAGGCGGAGAGAGCCTGCCGCAGCGCGGGTAGGAGGATGTCGGAGGATTCGCCGACAGGCGTGGCCCAGGCAATACGGGCGTCCGGGCGGATCAGGATGGCGTTGAGCGCGACGCCGGTGGCCGGGAACTGATGGGCCGCGTCGCCTGCCGGCAGGACGCGTCCCTCGCGGTAGCGCTCGGCCCGCCGGTCCTGGAACTGGTAACGCGACAGGCGAAGCGGTTCCGGCGTTGGTCAGTCCTTCCTGGACGATCCGGTAGCAGGTCGTCCGACGATGTCGGATGGTCTTCCCCGTCACGGTGGTGGTGAGCGTGACTTTCAGCTCGGGTGTGCGGGCGTCGGCCACCAGGTCGGGGATGCGGCTGAGGGAGGGTTGGGGTGGTTCCGGGCGGCCGGGGTCGGCCCGGAGCACACCGAGGACATTCCGTAGTTCTTCCAATGCCTGGTGGGAGCCGTCGGCGATGCCGCGGACCAGCACGCGGTTTTCCTCTGCTGTGAGGTCGGTGCGGTGGTCCAGCACTCCGGCCGCTTCGGGGCATCTGCAACTGGCTCCCCGGCGGCCTTACCGGCCGGCTGACAGCGGCGGGGCCGTCCCAAGCATGCCCGTTCCGGCGCCCTCGTGCACCCCTCAGGAGGACACCAGATACACCGAAACTTGTCCCTCGCCCTCACCGCAACCGCGGTGGCGGTGGCGGTGACCACGATTCCGGGATGGGCGGTGGCGGCAACGCCGACGCCGGACACCGTGCGGTGGGGACCGTGCCGGGAGGAGGCCGCCTCGGAGAAGGCCGCCTTGCCCCGTTTGGAGTGCTCGATGCTCGAAGTCCGGCTGGACTACCGGGACCCGGACGGCCGGCAGATCGAGATCGCGATCTCCCGGCTGGTGAGCAAGGAACCCTCGGAGCGCCGTGGAGTGCTGCTGACCAATCCGGGCGGCCCCGGCATCACGGGGCTCGGCTACCCGGCCGTTCTCGTCGGCTCAGGGCTACCGCAGAAGGCGCTGGACTCCTACGACGTGATCGGCTTCGACCCGCGTGGCGTCGGCCGCAGCACGCCGGTGACCTGCGATCTGACGCCGGAGCAGCAGGCACGCGGCAACTTCCCGCCGTACGCGCACACCGCGGCCGATGTCGCGCGGGAGGCGGGTAACGCACGGACCATCGCCGAGCAGTGCGCCCACTCACGGACGGCGTGGACGCTGCCACACCACCACCGCCAACACCGCGCGTGACATGGACCGGATCCGGGCGGCGCTGGGCGAGCCGAAGCTCTCGTACCTCGGTGCCTCCTACGGCACCTACCTCGGTGCGGTGTACACGACGATGTTCCCCAAGCGCGGCGACCGGGTCGTGCTCGACAGCAAGCTGGGCCCCGGCGGTTACGACGTCACGGCCATACGGTTGCTCCGGGTGCCGGAGGGCGTCGCCCAGTACGTCGGGACCTTCACCTCGCCCATTGATCTGTCGGCATGGGGCAACGTCGTGGTCGGGCTCGTTACTGTGGCGGCCGGCACGGAGCGGGCACTGCGGCTGCGCTACTCGTTCTCGTGGACGGCCATGTCCTGAACGACATGGCTCGCGTTTTCGACTTGTCTTCGGCCCGAATTCTGTCTCGTTCTCCCGCAGCCCGCACCATCTGCATCCGTAGATACTGCTGGTCGTGATCAGATCAAGAGCTACACGGCTCCTCGCCACGCTCACCGCAAGCCTCTTCCTGATGCTGGGCATACAAGCCGTTCCCGCGTCCGCAGAAACCTTCTGCGGTACCCACTCGGTCGACGGCGCCATCTGGACGGAGTACACCCAAACACCCGGTGTGCAGCAGTCCCTCGGCTGCCCCACCTCCGATGAGCTCGGCCTTTCCGACGGTGCCGGGCGGCGCCAGGTCTTCGAGCACGGCTCGATTTACTGGAGCCCGAGCACCGGCGCCCACGCGATCTGGGGCCTGATCGGCGACAAGTGGGGAGCCATGGGCTGGGAGGGGGGATCACTCGGATACCCCACGAGTGACGAACTGACCCTTCCGGACGGCGCCGGTAAGCGTCAGGTCTTCGCGGGCGGCTCGCTCTACTGGCACCCCACCCGGTCCAATGGCGTACACCCCGTCTGGGGCGTCATCGGGCAGCGCTGGGGTGACGCAGGCTGGGAGGGCGGCCCGTACGGCTACCCCATCACCGACGAGCTCTCCCAGGAGGGCGTCACCCAGATGTTTGAGCGTGGTCCGATCCGGTGGTCACCGGGCGAGACTCCCAACCCGCAGTGGGCACGGGCGAAAGCAAAGCACATCGACGGCAACGCGAACGCGGGCGATCAGCACGAGACCGCGACCCTGCTGCCCAAGGGAGCCGATCGCGGAATCGTCCTCGTGCGCGGCTTCATCGGCGAGGGCACCCCGCTGACAAACGCCATCGGCGAGCATCGCAAATGGAGCACCGACCCTGAAGCCGGTGCGAAGGCAACGTTCGCTTGGGACACGGCCACGGGCCAGGTCGGCGTCTACGTCGAACACTCCTGCATCCAGGGGACCGGGTGGTGCCGTGACGCCAAGCCTTTGGTTCGCAGCCAGCACGCCCGGGTGGTGGACGACAGCACCGCGCCGACGAATGAGTACTGGGTCGAGCCGTACGGTGACGGCGGTATCCGGATCGACGTGTCGATGGCCAACGCATTCGTTGACGCACCGCTCGCGGACACCCAAAATCTTGGGCGGATTAACGCGACGTTCTACGTGTGGCCGCACGGATACGACGACAAGAACCGGAATTTCACCGGCTTCGACAGCAAGGCACAAAAGGACAAGTTCCCTTCCTGGGAAGTCCTGCGCTATCCGCGCCTCAAGGAGAATTCCGGCGGACTGGAGGCCCTTTGGCAGGCCACTGTCTGGCAAGGCGCTGTCTCCGATCTGAAAGCTCCGCAGCACACCTGCACCCGGATTGGTCCGGATACCACCCCCGTCGACATGAGCTGCGTCTGAGTCCTTCAACAGCTCAGAGGTTGTCTCACGTGGTGCTTCAGTTACTCAACCGTGCTCGTGAGGAACGTGTGGAACTCGGCGGCGAGGTTTCGCATCTCCTCGCCGGCCGCGTGCACGGTGGTGGTCTCGAAGTGCCACTCCTCGGACGGAGGCCGGTCGTGGATGCCCCACGTCAGGTGGACGTAGCCGCCCGGGCGGTGTTCCGCCGAGATGGTCAGGTCGCGTTCCAGAGAGCGCCAGGCGCGAGCTCCTTCCCAGCCGCGGAAATCCTCGGCCAACGAGGAGAGGAAGGTGTCGAGGCCATCGCCGTCCCACGTCCGCACCAGGGTTTCGATGCTCACCCATTGCCCGCGAGCCTTCACGAGGAAGTCGAGCGTGGGGTCGTCCCCGAACGGTTTTGCCAGCTCGGAGAAGAGCAGGTGGACCGGTCGCGATCCGGAGTCTCCCACGCGTACCGCGGGGCTATCTTCGATCATTTGGGCAGGGTAGAAGGCGCGGGACTCGATACCCAACTGCTTTCCCTTCGCTGCCCCGGGCACGGGCCGCAGGCACCACCTGGGGCATGATCGTCCGCTATGGCTGTGGATCTTGCGCGGGAACTGGTCCCTGACAGGTTGTGGAAGATTGCCGCGCCGCTGATACCGCCGTTCCGGCTCAGGCGGCAAGGTGGTGGGACGGTGCCGGTGGCGGATCGGAAGGTGTTCACGGCGGTGGTCTACGTGCTGACCAGCGGTTGCGCCTGGCGGTATCTACCGCCGACGTTCGGCACCTCACCTGCCACCGCGCATCGCCGGTTCACGGCGTGGACCAGGGCCGGTCTATGGCGTCGGCTGCACCGGGCAGTCCTGGACGAACTCGGTGCCAGGGGTGAGCTGGACTGAACCTCAGCGATCATTGACGCCGCGTCCGTCCGTGCGAAAAGGGGGGCTCGCTGACCGGACCGAACCCGGTCGATCGCGGCAAGAAGGGCAGCAAGCTGCATGTGCTGTCCGAAGCCCAGGGCATCCCGCTGGCCGTTGCGGCATCCGGCGCGAACGTGCACGACAGCCAGGCGTTCAAGCCGCTGCTCCTGGGCCTTCCTGCCGTACGCTCCCGGCGCGGGCCGCGACGACGGCGACCAGTCAAGGTCCGCGCCGACAAGGTGTATTTCTCAGCCGAACACCTCGACTGGCTCCGCTCACGAGGGATCATTCCCCGCATCGCTCGCCCGGGCATCGAGTCCGGCGAGCGGCTCGGCCGACACCGCTGGAAGATCGAGAGATCGATCGCCTGGCTGTTCGGCTACCGCCGTCTCACCGTCCGTTATGAACGTGAGGGCAGCCACTTCCTCGCCTTCCTTGGCCTCGCCGCAGCTCTCACCTGCTACAGGAAACTCGCGAAACTCACCACGTGAGACAACCTCTCAATCAATTCAATTGGCGTAAAGCCCCGTTCTCCTTCATGAAGGAGAACATTGAGCCGGTGACGGGGTCCGTGGCGGTCGCCGGGGCGGCCGGCATGCAGCTTGGCGGCTCCGGGGGATCAGATACGACGGGGACACGGCCACCGCGGTGCGCCCGAGTGGCGGATCGAGGACCCCGTCGGCTTCGGTCCGAGGCCGGCCCAGCGGTTGGGCTACGGTGTCACATCGTGACGACTTTGATTATCGGTGGTAGTGGCTTTCTCGGCACTGAGCTGATCCGGCAGGCAGCGGCGGCTGGGCAACCGACGGTCGCGACATACGCGACCAGCCCCGGCAACACCGCCCGAGTCGCGTGGCACCGCCTCGACTTACGGGGGGACTCTGGGCGGGTGGACGCGGTCATGGCCGAGGTCAGACCCCATCTCATCGTCAACGCATCGAGCGGCGAAGCCGATTGGGCGGTCACGGCTCAAGGCCCCGTGCGCCTGGCCATCGCGGCGGCGAAGTACGGCAGCCATCTTGTTCACGTCTCCAGCGATGCAGTCTTCTCCGGTTCGCGCGACTACTATGACGAGTCCTGCCTCCCCGACCCCGTCACCCCGTACGGAGCGGCGAAAGCCGCGGCGGAGACCGGCGTCCTGCTCGTGCATCCGCAGGCCGTCGTCGCCCGTACCTCGCTGATCATCGGCGGCGGGCGGTCCGTTCACGAACGGGCCGTGCACGAGCTCGCCGCCGGCACGCGCGAAGGCGTCCTGTTCACCGACGACATCCGCTGCCCGGTGCACGTCACCGACCTGGCCGCAGCCATCTTGGAACTGGCGTCACACAACACCCACGGCATCCACCATCTCGCAGGAGCAGACGCCCTCAGCCGCCACGAACTCGGCACCCTCATCGCCGGACGCGACGGCCTCGACGCCTCCCGACTGCCCACCGGCCTGCGCGCCCACAGCACGCTTCCCGGCCCCATCGACGTCCGCCTCGACAGCCGCGAGACCCAGCGGAAACTGCGCACCACGCTACGCGGCGCCCGGCGATTCCTCACTGCAGCAGCCTGACCCTCGGCCCTGACGATTTGGAGACAGGCTGCCCAAGACGCTACGCCGATGCCAGCCATCCCATTCCGCTCAGCGTGCACAAGGACGTGAGAGCGTCGGGTTCCCCGCCCGGACCGGGACAGCGTGTGACGGCTCCCGCCCATCTCGCGGGTTTGTTGAGTAAGCGCTTCAATCGGTGTGGAATCTCGCGCTTCGCTGTACACGCCGAGGCTGTGACCTGCGGCTTCTCGCGGTGTCTCACGGTGCTTCATCTGCGGTTGTCTCAGCTCCCGGTGCATTCCATCCGGTTCACCGAGACCGCGCCGGACGGGCAGGCCGCTGACCTACGGTGAGACTATGAAGCCCCGCTGGACTGCGCAATGGTCAGCTTTGAGGACGCGGTTCCGGGTCGATCGTGCACGATGTACGCAAACTGCCGGGTGCGACCGGGCGGCGACGACCGGACAGCAGACGGGCTTCAAGTCGCGGCTGAAGTCTCACAGAGGCGACAGAGCCGTACCCAGCGTCGCCGTCGATGATCCGCGGGTGGCTCAAGTGGCCGTCGAGCGGCACGCCTTCGAAAACGCCCTGCAGGCCGTCATCGAGGAGTCCGGCCTGGATAAGGACGACGATGCCCTCTTCGACGCCTGGGACACTTTGCACCCCGCTACCGCCGATGACGGTGAGGGCGAGGCCGACCTCAGCTCTGGCAGGCGGGAGGCCGACTCCATGAACGCGTTCGAAGCCATCGGCAAGATGCCCTACGACTTCTCCCCAGCCCGCCTGCGCTGTATGGAACTGGCCGAAGAACTCTCCGCCCAAGATTCACCCGGTACCTAAAACACGGCCTACCTGTGTTGTTCGGACAGATTGGTGACGCGGCCGGCTGGGGGCAGACGCACCACGGGGCCACGGCCGGCTACATCTGCAAGCTGCCCTATCGACCTCGTCGTCGACCTCGCGACCCACGCACGACACCTCGACGTACGCTACGGCCCTGTCCGCCCCAGCCGGTGTGGCCATACAAGCCCCGGGCTGGGCGACTCGCTTGGTTGCGGGATGAGCTGGCGCGAAGGCCCGTGGCGGAGATCGTGGAGTTCCAGGTTTGCCTCGATCGCCTGTGTGAACAGGGGTTCAGCTGGGACCTTTGGGGTGCCGCCGAGCGGATCTTCGGCGGCTGGTGCTCGGACGACAGCTTCTGCTACTTCCGCCTGTGGGCAGTCGGCCTGGGCCGGACCACGTTCGAGCAGGCTGTGCGGAACCCCGACACTCTGGCCGAAGCTCCTGAAGTCCGGCGCTTGGTGGGTAGGCCACGAGGTTCTTGGGACGATGACTGGCCGGAGTGGGAGGAGTTGGACTATGTCGCGGCCGAAGCCCATGAGCAGGTGACCGGGGTGTCTGACGAGTACGAAGCCTTCTATACGGCCGTAGACGCCCGCCAGAGCGGCGACGAAGTGGTTCGAGATCCGCTGGGAGAGCGTTGGGACGTGCGGGGCGAGGTCGAAGCGACGCGCAAACTGCCGCAGCTGAGCTCCAAGTTTCCGATCACGACGCAGCCCTGATGTCCCGTCTCACTCTGGTTGTCTGTTGATCTTGCTGTGAGCTGCCGGTTCGCCAGGATGGTTGCGAAAACCTCGCCACGCACTCCTGGCGAACATGGCTCCTGCGGAATCTCCAGGATGGTGGGGCGGAGCGTCACTGCTCATCGAGGGACGCCTGCCGGGCAAGGAACTCCTCGAACGCCGCCTTCTGCTTCGGATCCATGAAGCCTTGGCGGACATCGCGGGCCTTCTCCTGGAGCCAGTGCGCCTCGTCGGGGTCCAGTAGTTCGGCGACCACGACGCCTTTGCGAGCAACCGCCGTGCGCCCTCCTACGCGACGACGAAAGAGCGTGAACGCGCCGAATTCCGCTGGGTGGGTCAGTTCCGGCTCCTCCGCCACAGCCCTGTTCTCGTCCCCAGCGCCACTCGTCGGGTAGGCGGTGGGGGCCCAATGCTCCCAGAGCGCCAGCGTGGCCGCGGGCACCAGCACCGCGCGTTCCGCCTCTTCACGCCCCTCCCACATGAACGTGACAGTGACGGGCTCGCCGACCGCCTCGGCCAGCCCGAGCACCCTCTCCACCTCATCGTTGATCGGGTAACCCGCCACTACATCGATCTGAATGCCCATGGTGCATGAGGCTACTGGCCGCTTCCGAGATGCCAGGCTCACAGCTCCGATGCACCCGAACCAGCGGCAGGCCGGCAGCGGGTTCTCGCAGCGTGGCGGTGAGCGCTGTCAACGGTCATTGAGATGCCCAGGCGGGTGGTCGTTGGATGTCCCGGCTGGCGGCCATCGGAAACCCAGGCGTGTGGCCAGTGGTGTTCCTGGGGTGGAGATCAGTTCAAGGGGACCACTCCCCTCCCGGCGAGGGCCTCGGCAAGGCGATGCGAGTCGCCGGTGGTGCTCACGAGGTGAGCGTGGTGCATGAGGTGGTCGGTGCTCGCGCCCGCGAGAGTCTTCGGCCTGATCGTGTCGAAGCCCGAGGGATGTTGCTGGTCACCACGATGGAGCGTCGTTCGCAGGCGGCATTGATGAGCGGTAGAACGCTTCGGCGGCGTCTTCCCCGACGGGCAGCAGGCCGATGTCGTCGATGACGACGAGGTCCGCGCGGCAGATCCGGGCGACGGTGTGGGCGGTGGAGCCGTCGACCTTCGACTTGCCGATGGCGGCGCTCAGCGGCTCCAGGGTGAACCAGGACACTCGCAGGTCCCTCTCGATCGCGGCCTGGGCGAGCCCCCCGGTGAAGTGCGACATTCCTGTGCCGGACAGGCCGGCGATCACCAAGTTCTCGGCGCGGCCGATCCGTTCCAGGGTGATGAGGGAGTTCTGGGTGGGTTCGGGGACAGTGGTGCCCTCGGCCCAACGACCTGTGGTTCAACAAGAAGCACAGGGCGTTCGGCGGCAATGTGCAGTTCCTGTCCGCCCCCGGGCGGCACCCCGTTGTGGGTCTCCGGCGTCGAGCCTGGTTCCACCCCCGATATCACCGCCGCCCGCCGCTACGCGCTACCCGCGCTGTACAAGGCAGCCGCCGAGGGAACGCCGACTTTGGCGGACAAGGGCTATATCGGTGCGGGCATCGGTATCCGGTCCCCGTCCGCCGTCCCAAGGGCCAGTCCGAGCCCCCGGCCCCGGCCCCCGGCCCCCGGCCCCGGCCCCGGTCGGACGGGCGGATCAGCGCAGTCCGGCGAAGAGATCGTTCTCGGGTACGGCCGCGCCGGTGGCGTCCTTGACCCGTACGAAGGTCTCCACGCCCATCAACTCGCCGAACCTCTCCTTGCCCATCTTGAGGAAGAAGATGTTCTCGCCCTGACTGGCGTGCGCGGCCAGCGCATCGAACTTCTGACCGCTGAACGCGGTGGTGTCCACCCACGTGGTGATCTCATCGTCGGGGAGGCCGATCTCGGCCATCGCGGCGGCCTCGGCAGGGTCCGGCTCCGGCATGTCCTCATGAAACTCGCGCATGGTCTCCCCGAACCGCTGCATCATCGAGCGGGGCATCGTCGTCCAGTACACCTTCGGTGTCAGCGCGGTCATCTCCAGCGCCGCCATCGTGATGCGGTGGGCCTGGATGTGGTCGGGGTGGCCGTAAAAGCCGTTCTCGTCGTAGGTGACGACCACATCGGGTCGATAGTGCCGCATGAGTTCGGCGAGTCGGGCGGCGCCTTCCTCCACGGGGGTCTGCCAGAAGGATCCGGGGGCGTCGTTGCTCGGCCAGCCCGTCATCCCGGAGTCGGCATAGTCCAGCATCTCCAGATCGCTGACCTTCAGGACGTCACAGCTCTCCTCCAGTTCTTGACGGCGTGTCAAGGCGACGGCCGCCGGATCGTGCCCGGGATCGCCCGGCTTGGCACCCCCCGTTCCGTCACCGCAACCGCCGTCGGTACATGTCACGAGAACCGTGCGGATGCCTTCCGCCGCGTACCGCGCGAGGACCCCTCCGGTTCCGGTGGCCTCGTCGTCGGGGTGGGCGTGTACTGCCATGAGCGTCAAGGGCCGGTCAGTCATGAAAAAATCCTCCTGCAGAAATACGTCTTGGTCCGAGTGCGCGGCGGGCGTACCGCGCTCCTGGGGCCCGGATCCTGGTGGGGCGGACGACCTTGTGGTCTCCGTGTTCCCCGCCCGTGCGGCGCCGGTCCCTCGGTCGGTGCAACCGTGCCGGCCGGACCGCCTGTTCCCGGCGCGGCCGCTTGGCCTTCCAGGCGTCGGCGTTTCAACGCGAACGAGATACAGGCGCGACCCGCACATCTCAGCGCCACGTCGGATCCGACTTCCATCCGCCACCAGCCGTGAGATTCCGACACGAAATTTGAGACCCTACAACTTCGGTGAGAACGGACAGTTCGCCGGGGGGCGGACAGGAAAGGTCCACGAAAGACTGGCCGACGGGTGCAGGGACATGTCAACGTAGGCGACCTTGCAAGAAACCCCAGGTCAGAGAGATGATTGCTGGTGACCGTGGCTCCCGTTAGCCCCGGATTCGGCCACCACCGTCGAAGCCCTGCGGCTGCGCGAGTGGCAGCTCGGCCCGGGCCGGCCCGCGCTCGTCATGGACCAGTTCTCCGCTGAGGTCTTCAGCCTGATTGTGGATGACCGGACGGACGCGCACGTCAGTGGCAAGGACGGCCGTTTCTACCTCGGGTCGTTCCCGCTCGGGCGCCCCGGCCCCGTTGGCGAGGGGTGGAAGCTCGCCGTCACCGGTACAGTCGAGGTACGTGGTCATGACATGTCCTTCGATACCGAGACGCCGGCCGATATCGTCGCCGCCGCCGTGGCGCGCGTGCTGGAGAGCTCCCGGCGTGTGTAAACCGGAGGCTCCAGTCGGAAGTCCTCCATCGGAGGCTGCTCTCTGTTTCCCGGCGGCGTCACAGTCCGCCATTCACCGCGTCCCTGATACCAGGAGGCTGTCCGTGACTGACACGGAACTGACCGTCGGCGAGCTCATCGGCCTTTTGTCCGGCTACGACCGGAGCGCTCCGGTGCGGCAGGCGATGAACCCGGTCTTCCCGATCGCGCACCGCCTCGCGCAGGTCGTCCAGGCCGTGGACGAGACCGGTCGGCCCGTCGTCAACCTCGCTACCTCGCTGAAGGGCGGGACGCGGACACGCAGCTCGGTCATCTGCCGCCCGAGGTCGCCGTCGAGCCGGCCTGGCAGTCTCCGGTCCAGGCGCCTCCGCGCCGCCCCCGCCGTACGGCCGGCGGCAAGTAGAACCGCACCTGGCCAGCCTTCGGTAGGCGCCCCTGTACTCCGAGTTCCCGCTGACGTCGGCCGAACTCCCTCCGGTAGCCCTGAAACCGCGTGGGCGGGTGCGCCCATCTGCGGCTGAGCTCTCGCGGGCGCGGCGGCCAGATGCGGTTGGCGTCCTTCGCGGCTGACTTGGCCGAGAGGGACGACCGCATCTCTTGGGGATCAGCTTGACCGCGCGCGACGGCGTGCACGTGCTGTCTTCTGTGACCAGGTCCGGTCAGGCACTTGCCGGCCCTTCGCTGACTCCAGGGAGCAGCCCTGGGCTCCCTGTTCGTCACCCGCTTTGCTCTTCCGTACCGCCCTACGGCTAGTTTGTATGCAGGACAGGTACGCAGACCCGTGGTGGCAGAGGCGCACGGGGGATGGGAGGTCGGGAAGAGTGTCGCTGCGCGTAGGCGATCCAGCCGAGATCGGCGGTTATCCGCTTGAGGCGCGGCTCGGCTCGGGTGGCATGGGCACGGTCTTTCTGGCCCGTACGAGTTCGGGGCGACCTGTCGCGATCAAACTGATCCACCAGCAGTTCGCGGGGGACGACGAGTTCCGTATCCGTTTCCGGCAGGAGGTGGCGGCTGCGAGGCGGGTGAGCGGCGCCTTCACCGCCGCCGTGGTCGACGCCGCCCCTGAGGCCGAGCAGCCGTGGATGGCGACGACCTATATCGAGGGGCCCACGCTCGCCCAGCGCATCGCCACGAAGGGCCCGCTGAACGGACCGGAGCTGAGAAGGCTCGCCATCGGGCTGGCGGAGGCGCTGCGCGACATCCACCGGGTGGGGGTTGTCCACCGTGACCTGAAGCCCTCGAACGTCGTGCTCTCGCCCGAAGGTCCGCGCGTCATCGACTTCGGCATTTCGCGCGCCGTGGACCAGCAGACGCTGACGATGACAGGACGGGTCATCGGTACGCCGCCCTTCATGTCGCCGGAACAGTTGCAGGCGCCGCGTGGTGTGGGGCCGCGGTCCGATGTCTTCTCACTGGGGACACTGCTGGTGTACGCGGTGACGGGCCACGGGCCCTTCGACGCGGACAGTCCGTATCTGACGGCGTATCAGGTGGTACACGAGGAGCCGTCGCTGGATGCCGTGCCGGAGGCTCTGCGCGCGGTCGTCGAGTCGTGCCTGGACAAGGATCCCACGGGGCGCCCCTCGGCGGACGAACTCCTCGTGCTGCTGCGGGACCTGCCGGCCGACCTCGGCGGGACCGACATGAACGGAGTTGGCGCGGGCCGCACCCGCGACATGATCACCCAGCATCACTTCGCGACGCGGGCCACCCCGGCGCCGACTGCCCCGGCCAGCGCCCCGACCGGTCCCGGTACAGGGAGCACCGGCACCCCCATCGGCCGCCGTCTGCGCGGCCGATGGCGGCCTGTGCTCGCGGCCGCGGTCGCGGTGGCGGCGATCGGCGGGGGAGTCGCCATGCTGCGGACGGGCGGCGTCGGGGAGAACAGCGGCGGCGACAAGGGCAACAGCGTTGCGGCGCCGGGTGCCGCGCTTCCGGACGGCTTCGGGCCGTGGCGCGAGACCGTCCGGGGCGGTCGCGAGGACATCCCCGACGAGCTGCGTTGCGTCGCGCGCGGCGACGCACTGTTCTGCGGGGGCGGCGGTGTTGTCGCGACCCGTATCAGAGCCCAGGACGGCTCGCGGGTGTGGACGGCGAAGAGCCCGGGCGTCCCCGTCCAGGGCATGCACCTGGTGGGCGCCACCGACGACACGGTGCTCGGTTACCGCTTCGCCGCCGAGGACACCCCGCAGGACCCTTCCAGCGAGGTGGTGGCCATCGACGCGAACAACGGCCGGGAGCTGTGGTCCGTGCCGTCCGGCGCCCAGTCGACGGCCGTCACGGGCCGGGCCCAGGACGCCCTTGTGGTCGGCTCCGCCGTCGTGACGGTCGACGCTTTCAACTCCCGCTTCGAGGCCCGGGACGCGCACAACGGTGAGATCACCTGGACGACGCCGTTCCCCACGGGTACGCAGTGCGCTCCCGTCCCGGTGGGCCCACAGCTCTTCGCGATGTGCGCGACGGATGCGGAGGTGGACGCCTCAGAGGTGCGCCACCCCACCCTGTACCCGGTCGACCGCGCCTCGGGGGCACTGGGCAGCGCCATCGCGGTCAACGGCCCCGCCGTGCCGATGGGCGTCGCCGACGGCAGGCTCGTATTCCTTCTGGGACGCATGGAGGGAACGGCGCTGGCCGGGTACGACGGGGTGGCGCGGGTCGACCCGGCCTCGCGGAAGGTCACGTACTCCCGGCTGGCCAGGACGTACGCGGGGACGCCCGGCATGGCGGACGGCACGGTCTACGTGAGCGGGCAGACCGGTCTCGTCACGGCGCTCGACCCCGCGACCGGCCGGCAGAAGTGGTCGCGGCAGACGGGCGTGGAGGGCGCGTCCGGCCCCGCGGCGGGAGCCGACGCGCTGTATTTCAGCTCGGCCACCGGTCGGATGGTCGCGCTGTCGCCGCACGACGGCAGACCCCTGTGGACAACGGATCCGCAGGCCGAGGGTTTCACGGGCGAGCAGGGCGCAAGCCCGCGCGTGAGCGTCGTAGGGCGTGCGGTGATCGTGGCCGCGGCCAAGAACACCCTCTTCGCCTTCGACGCACAGAAGCCGCCGAAGTCGGGCTGACTCCGGCGGCACCGGACGCCTTCCCTGCCGTGCGGACACCTCACGTGTCCCGCCGCGGGCCGGCTGGGAAACCGTTCCCGCTCACGCAATGAATACAAGTACGATCTGTGGCATGAATATTCAGACTGTCTCTTTCGATCACCCCGACGCCGTTAAGCTCAACGATCGCGTGCAGTTCGAGTACGCCGAGCGATACGGGCACGAGGGCGATGCCACGCCTCTCGCCCCCGGCATGTTCGAACCGCCGCAGGGCATCTACCTGATCGTCTACGACGATCAGGGCGCCCCGGTCGCGACCGGCGGCTGGCGCACCCAGGAGAAGAACGACGACGGGTACGCGGACGGTGACGCGGAGATCAAACGCATGTACGTGACCCCGGAGGCCCGCGGCCACGGCCTGGCCCGGCGGATACTGGCCGCACTGGAGGACAACGCGCGTGCCGCGGGCCGCACCCGCATGGTCCTGGAGACCGGCACCAAACAGCCGGAAGCCATCGCTCTCTACGTCTCCAGCGGCTACGAACCCTGCGCCAAGTTCGGCCACTACCGTTTCCACGAACTCAGCCGCTGTTACGCCAAATCCCTGGCCGGCGCCACCAGCGAGCGAACGCCCGCCGCTATCACTGCCGAAGCCACCGGGCTGGAGGCAACGGCTCTCTGACGGGTTCCGAAGCAGGATCACGCATGTCGCGCTCCTCGCGTGAATCCCGCCCGGGAGGGGGGCGGGCCGCGTGGCTGTCGGCGGGGCGGCGCGGTGAGAGCGGCGTGGTGCGCTGCGGCAGCCCTCCGGAGGAGTTGTCGCCGGACCGGCGCGGCAAGCCTGGTCGGCTGCTGCGGGTCCGAGCCGGCGGCGAGCCGGCGTGTTCTCCGCACCGTGCTTCACCAGCCGCAATCAGACGGATACGGGCACTCTCACCCCGACGTTCCTGCGCAGCCAGCGGGAACAGGCCCGACGGTTCAAGCGGAACAGCCCCGTTGCCTGCCGCCGTGACAACCGGGCGGCGTCCGGCCTTGTTGCCCTTGGCCTCGGCGGCCCGCAGCCCGTCGTAGGTCAATTCCCGTTGTAGGTCGCGCTGGAGTTCACCGGCGGCCGCGAGGGTCTGCATCATGAACTTCACGGTGGACAGCAGTTCTCCGGTGCGCGGGTGGCGGGCGGTGAGGTCCATCGCGGAGAAGGCGCCGTCGTGGATGCGCAGGGCGATGCGGTCACGGTGCGGGACATCAAGCACGTCGAGGATGTGCCGCGTGCCGCGTACGAGGCGGAACATCTCGGAGACGTGTATGGCGAGCTCAAGCGGTCAGCGCAGCACCGCCGTTCAGAAGGTCAGCGTAGACCTCCGCCGGAGTGCGGTAGCCGTGGGTGGTGCGTTGATCACTTGGGGTCGCCATCGTTTTCCGGCAGGCGCCGGCGTGGATGCGAGCGGATCCCGCGTCGTTGTCAGGCTTGCACGGTGGACCACAACCCCTCCTGACGCCCGGCTGGTCAGGCATGGTGCCGGATTCAGGGGCGGCCAGGTTCGTCGCAGGCGGTCCAGATGAGGCGACGGGCGAGCTCACCGGTGCGCTGGGAGGGACCCTGGGGGCCGAGGACGGTGGCGGTGACGTAGACACCATTGAGGACGAGGAGTAGATCGTCGGCGAGCTGCTCGGGGTCGGGAGCGCAGGCGTCGGCCGCCAAGTCACGCATCCAGTGGCGGACCCGCTGAGCCTCGCGCACAAGGCGGTCCGGGCCGGAGTCATAGGTGATGAATCCGGCCCGGACCGCTTTCGACTGTACGGGCGCGCGGCTACTCGTCCTCACCGTCGTCCGTCTCCTCGTCGCTGTTCGGGTCGCGCGGTTGCCGCAGGCCCGGCGCCGGCGGCCGGGTGAAGGCGTAGCGGCCGAGGAAGTTGATGTGGTCGTACTGGAGCGGGGAGAGCCGGGCGAGCAGCTCGTCGGTGACGGGGAAGCCGTCGGCGGTCAGCTGTTTGACGGCGGCGTCGATGTGGGGGCTGTTGAAGAGGACTACGCAGTTCAGGGCCAGGCCCGACCTCAACGTCGGCCGTGCCGACCGCATCGGCGCCGACCGCGGTGATGAGACCGTCCTCCAGCATCACGTCCGTGGCGACGATGGTGCGCTCAGCGTCGAACCGCGGGCGCCGTGAATCCGTGTACGCGTCGAAGTCCTCCTGTGCGTGTCGAGGAGGCCCTTCCTCCCCGGACATCACCACGGAGAGGAAGGTCGGGCGCCAACTGTGACATCGGCGGGCGCGATCGTGATGTGGCTCACGATCGGGCCCTCTGCGTCACACTCGCGGCGTGACGGCTCTCTTCGGTCCGACAGACGAGGAGGCACATGTGACACCCGCCCCACCACCGCACCCGACGGCCGACACCGTCACCGACCAGTTCCTTGGCCATCGCGAGCTGATGTTCTCGGTGATCTACAACCTGCTCGGCAGTGTCGCCGAGACCGAGGGCGCGCTCCAGGAGGTGTGGCTGGCCTGGTCCGCCCGGCACCGCGAGCCGGACGCCGAGCCCGTCCACAACGCCCGGGCCCATCTCGTCCGCATCGCGGCCAATCGCGCTCTCGCCCGCCGCGCGGACATGAGCCGCGGGCGGGAGACCTACATCGGCTCCCGGCTGCCTGAACTCCGGTGACGGCCGAAAGCGATGGGGAGTCAGCCCGCGGCGGTGTTGTAGTTGACGATTTGCTCCACCATGAGAGCGACCGCACCGGCCAGTGGGCTGTCCGCCCCTTTGCTCGCCACGTCAGGTAAGCGGTGTGCTTCCTCCGCGGTGACTGCCACCATGCCCCAGAACGCGTTGAAGCCCGAAGGATCCGCCGGCTTGTCGGCCGCCGCCTCGACTGTGATGACGCCGCCCCCCTCCACCACGGCCAGCGCGCCCATCTGCTGCAGCGTGTCGGGATCCTGCTCTTCGGCGGCCACTACGCTCCAACCCGCCACCCCTATGTGTCGCAATGCGGCGAGTAGACAGCCGGCACTGCCCGCGCCGGTGATAACGATGTCAGGCAGGACAAGGGCCACCGGCCCTTGCATCATCGGCAGGGCGGACCGGATCGCCCCGTTGAGCCCCGGTTCAAACGACTCGTCCTGGTAGACAAAGACAATTTGAAAGGTCTCGGCGTAGCGCGCGAGATAACTCACCGTGTCCAGCTTGTGTGTCCTGAATACGACGACCAGGCGCACGTTGAGTCCGCTTTTGGCCAGTTCAACAACGGCCTCCAGGCTGCGGTCCAGCACAGTGACCCCAGGAGCCAGACAGTGCAGCTCCTTCGAGTAGGGCGCCCTGAAGCGCGTTCCGAATCCGGCGCAGGGCAAGATGATCGAAACATCAGGGATGGGCACGGACGAACTATGCATCGAGTGGCTCTCAGGTTGTGTTGACGATCGGGAACCCAGCGCGACCAGACCCTGTCCGGATACGGGCGGCCCAAGGCCGACACCGCACCGTCGGCCTGGAAGGCACGCTGGCGCTCACCGTAGTCACCGAGGACGGCTCCACGCGAGAGGGAGCGTTGATCGACGAGATCGTCAGCGAGGCAGTGGAACGGTCACCACACGGCGCTCCACGGCCGGCACCCGTCCGGTGTCTGCTGCGTCCAACTCCGTTACGGCGGTGCTCGCTTGCGCATCCACTTGGGCGAGGGCAAGGCGTGAATGGGCCCGGCACCTTGGTGTTCGGGACCACCGGCACGTTCAGTACCACGCGACGTACACTGCTGCCGCACACCCGCTACGGCCGACGCGTCGCCGTCAACGAGGACCGCTCGAAGCCTGGGCGGGCGCGGGCCGAAACGTATGGGAAGACACAACGAAAGAGGACGCGGAATGCGGGTGCTGTTGTCTACGTACGGGACGCGTGGCGATGTCGAACCGCTGGTGGCACTCGCGACGCGGCTACGGGAGCTCGGCGTGGAGGTGCGGATGTGCGCCCCGCCGGACGAGGAGTTCGCGGAGCGGCTGGCAGGTATCGGGATACAACTGGTGCCGGTCGGGCCACCGGTGCGCGAGTTGATGCGCGGGACGACTCTGCCGTCGGCGGCGGATCTGTCCCGGTACCGGACTGAGTTGGTTGACACGCAATTCGACATCTTCCCTACGGCGGCCGACGGATGTGACGCGCTGGTGGCGGCCGGCCTGGCGCAGATTGCCGCGCGGTCCGTGGCCGAGGCCGCGGGCATCCGCTATGTGTACGCGAGCTATTCGGCGGTCAACCTGCCGTCGCCGCACCACGCGCCGCCACCGCGGCCGGGCTGGCCGGAGCCGGAGGCGAGCGACAACCGGACGCTGTGGGAGCTGGACGCCCACAACGTGAACGCGCAATTCGGCGAGACGCTCAACGGCCACCGGGCATCGATCGGTCTGCCGCCGGTGGACAACGTCCGCGACCACGTTCTCACCGACCAGCCGTGGCTGGCGGCGGACCCGGTCCTGGGACCGTGGCGGGAGACCCCGGGCCTCGACGTGATCCAGACGGGTGCGTGGACCCTGGCGGACGAACGCCCGCTCCCGGCCGAATTGGTGACGTTCCTGGACGCGGGCGCGCCGCCGGTCTACGTGGGCTTCGGCAGCATGCGCCCGTCGCCGGGCATCGCCCGGAGGGCCATCGAGGCGATCCGCGCGCAAGGTCACCGCGCACTCGTCTCCCGCGGCTGGGCGGACCTGGACCTGGTCGACGACCGGGACGACTGCTTCGCCGTCGGCGAGGTCAACCACCAGCGTCTGTTCGGCAGGGTGGCCGCCGTGATACACCACGGCGGCGCGGGTACGACGCTGACGGCCGCCCGGGCGGGCGTGCCGCAAGTGGTGGTAGCTCTCCAACTGGCGGACAACCCGTACTGGGCCGGCCGGGTGGCAGAGCTGGATATCGGCGCGGCACTCGATGGTCCGACTTCGACCATCGAGTCCCTGAACGTCGCGTTCAAGACGGCCCTGGCACCCGAGACCCGGGCGCGGGCGAAGGCTCTGGGCACCAAGATCCGCACCGACGGAGCGACGGTGGCCGCGAGGCTGCTGCTCGACGCCCTCCGGTGAGGCGGACCCGGCCCGTCGGCCCGGGACGACGCCACCACGCAAGTGCGACGAGGCCGAGGAAGAACGCTGTCCAGCTCGGCGTCGACGGCGTGATCCACGACGGTGACCAGGTGCTGGTACGGCTCGGATCCGGCCTCGGACGCGGATCGCTGTGTGGTGTGCCCGCGCGGCGGCCTCGTCAGACGGTCTTGACGACGGTGCCGGCTGCTTCGAGTGCGGTCACCTCGTCGGTAGGCGCCGCGTTGTCGGTGACGAGGGTGTGCAGGAGTGTGGAGGGGCCGACGTAGGCGTAGGCGGTGCGGCCGAGTTTGCTGCCGTCCGCGGCGACGATGACGCGGCGGCTGGAGGCGATGCCGGCCTTCTTCACCGCCGCGTCGTCGAGGCCGTAGGCGGTCAGTCCCTCGGCCGCGCTCAGGCCGCAGCAGCTGATGATCGCGGTGTCGAAGCGCAGTGCGGCGCGAAGGGCGGCTCCTCGCCCCTGAGCAGCAGGGTGCGTGCTCCGCCGCGGACGCGTTGGAGGGCGCCTTGTGCGGCCAGTGCGTCGAGGTCGCGCCGGATGGTCATTTCCGAGGCGCCGGTCAGCTCGGCGAGTTCCTGTACGACCCTGGTGCTGCCCGGCCTGTCCCCGGATCTCTGGACGCTGGCGGGTGCCCTGCTGGTCTTCGGCTTCCGCAACGGCTGCCTCGACGTGAGCGTCCGCTTGTCGCCGAAGTAGTCGTAGCTCCCCCGGTCCGCATCGGGAAGGCCGCTGTCGGGGCCCTCGGCATGCTGGCGGTCGCCACCGGTGCCTTGGAGTCGGTGGTGACGCCGACGCTCCCGCTCCTGCAACGCGAGCTGGAAATGAGTCCCGCCGAAGGGGCGTTACTCAGCATCGTGCTTCTCATCACCGGCGCGCTCATCACACCGGTCGCGGGCAAGTTCGGCTCGACGCCGTCCATGAGGCCGTCGTAGAAGCCTTCGAGGTACCGGAGCGCGACAACACCGGTCAGGTCGCCCTCTCGTTGGCAGCCGCGGAGTCGGATCCCGCCGCGCTGGTACGGCTGGTGGGACGGTCGCGCCGGTGGAGAGAGGCGAGGTAGGCGTTGTACGCGGTGAGCGGGTCCTTGCCGTCGCCGCGGTCGATGGCACGGTCAACGCGCTTCGCTTCCCGGGCGTCCGAGCGGACCCACTGGGCCGCCAGGGTGATGGTGGTGATCAGCATGGGGATATCGCCGGTGGCCCAGGCGATGGCCCCGGCCCGGTACTGGTCGTCGGCCAGTGTGGCGCCCCAGACCCGTTCCACCGCCTGGAAGTAGTCCCCGCCGATCAGGTCGGTGGAGCTCATCAGCGCGATGGAGAAGAAAGAGTGGAAGGGCATCGTGATGACGAGAATGATCAGCTTCGCGAAGTGCGGGATACGTCGTGGTGTCGGATCGATGCCGATGATCACCCAGAAGAACAGCAGGCCCATGGCGAGGAAGTGGAGCTGCATCGCCAGGTGACCGAGGTGGTCGCGCATGGCGATTTCGAAGAGCGGCGTGAAGTAGACCATGAACGAGCTGCCGATGAACAGCGCCATAGCGGCCACCGGGTGGGTGATCACCGAGTTGACCCGGCTGTGCAGGATCTTCAGCAGCAGCTCACGTATCCCGGCCCGGCCGGATCTGGGGGCGGGACGCAGGGCCCGCAGAGCCAGGGTGATCGGCGCGCCGAGCACGAGGAGGATGGGCACGACCATGGCCATCGCCATGTGCTGGCCCATGTGGACGCTGAACATCACGCGTCCGTAGGTGGCGAGACCGCTCATGGTGCACAGGGCCAGGGCGAGCAGGCCAAGCATCCAGGCGGTGGTACGGCCGGGTGGCCACGCGTCGCCCCGGGCTTTCAGACGTCGCACGCCGCGCCAGTAGGCGAGGGCGGCGATGGTGATCAGCAGGGCGAAGACCGGGTCGAAGCGCCATTCGGTCAGCAGCCGGAGGGCATTGACGGGGGCGGGCATCGGATAGCCGATCAACTCGCTCGCCGCCGAGTAGGGAAGCGACCCGACCGCGGGCGCGGGGCTGCGGGACAGACCGACGGCCAGCCCGACTGTGCCGGCCATCAGCAGCAGCTCGGCCATGGCCAGGCGTACGAATGCCGACCGGCGCCCGGCCTTCAGCGCGGGCAGGGTACGGCGCCGGTGCCAGCCCCCGCAGGCGGCGAGTGCGGCGAGCCCGACGGTCTTGGCGAGAAGCAGTTGCCCGTACGGGGTGGTGAGGAGCCGGGCGGGCGAGTCGACGCGGATGAGCGCGTTGATGACGCCGGACGCGGTGACGGCGAGCAGACACCATCCGGCGAGCGCACTGAATCCGGTGGCCGCCTTCGCGGCATAGCCGCGGGCCCGGACAGCGGTGGCGACGACGGCGACGAGGCCGGCGATCCAGACCGTGGCGGCCACAATGTGCACGGCCAGACTGACCACGGCCGCATCGTGGTTGCCTGCCGAGGCGGCATGGCCGGTGAACGCGGGCGGTATCAGTGCGGCGAGCGCGATCACCAGAGCCACCCGTGCGCCCCGCCCGGTGGTGACGCCGGGGCCGAAAGTAACGAGCAGGACCGTCGCACAGGCGGTCAGTGCCAGGGCGCGCCCCTGGGGCATGGAGACGGCGAAGCTGATGAGCAGGCTGGGTTCGACGATCTGCCCGACCGGCTGAGCCAGCACATCCGACGCGGTCAGCAGCAGTGTCGCCACCGTGGCGGCGAGCCACAATCCGGCCGCCGCCCAGGCGCAGGTCAGGGCGCGCTGCCGTCGTCGGGTCAGACGCGGTTGCCCGGTGGGCAGCAGGACGGTCACCAGGAGCAGAAGTCCGATGGTGAGCACAGCGGTCAGGCTCGCGGTGGTCTCGGCCAGCGGCAGGCCCCAAGAGGTGCCCGGTCCGGCCTGGGGCAGTCCCGGCAGCGCCTCGGGGATGCCACCGCCGAACCAGACGGCGCCGGTGGTCGAGGCTCCGGCAGCAGCCAGCACGACGGTGACCAGCAGCGGTGGGCGCGAGGCCACTCGCCGAAGGGCGTGATCAAGCACCATAGCGGCCTCGCCGTTGCCTCAGCCCGAACACGGTGGCGCCTGCGGCGACGATCAGCACCACGCCGCTTACGAGAACGGCCATCGAGATGTCAGCGCCCTCTCGTCCGTGCGAGGCGGTGGCGGGCGCGGACGGGTCGGCCGCCTGCTCGGGGCCCGCGGCAGTGGCGCTGGGCGGGACCGAGGGGGTGGCGGCGAGGGTATAGGTGAGGCTTCCGGTGACGGGATGTCCGTCGGTGGACACGACCCGGAAGGCGACGGTGTAACGGCCGGCCGGGGCGGCGGCGTTCAGGGCCTGTGTCACGGTCCGGTCCTTGACCCTCGTACCGCCGCTGGTGACGGAGCGGTTGTCGGGGCCGGTCACGGCGACGCGGGCGTACGCGCCGTCCATCTTCTCGTTGAAGGTCAGCGCGACCTCCCCGGGAGGTGCGGACAGTGTCGATGTGTCGGCGGGGTTACTGGAGGCCAGCGCGGTGTGCGCGTGGGCGGGCGGCGCGAGGAGGGCGGAGGCGCCGAGTACGGCGCAGGCCACCACCCCCACCGTGATCGCACGCGTGGGCAGCGATGAGGTCATGACGATGCCTTCGTTCCGACCGGCCAGTGCGGTCGGACAGTTGACGGCCGCACCGACGGGCGGGGCGGCCTTCGGCCCGTCAGGCCGGCAGAGCACCGCCGCCCGGTACGAGCCGGGTGGGAAGCAGGACGCCTGTGTACCGCGGACGGTGCGGCGGGGCGCGGACCGCGCGGCGCGGCGGGGCGCGGAACCCGGTCGGGGCGTTACGTGGCCCCTCCACCGGGACGAGGGGCAGCAGCGGACACGTACCCACCAGCCGCACGCCGACCAGGGCCAGCCGCTCGCGAGCGGCGTCGATCAGGAAGCACAGCGGCTGCCGCAGGGATTCCGCGACACCGAGCAGCCGGGCAGCGAGCCCGACGACGACCGCGTGGGCGGCCAGCACCTCCCAGCCGGGATGGGCGCTGCCGGTGGTGTGCTCCAGCCATACGGCAGCGGTCCGCGATCCCGCGACGGCGCACGCCCCGGGCAGGGTGTAGGCAGCGTGGAAGGCGAGTTGAGCACCGGCCAGCGCCGCCAGCGCCTGCTGGTGCGAGAGGGATCGACGGGAGAAGATCGCTGCCGCCGTACCCGTAGCCGCGACGAACCCCCACAATGCTCCGCCGGTGAGCTGGTGCCCGGTGAACGCCCATTGTCCCAGCAGCGGAAGCAGCACACACAGCCCCGCGAAACCGGCCGCCCGACCAGCGCCCGGCCGACGCCGAACGGCCGGTCCAGTAGCAGGTGTCGTCGGTCGCATCGTGTCGCTGCTTCCAGGCACGTAGGAACGGAGGGCGGGGGAGCGGACCCGGCGAAGGCCGCGTGGTGGCGGAGGTACCGGGCGGAAGGCAGTGTGGTGATGGGCTCGTTGCCCTCCCCGCCATAGCCTACTGGTGCCGATCCCAGCGTCCGGGCCGGGCCCGCCTCCCGGCCCGGGGGGCCGGTGCGGCGGGCGGCTCAGTCATGAGTCCGGTGAAGAGCGGCCGCGAGTCCGTTACCGCGCACCGGTACGCCGACAGCCTCATGGAGCAGCACTCTCACCGTACGGACCGTGCGCCCGCACACCTACTATGGCGGGTGACCGAAGGCGGTGGCGGAGAGGACACGGGGAATGCGGTGGCTGGGGAATCTTGAGGCCGAGATCTTGGACTGCCTGTGGAAGTGGGGCAGACCCGCCACGGTCCGTGAAGTCGTCGATGACATCAACACTCGCCGCCCGGCCGCCTATTCGACCGTGATGACCGTGGCCACGATCCTCTACAACAAAGGCTGGCTGACCAGGGAGAAGCAGGGCCGTGCCTGGCTCTACACGCCGGTGCGCAGCCGGGAGGCGTACTCGGCGGCCCTCATGGAGGACGCGTTGGGAGCCAGCGAGGACCGGCCGGCCGCTCTCGCGTACTTCGTCGAGCGGATGACCGACGAGGAAGTGGCCGCGCTGCGCGAGGCGCTCAGGGCCGCCGGTCGGTCCGCCGAATGAACGCCGCTCCCGCCCTCCTCGGTTATGCGGCCGCCGTTGGCTGGGTCGCACCGTCTGTGATGCTGCGGAGCAGCTGGCCACATCGGTCGCCCGTACTCGCCGCGACTGTGTGGACCGCGTTCGCGGCCTCTTTCTCCCTTTGTGTCGCGCTCGCCGCGCTTCATCTCGCCACCCCGGACGCGCACTTGCACGGCATTCTCTACTCGTGCGGGGTGGCATTGGGAATTGGTTCCCCCGACGTGGGCACGGTGGAGCGGTTCGGCGTCGCGGCCTCGGTCCTGGTGGTGGCCGCCCACGTGGTGAGTTTCGCCTTTCACGCGTTGCGTGCCCGTGGGGCACGCAACAGTCACCGCAGAGTCCTGGACAAGGTCGGCCGCCCATCGGCCCGGCTGCGTGCCACCGTGATCGAGCATGGAGTACCGGCCGCTTACTGTCTCCCGGGCCACCGTCCCAGGATCGTCCTGAGCACAGGGGCTGTTGAGCTGCTCTCCAGGGCGGAACTCGGCGCTGTGGTCGAACACGAACGGGCTCATATCGTCTGGCGTCACCACTTGGTGCTCGTCGCGGCCCAGTCCTTCGCAACGGTCTTCCGCGGACTGCCGCTGGCCCGGCACCTCCGCGAGCAGATACCACTCCTGCTGGAGATGGCCGCCGACGACCGGGCGCTGCGCAGCTACCCGCACGGGGTACTGGCCGCCGCTATGCTCGAAATGGCGTCCGGAGGCCCCGCCCCTCGTGGCACGCTGTCCGCCGGGGGCCCCGCGGCGCTCGCCCGGCTCCGGCGAATTCTGGCGCCGGCGCGGTGCGCGCACCCGGCACTCCGCGGCGTCATGGCCACGACCGCGGTCATGACGCCCCTGCTGCCACTCCTCTTGGCATGCCCTCCTGGACTGGGCTGAGACACGCTGCCCGTGGTGGCGCGTGCAGACACGCTGCCCGTGGTGGCGCGGGCGCGGCCGTCGTCCGGCCCGTCGCCCGGCATCACGGCTCTCAGCTGATGCGTACGCCCCACATGAACGGCATGCCGCTTCGCGCGATCGACTCGTAACGCACTTGGGCGCCCGGCTTCGGCGAGTGCAGGATCTGTCCGTTCCCCGCGTAGAAGCCGACATGGCTCAGATCGGTACGCATGATGATGAGATCGCCCGGCTTGAGCGCGCTCAAAGAGTTGATACGGGTACCGGCGTTGGCCTGATCCTGAGATGTCCGGGGTATGGTCACGCCGGCCTGACGGAACGCCCACGACGTCAGCCCTGAACAGTCGAAGGAGTTCGGCCCGGCCGCTCCCCAGACATACGGCATGCCGACCCGGCTCTTGGCCGCGCTGAACGCGGCGGCGGTCCGCTGGGACGCGCTGGCTTCGTTGCCGAGCTCGACTCGTTCGCTGGAGCGGTTGGCCCGTTCCTCCACCGCCGCTCGTTCGGCTCGCTCCTCGGCCGTCAGCGTATTGAGGAGTCGCTGCGCCTCCGCCAACTTCCCCTGGATCGTGGTCTTCTTGCTGCCGAGGTCCTTGCGGGTGTCCTTGAGGTCCTGGAGCTTTGCCGCGGCCTGGCTGCGCTGCTGCTGCAAGTCACGCTGCTGCTGGAGGAATTGCTCCAGCATGCCGGCCTGCTGGGTGCTCAGCCGGTCGAGTTCGGACACCTTGTCCAGATAAGCGTCGGGGTCGGCCGAGAGGAAGAGCTGGATCGACGGATCGAGGCCGCCGCTTCGGTACTGTGCGGTCGCTATCGAACCGAGCCGCTCCCGGAACTCGTTCAGGTCCGCCTGCTTGCGGGCGGCGGCGTCCTGGAGAGCGCCGACCTGTTCCTGTAGTCCCTCGGCCTTCTCCTTCGCCCCGTTGTACTTCTCCGTGGCCTGAGTCGCTTCCTCATACAGGCGGTCGATCTGCGCCTGCACACCCTTCTTGTTCGGGTCGGGCAGCGGATCGGCGGAGGCCGACTGTGTCGACACCGCTACGGCCGCCGCCGCTGTCACCGAAAGCACGGTCGCGTAGGGGCGGTTCGGCTGCTTGGTACGACGGTGGGACGCCACTGAGGCGAGCTCCTTCTTCCACGGCCGCCACCGGAAGAACAACTCAGCTGTTCTCCGGCTCCGCCCGAGCACGGCGGATTCGGCGGCGTCTCCGCCGCCACCCCCATCGGGTGATCGACCGTACGAAGACCGTCAAATACTAATCCGCTTAGCGGTTTAGTTCCAGGCTCGGGGGTGAGGGTGCGTCATTGCGTGAACGCCCACTTGTGGCGCGAACGGGCAGATACGGGTGCGCAACGCGCGGAGCGCACCGGTACCGCCAGTGGCTATGCCTGGTGACCACTGCGGCGCACCCACCACGCCGCCGCCCCGAAGCACTGCCATGAACCCCGGGCCACCGCCACGCCCGCGAACACCGCGGAGACCGCCTCGTGTTGTCAGGGCTGCCGGAGTCGGCTGTTCTCAATGGTCCCGGTCTCTGTTCATGCTGCGTTCAGTTTGTTCTTCGAGGCTCGATCATCGCCCCCCTCAGCAGTCGAACGAGAGGCTTTCCCGTGAAGGACACGAACAGCGAAGATCCTGAGAACTCGGCGATCTCGCGACGTCGGCTGGTCAAGTTCGCCGGCGTCGGCGCGACGCTGGCGGCCGCGAGCCCGCTGGTGGGCGGCGGCACGGCGTGGGCCAACGATGACGACCGCAAGCCCGCGAAGCCCGGCAACTCCCGCAATCGGGTGTGGCGCGCCGGCGATCACCATGTGCACTCGGAGTACAGCGGCGAGTTCGACACGTCGACGAATCCGCCGACGTTCCACAAGGGTGCCGACGCCGTCTATCCGATCGTCACCAACGCGATCATGGCCAAGAACTTCGGCCTCACCTGGGCGATGTGCACCGACCACGGCGGGCCGACGCACTCGAAGGTGAACATCGAGCAGGCATACCCCGACCTCCTGCGCTCACGCGTACTCGTGCCCGAGGTCCTTCAGTTCTGGGGGATGGAACTCGACGCCCCCGCACTCGACCACCACACGCTGATGATCCCTCACCACGACGGCGAGGCACAGCAGCTGTTCGAGTTGGAGAGCCGCTTCGCCAAGTTCGACGCCTTCCCCAACGATCCCGGCCGCGACACCGAGGCCAAGATGGTTGAGTTCCTGAAGGCCGCGAAGGACATGCGGCAGAAGCCGATGGTGATCGCCCACCACCCCTCACGGTCGGCGAGCGGCCTCGGCGTCTATGGGCAGGACACCCCCCGGGAGTTCCGCAACGGCAACAACGCCGCACCGGATGTCTACGTCGGCTTTGAGGGGGCTCCCGGCCACCAGGCGGGCACGCTCACCGGAGGCGCACGTGGGTCGTACGGCAGCTACCCGACCCACGGCGGCTTCGACCAGATGACGGCTCGCGTCGGCGGGCTCTGGGATTCACTGCTCGGCGAAGGCCGACGCTGGTGGATCACCGCGACCTCGGACTCCCATGTGCACTGGACGCGCGGCGGATCCGACTTCTGGCCGGGCGAGTACAGCAAGACCTATGTGCTGGCCCGGCAGGACTACGCCGACATCATGGACGGACTCCGCAACGGGCGGGTCTGGGTCGGGACCGGGGATCTGATCAGCAGCCTCGACGTCACGGCGAGCAACCACGGGAACGACGCTGCCATGGGTGAGACTCTCACCGTGAGCCGCCGCAACCGCACCGACGTCGAGATCGAGATCAAGTTCCGGCCGCTGGAGGGCAAGAACGCCAACGGCGACCGCCCCGAGGTCCAGCGCGTCGACCTGATCGTCGGCCAGGTCACCGGCCCGAGCGCCAACCTCGACGCCGACACCAACCCCACCACGAAGGTTGTGGCACGGTTCGGTCCCCGCGACTGGCGCAAGCAGGGGAAGGACTACGTCATCCGTTACACCCTGCGCAATGTGGAAGGTGACCTCTACGCCCGCGTACGCGGCACGAGCACCGACGAGGCCGAACCGCTCGCGGACGGCAAGGAGAGCCCCTGGGACGATCTGTGGTTCTACTCGAACCCCGTGTTCGTCCAGGTCCGCTAGTCCCGCACCCCGCGGGTCAGCAGATCGTGAAGATGGATGGGCTTCATTCGCCGAGGAGCCGCCGCGGCCACCCGAATCGGTGACATGCGCGGTACGGAGCGAGTCCTGTCACCGGGCAGCGGCAGTCGCTCTCCTGGTTTGGCGTGACAGAGGGGTGAGCCCGGTCCCTCCCGCAGAGCAGACTCGGCGGGAGGGACCGGGCTCACCTGAGTTCTGTTGGTCGCGGTGCATGGCTCCTCGACCATGCCGCCCCCGAAAGCACAGAACCGCCGGATCGCGATGATCCGGCGGTTCTGGATGAACGGGGCGACTCGGTTCACAGCGGCCGGCACTGAGTGAGCGAAAGTCAGTGGGGCTACTGGACAAGACCGTCGACAGCTACAAGCAGGAAGAGGAAGGTGAGGTAGGTGATGGATCCGTGGAAGAGGCGCATGGTCCGCACTTCCGCACCGCGTCGCTCGGCGGCGTAGAGGCGGTGCACCTCGAAAAGGAACGCGGAACCGAGGATGATTGCCCCGATACCGTACAGCGGGGTGGTGGCGAGGGGCCACACGGCGACCGAGGCGATCACCATGAGCCAACTGTGCACGAGGCTCTCGCCGAGGACTCGCCTCATCGGGGCCACGACGGGCAGCATCGGGATACCGGCGCGGGCATAGTCGTCCTTGTACTTGATGGCCAAGGCCCAGAAATGCGGGGGCTGCCAGAAGAAGACGACGAGGAAGAGGAGGAAAGCGGCCCAGGAGATCGAATTCGTCACCGTGGCCCAGGCGATCAGTACGGGTGCCGATCCGCAGATGCCACCCCAGAAGGTGCTCTGTGAGGTGCGTCGTTTGAGCCACATGGTGTAGATGACGACGTAGTAGAGGATCGCGCCGAGGGTGAGCGCCGCCGCGAGGAGGTTGGCGAAGGCAGCGAACAGGCCGACCGCGAGCACGCCGAGGGCGACTCCGAAGACGAGGGCGGCATGCGGGGTGACACGGTGCTGGGCGAGACTGCGTTCCCGGGTCCGGTTCATCAACTTGTCAATGTCGCGGTCGATGAAGCAGTTGAGCGCGTTGGCGCTGCCGGCGGCGAAGGTGCCGCCGATGATGACGATCACCGCGTCAAGCAAGGAGGGAATTCCCTGCTCGGCGAGGAAGAGGATCGGGACAGCGGAGATGAGCAACAGTTCGACGATGCGGAGCTTGCAGAGGTCCGCGTAAGCCCGAATAACTCCGGAAACCGATGTGTGGGACTTCCCGGACTCATCGGAGTCGGCGGTGAAACCACTCCCGGACGGCGCGGATTTATCGAGTCGCGCGTCTTTTGCGGGCCGAATGGTTTCCCCGGACGGCACGGCTCGGTCGTCGACAGTGGTCATCGAAGCCCCTTTCGATCGCCCTTAGGGGCGGAATTTCTTTGTTCCCTCAAACTGGCAGGACCGCAAAGAATCTTCGAAAGGAAAGCGCGACATGTGAAAGAAGATACAGCCTTTGAGCCCCTGAATGCTCAAGCTAGCACAGACCATGTGGCGCCCCGTCAGGGCCCTGTAGCGTCATCAACTCGCGCGATCGAGTCCTCCCTCGGCGTCCGTCGGGCCCCGCATCCCTCTGATGCCCACTCAACCTCCGCACAACGGCGGCCTGCTGCGCGCGTACGGTCTCCGCCGTGATCGCACCCGGATGAGTACGCGCACCAATGGCTCGCGCCACCCGTGTCGGTTGGCCGACAGCTCTCCCGCAGGTCGGGGTTGGGGTGAAACATGCCACTCGGGCCTGTGTGCCAACCGCAGTTGGCGATCTTGTATCGTGAGGATCGATTGCCGTTTCCCTGTCCGTCGGGCGTCAATTCTCCTTCACGTGAGGCGTACTCCGAGCGGACGCTCCGCTCTCCAGCAGGGCGCGCGGCTCCGTCACTCGGACAGTGACAGGCCGTTCAAGAGGATTTCGGCCACGTTCTCGGCGTAGAGCCGTACACGGGTCTCCTCCGGTGACATCAGATCGGCATTGATCAACGAGGCGAGACCGATCTGGCCGTAGGGGGCGGATCCTCCGGAAGTCAGCAGGAAATAGATGACCGCGGGTGGGGTGTTCTTGATTCTTCCCTGGTCCTGGAGAACTTGGAAAACGGGCGTGAAACGGGACCAGATGGGCTCGATGTACTGGTGATACAGATAATCGAGTCGATCCGTGGCCGCCGCTCCCTCCAGCGTGACGAGGCGAGCGAGATAGGGGCGGGTCGCCGAGTACTCGATGAAACTCCGGATGAGCACGCGCAGCCGCACCATCGGGTCCGCCGACATGTCGTCCGCGGCCTCCAGATGGTCGACGAGCGGGCGAAAGGCCCAGTCGACGGCGGCGCGCCACAGATTGGCCTTCGAACCGAAGCGCTGATAAAGGAGATTGCGGCTGACGCCCAATTCGTCATTCACCGTCCGCAGTGAAACTCCGTTGTACCCATGCACGGAGAAAGCCTCGATGACCGTCTCCATCACCTGATCGATGGGGGCGAATTGGGCATCTTTGGGCGGGCGTCCACGGGGCCGGGTGACGCGTTGCGGAGTGTCAGACATGGGACCAGTTTAGCTGGGCGTCCGCTCTCTTCCGTTGGGGACCGGAGGAGAGCGGACGGGGATGGGGACAGGGGCTTATTCCATTGGCGCGAGGGATTGTCGACGGGTTAGCGCGTCAGCTTGTCGACGGGCTTGAACTTCGCTTCGCCGCCTTCGAGGTTCGAGTTGAGGAATTCGTGGCGATCGCGCCGGTTGATCTGGTCGATCCATCCGGCCACTCCGGGGACGTTCCGGCGAAGGGTCTCGCGTGTGAGGTTCCCGGGCACCCGGGCCAGCGGAGCGAAGCGCCACAGGCCGGGGTCGGGGAGGCCCGTACCCTCGTAGCTCTCTTCGCCGAGATAGAAGCGGGCGTGCCCGAGCTGTGCCTTGTAACGGAGTTTGCCGTAGAGCTGCCGCACCCCCTTGGCGTCCTCCGGAGGCAGGAAGGTGTCCATGAACGAGCGGCACAGCTCCTGCGAGTCCTTGTCGATCTTCGGCTGTTCGGCGAGCCCGAACAGCAGCTGGGCCTTGAAACCGTCGGCCACCGTCTCGGGGTACCACGGCGGCTCGACGCCCATGAGGTATCCGACGTAGCGCCAGTGATGCATCATCGCCTCGACATCGGCGTCGGTGGGACGGTAGCCGAGAAGCTTCAACTGCATTCCTGGGGCGAACGAGCTGAGCACGAGGGTCCCGGTCTGCGCGAACTGGCTGATGGGCATGCCGAGCCGGTCCCGGTTCCACTCGGGGTGCGGCAGCAGCGTGTGGCGGATCATCGAGTGCAGGGTGCGCACGAAGACCGCGGAGCGCCGGCCCACGGCACCGGGCCGCATGGCGCCGGGCTCGGTGGTGTCCGTCCAGAGACGGGAGGTCTCCAGGAACCGGCCGAACGCGGATCCACCGGTGTAGGCGCCGGTCAAGGCGAGCGGCTTGGCGACGGTCTCCAGGCCGTACGCGTTGAACGTGGCCATGCCGAAGTACGGGTACAGCTCCTTGTACCTCCGGAAGACCTCGGCACCGTGTTCGACCTTGTCCCAGTCCACCCACTCGGGATCGGTGTTGATCTGGTCGAACATCGCCACCAGCTCCGCGGACGGGTCGCTGACGCTGTTGATGCCGCCGCGCAGCGCCTGCTCGACGTCCTTCCTGGCGCGCGCCTTGCCCTTGGGCGAGGAGAAGGCGGCCGTGATGTAGGCGTCGCCGAGCCGGTCCCCGGTGTTCATGGCCCGTCCGAAGGCCGTGGCCAGCTCCTCGGAGACGTCGAGGTGGCACTTGGCGAGGCGTTCGAGCTTCCACTTGAGTGAGCGCCCTGCCGGGCTCTCGGCGGCTTGGAAGTACGTGAAGATCTGGGGGATGGCCACTTCGGTCGGTTGTGTCATCGGTATCACCGCTTTCGGATGGTTCGGATTTCTCTTATCGGCCTGTGTTGCGCGGCCGACGGGCTCTTGAGGTCAGTCAGGCCGGTCGCTCAGCTCGTCCGCCAGCTCACTGGCGATGCGGAGGACGGCCGCCGGGTCCGCCAGGGACGTATCGCGGTTCAGCAGTCCGGCGATGAACGCCGGGCCGCGCAGATCGCGTCGGGGCGGGCCCAGCAGGATGTGCGTGTGCGGGCAGCCCTCGCCGAGGGAGTAGGTGTAGACCCGTTCCGAGCCGGTCACCCGTGTCACCGCGGCACTCAACCGGGAGAGCAGGGAGCCGAGCTCGGCGGCTTCGGAGTCATCGAGGCCGGCGAGCCCTTCGGTGTGGCGGAGCGTCTGGACAGCGACCCACCCGGGCACCGGCATGGCCGGATGCACGGACACACCCCAGCACGCGGTCCGCAGCAGCCAGCCGCGACCGGCGGCGCCGAGCGTCACGGCCCGTCGGCACAGAACGCAGTCGTCGCTCGTCATCTCGCCTCTCGCTCAAGGGAGTTGGCGGCGCCGATGGCGTTGGTCAGCGTGCCGATGTTCTCGACGGTGACCGACACCACGTCGCCCGCGGCGAGGAACCGTCCCTCCGCCACGCCGGTCCCTCCCGGTGTCCCGGTGAGCAGGACGTCACCGGCCTCCAGGGTCAGGAACGAGCTGACGTAGGAGAGGAGCCGGGGAATGGAGAAGATGAGCTCGGCTGTCGAGGACCGCTGGCGGACGACACCGTTGACCTCGGTTCGGATGCCCAGCGCACCGACGGCGCGGAGTGTGTCGCAGGTGAGCAGGGCGGGGCCGAGCGGCTTGAAGCCGTCGAACCCCTTGGCGAGCGCGGGGCTTGCCAAGGCCAGTGCCGGATTGTCACCCGTCTGGATGTCACGCGCCGACAGATCGTTGGCGACCGTGCCGCCCGCGACGAAGTCCCAGGCCTCCGTCTCGGGAATGTCGCGGCCGGTGCGCCCGATGACGATGGCGAGTTCACCTTCGTAGTCGACGTGTCCCGGCGCTGGGCGCGGCAGGCGCACGACGGCGCCGGGCGCGGTGACCGCGGAGCCCGGGATCAGGTGGAAGCGGGGGAGGGCGGGCAGCGGGCTGCCCGTCTCGGCCGCGTGGTCCCGGTAGTTGAGCCCGATGACGATGATCTTGCCGGGCCGCCGCACCGGGGGCGCCAGGCTTGTCTCCTGCCGGCCGATCTCCTTGAGAGTCGGCAGGGCCTCCACCTCGGCCAGGCGTCCCTCGACGATGTAGTCCTCCAGCTTTCCACCGGGGGCGTCGAGGAGTTGGAGCGCGTCGGGTCCGACCCGGGCGATGCCGTCGGCGGTCTGTGCGAGCAACATGCTGGTCTCCGTTCCTCAGCCCTCGGCCGTACGGGAGTCCGCGGCCGTACGGGGGTCCGTGGCCGTACGGGGGTCCGCGGCCGTACAAGAGCCCTCGGCCGCATGGCAGTTCTCATCGGCGCGGCCGGTCACCCGGTCCACCAGCGCGTCCGGATCCGCCGGGCAGTCGTCGCCGCGCCAGGCGACGATGCCGTCGGGTCTCACCAGCGCGATGGCGCACCCGTACACCTCGCGGGCGCCCTCGGCGCCGATCCACTCCTCGTCGAGGGGGATGCCCCGGGTCCGGAAGGCCCGGGCCAGCAGCCCACTGTCCACGGCGGGCGCGATGTTCAGCAGGGTGAAGTGCCGGCCGAAGAGGTCGCGTACGGAGCTGCCGTCGGCCAGGGTGGTGTGCGGTGCCCGGTGGCCGGGGCGTGCCGTGGGCACGTACCGCTCCGGGTCGGAGGGTGGTTCGGGGCTGCCGTCGAAGGCGATGATCGGCGACGTGAGGTAGCGCACGTCGAGTTGGACGCCGAGGGAGCGCCACTCGGTCCGGCGGGTGGCGACGATGCGCTCGCCGGCGTGGACGCGCGCCTCCTTGCCCGCGGGGTCGTCGAGAGCCGGGTCCGGCAGGATCGCGTTGTCCGCACGGTAGTTGTGCCAGGCGCGCAGGACCATGTGCTCCGCGTGCGGACGGCGCTCGGCCGTGTAGGTGTCGAGCAGGTCCTCCGGGGCCCAGCCGCGCAGCACCGCCTCCAGCTTCCAGCCCAGATTGGCCACGTCGCCGAGGCCGGTGTTCATGCCGTGCCCGCCCGAGGGCCACATCCGGTGCGCGGCGTCGCCCGCCAGCAGGACGTGTCCGGAGCGGAAGGACGCGGCGACGACCGCGTCACCGCTCCACTCCCGGGTGTCGAGCACCTGGACGTCCTCGACCGCGCAGTCGAGTGCGTCGGCGATGGTGGCGCGGACCTCGGCGGGAGTCGGGGTCTCCCCGTCTCGCAACGGGTATGTGACGCGCCACAGATCGGCACCGTCGAGCGACCCCAGAATCATCCGGCGGGGGTTGACCAGGTAGTACTGCACGGCCGGAGCATGCGGGACGCGGGTCCGCAGTCCGGGCAGGGAGACGAAGGCCCCCTGCCAGCGGGCCCGGACGTCGGCGGAGTCACGCAGCGAACCAATGCCGAGGGCCTTGCGGACGGGCGAGCCCGCGCCGTCACAGGCCACCAGATAGCGCGCCCGTACGGTTCTGCCGCCGTGCACCGGCGAGGCAAGCCGTACGGTCACGCCGTGCGAGCCGTCGTCGAACGCGTCGCAGGTCCACCGGTAGCGCAGATCCACCGTCGTCTCGGCGGCGGCGCGCTCCCGCAGGGTGAGGTCGAACCAGAACTTGGGCCACCAGACGCCGCCTTCGGGGCTCAGCCCCTGCGCGGTGCTGCGCCGTTCGGCGTTGGAGGGACGAGGGAAGCGGGCCAGCTCGTAACCCGTCATGCGGGAGACGAACGAGATGTCGCGCATCACGTCGGCCGGGAAGCCGCTGCGCAGCACCGCGTCGGCGATGCCCCACCAGCGCAGCAGCTCCATGGAGGCCGTGTCGATGGACTCCGCCGTCGGGTAGCGGACCACGCCGTCCTCGCGCTCGACGAGGAGCACGGACAGCCGACGGGCGCCCAGTTCGATGGCGGTCGCCAGTCCCACAGGGCCGCCGCCCACGATCACCACGTCGTACGTCGTGTCGTCCGGGATGTCGCCGGTGGGCCCCGGCGCCGAGGTCAGTGTCATCGTTCCCAGATCAATTCGCTCAGGCTCCGGCCGGACCGCGCACCGGCGACCAGCCGTTCCGGGTCGAGCGGGAAGCCACCCGGGTTCTTCTTGAAGGCGTCGGTCGCCATGAACGTCCGCATCTCTTCCTGCGACGAGAAGTTCAGCGAGGACAGCTCGACCTTGTTGCCGTCCGGGTCGCGGTAGTAGAAGCTCGTGCCCGGCCCGTGGTTGGACGCCTCGACGGGGCGATGACCGTGTGCGTGGAGCGTGCGGTAGAGGTCCACCAGGGCTTCGATGGTCGGCGTCCGCAGTTGGAAGTGGTGCAGTCCGAGGGAGTTGGGGCCGGAGCCGATGTCCTCGCACTCGAAGACGGCGATGCGCTGGGTGTAGGGCGGCTCGAAGTAGAAGTCGAAGAAGCAGATGCGCGACGGCTCGTCCGGGTCGTCGGACGGCGGCGGCGTCATTTCCACGGTGCGCGGCTGATCGAGCAGCAGTGAATAGAAGTCACAGAGGCGGTCGTAGTCTGTCGTCCGCAGCACGACCTCGGAGAGACGAATCCCTGACATGTCTTGCGTCCTTGCCTGAGGGGAGATTTGGCGGCTCGGGAGCCGGGAGCCGGGAGTCGGGGGCCGGGGGCGGCTCAGTGGACCAGGACGGCCTTGACGGCGGTCCCTGAACGCACGTCGTCCACGGCTTTGTTGATGTGATCCAGTGGGTAGGTGCGGATCATGGCCTCCAGCGGGAAGCGGCCCTTTCCGTGGAGGTCGAGCACGCGTGGCACGAGGACCGCGGGGGCCTGGTGGCCGACGATGGAACCGGTCACGGACCGCCCTTCGAGGAGTGCGAAGGCGTTGGTGCGCAGGTCGGCGTCCGGGGCGACACCGAGGACGGCCGCGCTGCCCAGTGGCGCGAGCGCTGCCACGGCCTGCGCCATCACTTCGGGCACGCCCGTGGACTCCACGCTGAAGTCGACGCCGGGACCCCCGGTCAGCTCCCGGATCCGTTCGACGGCGGGGACGGCGCCGGCGTCGAACACGTCGGTCGCGCCGAGATGGGCGGCGAGGTCGAGCCGCGAGGCGTGCACGTCGGTGACGACGACGCGGGCGGCACCGGCGGCCACGGCGGCCATGACCGCGCTGAGCCCCACGGCTCCCGCGCCGAAGACGGCCACCGTGCTGCCGGGCGTGACCCGCAGTACGTTCCACACCGCTCCGGCACCCGTGATGACGCCGCAGCCGAGGGGAGCGAGCACATGATCGGGCAGGTCGGTCGCGCCGACCTTGACGAGACTGCTGGGCCGGCACAGCCCGTATCCGGCGAAGGACGACTGCCCGAAGAAGTGGTCGTGCACGGGCTCGCCCGCGGCGTCGCGCAGTCCGACGGACCCGTCGGCGCGCTGGGCACCGAAGTTGAGCGGGAAGTGCTGGGGACAGTAGGCGGGGCGTCCGCCGAGACAGTTCCGGCAGCTGCCGCAGAAGCTGAAGGCGGCCACCACACGGTCGCCCGGCTCAAACCCGGTGACGGCCGCCCCGACCGCCTCGACCACACCGGCCCCTTCATGCCCGGCCACGACCGGAAGCGGGGTGGGCATGCGTCCGGCCGCCACCTCCAGATCCGTATGGCACAACCCGGCGGCGGTGAAGCGCACCAGTACTTCGTCCGGGCGGGGATCGCCGAGGGTCAGTTCCTCCACCTGGAAGGGATCGTCACGGTCCGGGCGGCACACCGCCGCTTTCACGAGGTTCATGGCAGATCTTTCGATAGGAGCGGCCGGGTAGGCACTGGGTAGCCGCGGCCGCACAGCTCTCGTCTCGCTGAACGTGGCCGGTTCAACGGAGCGTGACCGGCTCCAGGTCGGGGAAGTGCGGGCCGACGAGCGGCGTACGGGTGGCGCGCAGCGTCTCCAGCCACACCGCGCGAGTGGCCGCGGCGGCCGGCGGGTCCCAGTCGAAGCCGCAGCGCCAGTCCGGATGGTCCAGGGCCGCCGGGTGGTGGAAGAGATCACCGACCAGGGCGAGGCTCTCGCCGCCCGACTCGATCAGGGCGACGGAGGCGCCCGGCGTATGCCCCGGTGCGTGGACCAGCCGCAGCCAGTCGTACGGCGAGACGGAGTCGCCCGTCCACAGCACGGCCGTGTCTTCCAGGGGCGCGACCTTGGCGCGTACGGCCTCGTCGGCGTCGCCGTCCACGAAGTGCCGCCAGTCCTCGGCGTGGATGTGGTGCCTGGCCCGGGGGAACGTGGGGACACCGGCGGTGGAGGCCCAGCCCACATGGTCGATGTGCAAGTGGCTGAGGACCACATCGGTCACCGAGCCGGGCGGACACTCCAGCTTCTCCAGCTGCACCGGCAGGAGCTCGCATACCGGGGGCGGCTCGCCGTTCGGCGTGATCCGGGGCGCCTGACCGCCGCCCAGGTCGAAGACGACGCGGTGACCGTGCGGATCGGCCGCCAGGAATCCGCCGAACGGTACGGGCAGCATCCCGTGCCGGTCGATCGTGCCCGGCAGACTCCGCCAGACCGAGTCCGGCACATCGGGATAGAGCAGGCCCGGTGGCATCGGTACGACGCCGTCGGGGAGTGCGTGCACTGAGATATCGCCTATCCGCATGGAAGCCCTCCAAAGTGCGGGCCGGCATGACCCGGCTCTACAGGGGATGCTCCGACCGTAGACTTTAAAGTGTCGTTCGTCAATTTAATGGGGGTGCGGCGATGGGTGAGGGTGTGGCGATTCGCCCCGCGCTACCTCGGCGAATAAATTGACCGCTGACACTTAAAGTCCTACGGTCGATCGGGTAGGGATCAGAGCCCGCACCAGAACCAGAGGAGCAGTGCCATGCCCGGCCAACGCATTGACGTTCACACTCACGGCGTGTCCGACGGGGCGATCGCGATGATCGCGGGCCGGGGCTTCCGGCTGACCGGTGGTTACAAGATCTCCGTGAGGTGGACGCCGGACGCCGCGCTCGCCTACATGGACCGGCATGACATCGCCGCCCAGATCATGTCCATGCCCGTCTCGTTCGCGGGGGCGGACGATGACCCGGGCTTCGGGATCCGGCTGGCCCGTACGGTCAACGAGGGGCACGCCGAGCTGATCGCGAAGTACCCGGACCGCTTCGGCGCCTTCGCCACCCTGCCCGCGGACGGCCCGGACGAGGCTCTGGCCGAGATCTCCCACGCCCTGGACGAACTCGGGCTCGACGGGGTCGTGTTGACCTCGAACATGGCGGGGCACTACCTCGGTGATCCCGCCCTGGAGCCGGTGCTGGCGGAGCTGGAGCGGCGCCAGGCGCTGATCTTCGTGCACCCTGAGGACTGTCCGTACATCGACGTCCTGGGCTTCGGCCGCCCGAGCTCGATCGTCGAGTTCCCCTTTGACACGGCGCGCACCGTCACCAACGCCCTCTACACCGGCGTCTTCCAGCGGTATCCGAATCTGCGGATGATCCTGGCGCACTGCGGTGGGGCGCTGCCCACCCTCGGCTGGCGGATCGGTGAACACACCGTCATGGGCCGGGGGCCCGAGGACGCCGACATCGATCCCGCGCATGTCGCGCGGGTATTGCGCGGGCTCTACTACGAGACCGCGCTGGCCGGCAGCCGCAACTCACTGCTGCCGACGCTTGAGGTGACAACTCCGGACCACATCCTCTTCGGCACGGACTGGCCCGCGGCCCCGGAGTCCACCGTGATCCACAACATCCACAACCTCACCTCCTTCGAGGGCTTCACCGAGGACGAACTGCGCGGCGTGGAACGGGACAACGCGCTCAGGCTGTTCCCTCGCTTCGCCTGACGGAGGCAGGGCCGCATGCGTGCGGCAGGCCCCTCATGTGGTGTGATCTGAGACACATCGACGGTCTCCCGTGGGCGACGAAGCGTGCAAGCGGAAGCCCTATTTGGCGGCCTCGTGGCTAAATCTCCCGTACGTGTAGTTAAAGTGGACTTAATAGTTCCTTTGCACCGGGAAATGCGTCCCCGAAGACTCTGGCGTGCCCTATGGATTCCCCAATAGCCTGTGACTTGTTTGCCGGGTGTCACGGCTGAAGGAAGTGTCTATGAGGGATGCTCCAGCTCTGATCACGACGGATTTTCTGGAAGACGCGGGCCTCGTCCGAGTTCATGAACAACTGGACGAGGACGTGGCGCGGGTCCGTGAAAGGCTGCGTTCTCTGGTCGCGCCGCAGAATCCAAAGATCCAGGACCCGGTCATGTATGCCGTCGAGCATACCGGCCGTCTTCTTCGTCCCACTCTCGTATTGCTTTCCGCCTATCTCCTGGAGGGTGAACCGGGCGCCGCCACTGACCCGCGTGTCATCGATTCCGCCGCCGCCGTCGAGATTCTCCACATCGCCACCCTTCACCACGACGATCTCATCGACGACGCGCGGATAAGGCGCGGCAGACCCACCGCGAATGCGAAATACGGCCCCGCCGTCGCGCTGCTCGTGGGGGACTATCTGCTGGCCCGTTGTATGCAGGTCGCCGCCGAACTCGGGGTGTCCCATCTGAAGCCGATGGCTGAAACCCTGGTCGACGTATGCGTCGGTCAGATGCTGGAATCCAGCCAGCTCTACGATCCGCTGCGCTCCGAAGAGGACTATCTGGCCGCCATCTCGGGCAAGACCGCGCGGCTGATGAAGGCGGCGACCGCACTGGGCGCCCTCCGGAGCGGCGCGAGCAGGGAAGCCCAGGAGGCGCTGGCGAGCTTCGGCCACCACCTCGGCATGGCCTTCCAGATCTGGGACGACATTCTGGATCTCTGCAGTGACAGCACCGGAAAGGAAATCGCCAAGGACCTCCTCAACGGCGTGTACACGCTTCCGGTGATCTACGCGGTCCAGGACCAGCCCGACCGCCTGGTGTCCGCCCTGCGCGCCCAGCCGCTCTCCGACGTACAGTGCCGCGAGATCACCGCCCTGCTGCACGAGTCCGGCGCGATCCGTCGGGCCGTCGACACGGCGCAGCGGCACGTGGACAGTGCTCTGAAGGCTGTGGAGTCCCAGTCCGCCTTCGCTTCCAGCGCGCCCGCTGTCGGCCGCTACCTGCGCGGACTCGTCGACAGGCTCGCCGCCCAGCACCCCGCCCTCCAAGAGCTGCGCGCCGGCACCGGCGCGGCCTCCCCGCCGCCGGCACCGGCCGCGTGGTCCACGACCGCCGCGCTGGCGGCGGTCCGCGACTGGCTGAACGCCTACATCACCCGCCCCCACGAGCTGATCGGCCGCACCGGCGCCGTCTGCCCGTTCGTATCGCCCTCCCTGCGGGCCGGTTCACTGGAAATACGGACACACACCGTGGGCCCGTCGCCCAGCGTCGACGGCATTACCGACCTCCTGAGCCGTGCTCTCGACGAATTCGATCTCATCGCATGGGCGGGATCGAATCCCACGCTCCGCAGCCTTCTCGTGATTCTTCCCGATCTCGCACCCGACCAGGGCAGTCTGCTCGACGACGCACATCGCGCGGTCAAACCGGAGGCGGTGCGCCGTGGCGTGATGATCGGCCAATTCCATCCTTCCTGCCCGGAACCGGCGGCCAGGAATCGGGATTTCCCCGTCAACCGCTCACCGGTCCCACTGGTCGCTATACGCGCCATGGCCCTCCACGACATCCTGTTCCTCAAAGACAAGAAGGAGTTCTTCGAGGAGTACCACCGCCGTTTCGGCGGCTACTACTCCCCGGGCCGTGACGCCATCGACCCCCATTTTGTGGAGCTCTTCCACGCCGCCTGCGCCGCCTATGGGACCGGCGAATGAGCGAGGCCACCGCATTCATGGGATTCAGCCGATCCGAGCTCGACCGTGAGTACTCGCCCAGCTCCCTCGTCCCCGATTTTCCCGCCTGCCTGAACGAATACGCCCGGCGTAGTGCCGACGCGCGCGACCAGCACCGTCCGCTCATCTCGCTCGCATACGGACCGGCCCCCGAGGCGCGACTCGACCTATTTCCCGTATCGGGCCGCGAAGCACCGCTCCAGGTCTTTGTGCACGGCGGTTACTGGCAGGAGGTGACCAAAGAGGAATCCTCCTTCGCGGCAACCGGCTTCCTCGCCTCCGATATCGCCTTCGCGGCACTCGACTACGGCCTCGCACCCGCTTATCACCTCGACGAGATCGTCACCATGGTCCACGAGGCGGTGGTATGGCTCCACGAGAACGCTCCCCGCTTCGGAATCGACCCGCGCCGCATCCATCTCAGCGGCAGTTCCGCGGGCGCCCACCTGGTCGCGATGGCCCTCGTCCGCGACGACACGCACCGGATCGCCGGCGCCACCCTGCTGAGCGGCGTCTACGACCTGGAACCGCTGCGGCACACGTACGTGAACGGCCCGCTCGCGCTCGACCGAGGCGCCGCGCTGCGCAACAGCCCGCTCTACCACCTGCCCGCGCGGCTCCCGCCGGTCGTCATCGCCAGGGGCGGGCGCGAGACCGGCGAGTTCATCCGGCAGCACGACACGATGACAGCGCTGCTCCGGCCACGCGCCCCCGTCACCGAGATCGTCTGCCCGGCCCGTGACCACTTCGACCTCCCCTATGACCTGGGCGAGCCGCACACCGCGCTCGGCAGGGCCGTCCTGGCCCAGATACAGGCCCCCGACGCCGCGACCACCAGGAAGGGACAGCGTGCACACGAATAGTCCCCAGCAGGGCACGGACCCCGACCCGCGGAACACCACGCCCTACGCGGCCTACGCCCACATGGACACCCTGCTGTCGCTCCAGGAACCGCGGACCGGCACGGACGCCGAGCCGGGCTTCATCATCCTCAGCCAGGTCAAGGAACTCCTCTTCAAACTCCTGCACACGGAGTTCACCACGGCCCGCGACCACCTCGCCGCCGACCGGCTCGACGAGACCCTGTGGACCCTGCGCCGGGCCGGCCGGGTCCAGCGGGTGCTGCTGTCCTGCTGGGACCCCCTGAGCGCGCTGTCCCCGGGCGAGTTCGCCGCGATCCGCGCGGTCCTCGGCTCCGCCTCGGGCTTCCAGTCCGTCAGCTACCGCCGCCTGGAGTTCCTGCTCGGGAACAAGAACCCGGACCTGGTGGCGCCCCACCGGGGCACCCCGAACCACACCGATCTGCTCGGGCAGCTGCGCGCGCCCAGCCTCTACGACGAGACCATCCGCTTCCTGGCCAGGCGGGACCCGGGCATCCCCAGGGAATGCGCCGACCGCGACGTATCCCTGCCCTACCAGCCCGACGAGCACGTGGCGGCCGCCTGGCGGCGGGTGTACGAACCGCCCGGCCGGCACCACGAGCTGTTTCTGCTGGGCGAAGCGCTCATGGACACCGCCGAGTCGTTCGCGCGCTGGCGCTACACCCACCTGCTGACGGTGCAGCGGCTGCTGGGCGACAAGCCGGGCACCGGCGGCACCGATGGTTCGCGCTGGCTCGCCGCCATCGCCGACCACCGTTTCTTCCCCGAACTCTGGTCGGTCCGCTCCGGCCTGTGACCGGGCGGGAAGAGGAGAAGGAGCCCACGGATGACCACGGACACGGCGATCACGCGCGACGCCGCCGAACGGCTGGACGCCGAGGACCCACTGCGCGCCCTTCGGCAGCGGTTCGTCTGTGACGAGCCGGACACCATCTACCTCGACGGGAACTCCCTCGGACGGCTGCCCGCCGCCACCCCCGGCTTCCTCGACCAGGTGGTGCGGGAGGGCTGGGGCACCGGTCTGGTGCGCTCCTGGGAGACCTGGATCGACTGGAGCCGGCGCCTGGGCGACCGGCTCGCCGCCCACACCCTCGGCGCCCGCCCCGGTGAGGTGGTGCTCTCGGACTCCACCTCCGTCAACCTCTACAAGCTGGCCGCCGCGGCCCTGGACGCCCGGCCGGGCCGTCGCACCGTTCTGGCCGACAGCGACGATTTCCCCACCAACCGCTACCTCCTCCAGGGCCTGGCCGCCCAGCGCGGACTGAAGCTCGTGACCCTGCGCTCCGACCCCGACCTGGGCCTCGACCAGGACGAGCTCGCCCGGACCCTCGGCGGGGCGACCGGCGGTGACATCGCCCTCGTCGTGCTGTCCCTGGTCTCCTACCGCTCGGGCGCGCTCCTCGACATGGCCGCCGTCAACCGCGCCGCCGAGGCGGCCGGCGCCCTGGTGCTGTGGGACCTCAGCCACGCCGGCGGCGTCATCCCGCTGCGGCTCACCGCCGACGGGGCGGACCTGGCGGTGGGATCCACGTACAAGTACCTCAATTGCGGACCGGGAGCGCCCGCCTTCCTCTACGTACGGCGGGACCTCCAGACGCGGCTGCGGCAGCCGGTCTGGGGCTGGTACGGGCAGCGCGACCAGTTCGCGATGGGGGAGCGCTACGAACCGGTGGACGGCCTCGACCGCTTCCTGGTGGGCACACCCCCGTTGCTGTCGCTGGCGGCGGCCGAGCCCGCGCTCGACGTCCTCGAACAGGCGCCGGTGACCCTGCTGCGCGAGAAGTCCCTGCGGCTCGGTGAGCTGGCGGCCCGCCTGGCGGAGGCCTGGCTGACCCCGTACGGCTTCCGGCCGGCCTCCCCGCCCGACCCCGTCCGGCGCGGATCGCACCTCGCGCTCGCCCACCCCGACGCCGAGCGCGTCTGCCGCGCACTGCGCGCCCGTGGCGTCATCTGCGACTTCCGGCCCCCCGACCGGCTCCGGATCGGGATGGCTCCGCTGTACACGCGCTTCACCGACGTCTGGGACGGGCTCGACCGTCTCCGCCGTCTCATGGGGAGCCGTGGCCACGAGCAACTGTCCACCGCCCGGCCCCGGGTGACCTGAGAGAGGGATGAGGAGCACGTGACAGGCAAGAGCCCACTGACGAGGGACGGACTGGTCGGCATCCTGTTCGGCGCGGCGGCCTTCCAGATGCTGTACTCCGGCTCCGAGCTGGGGCTGTTCAGGCTGCTGCGGCGACGGCCCGGCCTGTCCGCCGGCCTGATAGGGCAGGAGCTGGGCCTCGCGCCCCGCCCGGCCCGGATGCTGCTGCTCGGCACGACCGCGCTCGGCCTGACCGAGCACACCGACGGCCGCTACGACAACGCCCCGCTGGTGCGGGAGTTCTTCGCGCAGGGCGACTGGGAGATCATCGAGGATCTCGCCGAATTCCAGCAGAAGATCGCCGGGCCCGCCGCCCTGGACTTCACCGCCTCGCTGCGCGGCAACACCAACGCCGGGCTGGCGCGTTTCCCCGGCGACGGCGACGACCTCTACCAGCGTCTCGCCGGCAGCCCCGATCTGGAGCGGCTCTTCTTCCGCTGTATGAAGTCCTGGTCGACGCTGGCCAACCCGGTCCTCGTCGGCAACGCCGACCTGGGCGGCGTCCACCGGGTCCTCGACGTCGGCGGCGGCGACGGCGTCAACGCCATCGCGCTCGCCGAGGCCAATCCGGGTGTCGGCTTCACCGTCTTCGACCTCCCCGGGGCAGGTGCCCTTGCCCGGGACAAGATCCGCCGGGACGGCCTGGACGGCCGGATCGGCGTCGTCGAGGGCGACATGTTCAGCGACCCCTTCCCGCCGGGCCACGACTGCGTGCTCTTCGCCAACCAGCTCGTCATCTGGTCCCCCGAGGAGAACCGCGCACTGCTGCGCAAGGCGTACGAGGCGCTGCCTGACGGCGGCCGGGTCCTCATCTTCAGCGCCATGGCCGACGACACCGGCGACGGGCCGCTCTACGCGGCACTCGACAACGTCTACTTCGCCACCCTGCCCACCGGCAGCAGCATGATCCATCCCTGGGGGCGGTACGAGGAGTGGCTGGCCGACGCCGGTTTCTCCCACGCGGTCCGGATTTCCGGCAAGAGCTGGACGCCCCACGGCCTGATCATGGCGCGCAAGGCGACGACCGGCCCACGGACAAGGGGTGAGTGACATGATCGACGTCGGCCTGGCCTTCTTCCCCGACGTGGACGAGCGCGACCGCGCCGCCGCCGAGTACTTCGCCCGCTGCCTCGACTTCGTCGAGCTCGGCGACCGGCTCGGTTTCCACCACGTACGCATCGTCGAGCACTACTTCCGCCGGTACGGCGGGTACTCCCCGAACCCCATCGTCTTCCTCGCGGCCGCCGCCCAGCGCAGCCGTCGGCTGAAGCTGATCACCGGGGCGGTCCTGCCCGCCTTCAACCATCCGCTGAAGCTGGCCGGTGAGATCGGCATGCTCGACGCCATCTCCGGCGGACGCGCCGAGATCGGGTTGGCGCGGGCTTTCCTCCCGCACGAGTTCCAGCGGTTCGGCGTCGACATGGACGAGAGCCGGGACCGCTTCGACGAGGGCATACGGATCATCCGCGACCTGCTGGCCGATGAGGACGTGGCCCACGACGGCCGGTTCCACCGCTTCCCCGCGACCACCTCCCTGCCCCGCCCCACCCAGCGCCCCCACCCGCCCCTCTGGGTCGCCGCGCTGTCCTCACCGGAGAGCTTCCGCCTCGCCGGGCGGCTCGGACACGGGGTGATGGCCCAGCCGGTGGTGCCCCAGTCGCTGCGCGCGAACCTCGATCTCTACCGGGCCGCGTGGAAGGAGGCCGGGCACCCCGGCACCGGCCGCGTCATGCTCGCCTTCCACATGCTGTGCCTGCCCGACGGCGACGCCGCGCGGGCGGCGGCACGCGAACCCGTCAACCGCTATCTGCGGCTGCTGGCCGAAGCCACGGAGGAATGGACCACCGGCGGCGTCCGCAGCGCCGCCTACCCCGGCTACGAGCGGATGATCGAAAAACTCCGCCACGACGACTTCGACCGGCTCTACGAGCGCGGCTCCGCGCTCGTCGGCTCACCCGATGAGATCACCGCCATGCTGCTGGACTACCACGCGGCCTGCGGGGGCTTCGAGACGGCCAGCATCCAGTTCTCCTTCTCGGACCTCGACCCCGAACTCGCGCGCACCTCAATCGAACTGTTCGCCACGCAGGTCATGCCACGGCTCACGCGGGCGTAGGACGCGTGTCGCGAAAGTCCCGTCCGGCTTACGGCGCCCCCCGCGGGCGGCCGGCGCCACTTTCGCGACACGCCCCAGCCTCCCGCCGGCCTGGCCCCGCCTGCCCCGTACCGGATGGTGGTCGTGTCAGGGCTCCGCAAGAACTTCATCACCGATTACGACGGTCTCGCCGGACAGTGGTGGGACCCCCGGGGGCCGCTCGCCCCGCTGGGCTGGATCGCCCGCGCCCGCGCGGAGTTCGTCCCCGCCGCCCGCCGCGCCGGCGCCGCGCTGCTCGATGTCGGCTGCGGCGGCGGCCTGTCCGGCCCGCACCTCGCGGGCAAGGGCTACCGGCTCGTCGGCGTGGACCTGTCGGCCCTGGCCCTGGGCGAGGCCCGCCGGCACGGCTTCGACGCCGTCGTCCAGGCCGATATCACCCGGTTGCCCTTCGCCGCGGACTCCTTCGATGTGGTCACGGCCGGGCAGTGTCTGGAACACGTTCCGGACCCGTACGCGGTGACCGCGGAGGCGTGCCGGGTCCTGCGCCCCGGCGGCACACTGATCGTCGACACCATCGCCGACACCCGCCTGGCGCGGTTGCTCGCCATCACCGTCGCCGAGAACCTTCCCGTCCCCGGCCGGCCGCCCCGCGGCACCCACGACCACCGCCTCTTCGTCAACCGCGCACGGCTCACACGGACCGCCCGCGCCCACGGTGTGGAACTCGACCTGATCGGCTTGCGGCCGCACTTCGGCGACGGGGTGCGCTTCCTCGCAGGCCGGCGCGCGGAGGTCCGTATGGTCCCCGTCCCGGCCACCGGTGTGCTCTACCTCGGCGCGGGGACCAAAGCATGACCGCGCCCCAGCACACGGCGGGCGGCGCGGGCGCCCTGCGGAACTGGGTGACCGGGGCCCGGCTGAAGACCCTGCCCGCGACCCTCGCACCCATCGCCGTCGGCACCGCCGTCGCGTACTCACACGCCCCGCTCAGCGTCCCGCGTACCACCCTGACCCTGGTGTACGGGCTGAGCTTCGTCCTCGGCACCAACTTCTTCAACGACTACAGCGACGGCGTCCGGGGCACCGACGCGCACCGGGTCGGCCCCGTCCGGCTGGTCGGCTCCGGGAAGGCCGGCCCCCGGCAGGTCCTGCGTAACGGCCTCGTGCTGTACGCCGTCGCCGCCCTCACCGGCATCGTTCTGGCCGTCACCGTCTCCTGGTGGCTGCTGGCGCTGACGGCTCTGTGCGCGCTCGGCGGCTGGTTCTACACGGGAGGCTCCCGGCCGTACGGCTACCGCGGGCTCGGCGAAGTCGGCGTCTTCCTCTTCCACGGGGTCATCGCCGTCTGCGCCACCGCCTATATCCAGCTCGGCCGGGTACCGCTGCTGGCGCCGGCCGCCTCCGTCCCCGTCGGCGTCCTGGTCTGCGCACTGCTCGTCACCAACAACCTCCGCGACATCCCCACCGACACCGCCGCCGGGAAGATCACCCTCGCGGTACGGATCGGCGACCGGCGCACCCGCGTGCTCTACGTGCTCTGCCTCGTCGTCACCTTCGTCTCCGCGGTGGCCCTCGCGCCGGCCCGGCCCTGGGCCCTGCTGGTGCTGGCCGCACTGCCGTTCGCCGTGATCCCGCTGCGCCGGGTGCTGAGCGGGGCCCGCGGGGGCGACCTGGTCGCGGTGCTGGAGCACACCTGTCTGCTGCTGCTCGCCTTCGGGACCCTCCTCGCGATCGGCCTCGCCCGGTGACCGGCCGTGCGGAGGACCGCGGGACGGCGGCGCGCGCGTCCCGCCCCGACCACGAGGTACTGGTGATCGGCGCCGGGTTCGCCGGCATCGGCGCGGCCATCGGACTGCGCCGGGCCGGCATCGACGACTTCCTGGTCCTGGACGAGCAGGACGGCGCGGGCGGCACCTGGCACGCCAACCGGTATCCCGGCATCGCCGTCGACATCACCGGCTTCTCCTACTCCTACACCTTCGAACCGCTGCCGTCCCCCTCGCGTCTCTTCCCGCCGGGCGCCGAGCTGAAGGCATACGCCGACCACTGCGTCGACACCTACGGCATCAGGCCCCGGATACGTCTGAACGCGAAGGTGGTCCGGGCCGGCTACGACGCCGCCCGCCACCAGTGGCAGGTCGTCCTCGCGGACGGCACCGCGCTCACGGCACGCTTCGTCATATGCGCCACCGGCTGGCTCACCCGGCCCAAGTCACCCGCCCTCGACGGCCTGGAGGACTTCCGCGGCGAAGTCGTCCACACCGCCGCCTGGGACCCTTCCCTGAAGCTGGCCGGGCGCCGCGTCGCCGTCATCGGCACCGGTGCCTCGGCCGTCCAGGTGGTCCCGGCGATCGCCCCCGAGGTGGCCCGGCTCGACGTCTACCAGCGCACCCCGATCTGGATCTTCCCCAAACCGGACCTCGCGCTCCCCGAGACCGCGCGGCGGCTCTTCGCGGCCGCGCCGTGGACCCAGCGGGCGGTCAAGGCGCTCACCGACGCCGTGACCGAAGGCAGCTTCGTCATCGCCATGGTCCACCACCGCCGCTTCCCCTTCCTGGTGCGGGCCGGTGAGGCGGTCTCCAGGCTCTATCTGCGGCGCGAAGTCCGCGGGGACCGGGATCTGATCGACCGCCTCACCCCCGCGTACGCGCTGGGCTGCAAGCGGCCCTCCTTCGCCCGGGGCTACTGGCGCTCCTTCACCCGCGACAACGTCGGACTCGTCACGGACCCGATCGAGCGGGTCACCCCGACAGCGGTCCGCACGGCCGACGGCACCGAGCGCGAGACCGATGTCGTGGTCCTGGCCACCGGCTTCCACGTCCTGGAGAACCTGCCGTCCTTCCCGATGACCGGCCCCGACGGCCGCGACCTGCGCGAGTTCTGGCGGACCGAACGCTTCCAGGCGTACGAGGGCAGCTCCGTCAAGGGCTTCCCGAACCTGTGGTTCATCGTCGGGCCGTACTCCTTCACCGGCGGCTCCTGGTTCGGCGCGATCGACTACCAGGTCACCCACGCGCTGCGCGTCATCCGGGAGGCCCGGCGCCGCGACGCCACCCAGGCCGTCATCCGGCCCGAGCCCCACGACAGGTCCTTCCGCGCGACCCTGCGCCGCCAGCGCGGCACCATCTTCGCCAGCCCTCGCTGCCGGGGCTCAAACAGCTACTACTTCGACGGCACTCACGGCGACGCCCCGGCCGTCCGGCCGGCCACGACCTACGAAGCCGCCTGGCGCGCACGCCACTTCGACCTCGACGACTACCGGTACGACTCACCCCCACCCCCCGGCTCTGGAGGCTCCAGTGGTGCGATTCGGTGACGTGCGCGGGCAGGACCGCGCCCTGTGCGTGTTCTACGGGCTGTTCACCCTCGGCGGCTTCGCCGTGATGGCCGGCATGGCCGCCGGCTACGTGGCCGGCCACCTCGACGGCGGCCCCACCGGGGTCGTACGGGACTTCCTGACCGAGGCCCTGGGCAACCTGGCCTCGCGGTTCATCTACGCGGACCTCACGCTCATCTGGCTCGTACTGGCCGGCTACATGATCGTCGAGGCCCGGCGGCACCGTATCCGCCACGTCTGGGCGTACATCGTCGGCGCCCCGGCGCTGGCGCTGTGCGTGAGCTTCCCGCTCTTCATGCTCGTACGCCAGCTCAAGATCGCGGCGGGCGACGGCCCACCCGGTCCACCCGGTCCACCCGGGCCGCGCTCCGCGCCCATGGACACCACCACGAGGGGAACGAGGCGATGATGACCAGCGACGCCACCGTCGAGCGCGCCCTGGCCGCGGCCGTAGGCGCCCTCCAGCGCCGCCAGGACCCCGCCGGGTACTGGAAGGGCGAGTTCGAGACCAGCCTGATCGGTGAGGCCGCCGATGTGATGCTGCGTCACTTCCTGCGGCTGCCCGACGACGGCTCCGTCGCCGCCACCGCCCGGACCATCCTCGCCGGCCAGAGCCCCACGGGCGGCTGGGCCGCCCACCACAAGGGACCGGACGAACTCCTGCTCTCCGTCTTCTGCTACGTCGCGCTGCGCCTGGCCGGCCACGACACGGACGAGCCGGAGCTGCGCGCGGCCGCCGCCGCCATCCGCGCGGGCGGCGGCATCGAGGCCGTCGACAATCCGACCATGCTCGCCTGGCTGGCCCTGATCGGGCTCTGGCCGTGGCGCGACATCCCGCTCATCCCGCCCGAGCTGGTCCTGCTGCCCCCCAGGTGTCCGGGCAGCATCTACCAGATCGGCGCCGCCGCCCGCGGCATCGTCGTCGCCAACAGCCTGCTCATGGCCCGCCGCCCCGTCACCCCCGTCGGCTTCACCCTGACCGAGCTGTTCGCCTCGCCCGGCTCCCGGCGGAGGCTGCCCCGGCCCCGCGCCGCACGGATCGCCACCACTCTCAGCCACTGGTACGCCCGCCGGCCCATCGGCTTCCTGCGCCGCCGCGCGGTTCGCAAAGCGGCACGCTGGCTCGTCGGCACCCAGGAGCGCGACGGCAGCTGGGGCGGCAACTGGCCACAGACCGCCAACGTCGTGGTCGGCCTGGACTCCGCCGGCTTCCCGCAGGACCACCCGGTCATCAAGGCGGCCATGGCGGCACTCGACCGGTACGTGGTCGACCGCGGCGGGCAGCGCCGCCTGGAGATGTGGACCTCGGTACTCATGGACACCGCCCTCGCCATGTCCGCCGCGGCCATGACGGGCGACCCCGGCGCCCGGTCCGCGGCCGGCCGCGCCGTTCCCTGGCTGCTCGACAACCAGGTCACCGAACTCGGCGACTGGGCCGTTCTCACCAAGGACCCGGTGCCGGGCGGCTGGCCGTACGAGTTCGCCAACGACGCCAACCCCGATTCCGACGACACCGCGTTCGCCGTGGCCGCCCTGCGGCGCCTGCATCCGCGCGGCACCCATGCCGCCGTGGACAGGGCGTGCGAGCGGGCCGTGCGCTGGATGCTGTCCCAGCAGTGCGCGGACGGCGGCTGGGCCGCTTTCGAACCGCTGCGCTGGCAGCTGCCCGGACGCGCCGCGCTGGCCCGGATCGGCTTCCTCGAAGCGCCCTCGGCCGACATCACCGGGCATGTCCTGGAAGCCCTCGGCGCCGACGGCCGCGGCCACGCCCCGGCCGCTCAGCGCGGCATCGCCTGGCTGCGCCGTACCCAGCACCCCGACGGCTCCTGGCCCGGCTGGTGGGCCTGCTACCACCTGCACGGCACCAGCGCCGCCGTCACCGGCCTGACCGCGTGCGGGGTACCGGGGAGCGACCCGGCGGTGGTCCGGGCCTGCGAGTGGATCACCGCACACCAGCAGCCGGACGGCGGATGGGGCGAGGACATCCGTGCCTTGCGCGACCCGGCGTGGCTCGGCCGGGGGGACAGCAATCCCTCGCAGACCTCCTGGGCGCTGCTCGCCCTCATCGCCGCAGGCCGGGCCGACAGCGAGGCCGTACACGCCGGCCTGGGCTTCCTCACCCGCACCCAACGGGGCGACGGTGACTGGGACGAACCCTGGCACACCTGGGTCGTCCACCACGACGGCCTGTACTGGCGGGACAGCATGCTGCGCCTGGTCTACCCGGTCATGGCGATGGCCGCCTACCGCGCTGCCACCGGCGGACCGGCCGCCGGCGGACCGTCGATCGCTGGAGCCGCCGACGGCGGCGGAACGGAGCACCGATGACCGGCCCGGCCGAGCACGCGATCGAACACGCCACCGAGCATGTGACCGTTGTCGGAGGCGGTCTCGCCGGGATGACGGCGGCCTGGAACCTCCGGAGGATGGGGCTGCCGGTCCGGCTGCTGGAAGCCGCCCCCGAGCTCGGAGGCATGGCCGGCGCACGCGTTATCGGCGGCCGGGTCGAGGATCACGGCGTACACGTCTTCCCCGCCTGGTACGCCAACGCCCTCCGGCTGATCGACGACCTCGGCCTCGCCGGGAACCTCCGCGCGTGCGAGAACTTCTACCAGCTGCTGCCGGGCGAGTACCCCGCCTTCCGGTCCTTCCGGTCCCTGTTCACCTTCCGCGACATCCTCAGGGACATCCGCTGCGGCGTCACCCCGGCCGCCGACCGGATGCTGTTCCACTACGGGGTGATCGACCTGCTGTCCCAGCGTTACCAGGGCCGCGACGAGTCCCTTCACGACTTCTTGCGCGGCCGCTGGTACCTGACCGAGACCGCGATCGCCGACATCGAGCACCTTTTCGTCGCGTCCAGCGCCGCCGAGAGCCGTGCCGCGTCGGCCGCGAGCTTCCGCGGCAGCGTCGCCGCGTTCTCGCGGCAGCCCGGCCAGGTCCGGATGCCCCGGGCCGACCTGCACACCTCGCTCATCGGGCCCTTCCGGCGGCGTCTGGAGGCCGACGGCGTCGAGATCCGCACCGGCGTGGAACTGCTCGACGTCTCCGTCTCCGGCGGCCGCGTCGAGAACCTGACGGTCCGTGGCACCGACCCGGCGGGGCCGGTCACCGAAACCGTCACCGGGCATGTCGTCCTCGCCGTCCCGCACGGACGGCTCTCCCTGCTCGGCCCCGCCGTCACCGGGGCGCTGCGCCCGGCGTACGGAGTGGACCGGCTGCGCTCCCGCCCGCTCGGCGCCCTCCATGTGTATCTGCGGCGGCGCCTGCCGGGGCTGCCGGACGAGCATGTGCGCCTGGTCGGGTCCCCGCACGCCCTCACCCTGATCGACGTGGGCCAGGTGTGGGAGGGACACCGTACGTCCCTGCTGAACTGCGTCGTCGGCCGCGTCTCCGCCCTCGCCGGGCTCCCGGAGAGGGACGCGGTCAAGGTCCTGGTGGAAGAGCTGATCGCCTATATGCCGGTGCTCACCTGGGACGACATCGAGCATGTCTGTTTCCAGCCGCACGACGGCGCCCCGTTCTTCGCACCGGGACCGGACTCCGACCGCCACCGGCCGGTCAGCTCGACCGCCCTGCCCAACCTGCACCTCGCCGGGGACTTCTGCGCCGCTCCGCCGGGCGTGGCCGGCATGGAGAGCGCCGTACGGTCCGGGCTGGCGGCGGCCGAATCCGTACGCCGCGCCCTGCGGCCCGCCGCCCCGGCGGTGGAGATCCGCGACATCGGCACTGTCGGCCCGGCGGCCTTGCGCGGGCTGCGGATCGCGCTGGCCCCGGCTGCCGCTGCCGTCCGGCTGCTGGCCGGACGCCGGGCGGTACGCCGCGCGGTGGCGCCGACGGCGCCTGTGGAGCCATAGGCCGGACACGCACCACTCACCAGAGAACACGACTCGGGAGGAGCGACATGGAAAGCGCTTCGGCGGTGATAGCCCAGGCACCCGGTGCGCTACCGGTGCTCGGGCACCTGGCGGCGTTCCTGCGGACGCCGCTGGCGTTCCTGCGCGGCCTGCCCGCGCACGGTCCGCTGGTGGAGATCCGGCTCGGCAGGCAGCGCGTCGTCGTGGTCTGCGACCCGGAATTCACCCGTACGATGCTGGTCCACGACCGGATCTTCGACAAGGGCGGGCCACTCTACGAGCGGCTGCGCGAGGCCGGCGGTCAGGGCCTGGCGAGTTGCCCGGCGCACGAGCACCGCCGCCAGCGCCGGCTGATCCAGCCGGCCTTCCACCACGCCCGCTTCCCCGGCTACGCCCGAGTGATGGGCGAGCGGATGCAGGTCCTCCTCGGTGGCTGGCACGACGGCCAGACCGTCGACCTCACCACGGAGACCCGACGGATCGCCGCCGACGTGGTCATCTCCGCCATCTTCGGTACCGGCCTGGACCCCGCCCTCCACACCCGGCTGGCCACCGACTTCCACACCCTGCTGGCCGGTTTCACCCGGCACAGCCTCACCCCGAAGCGGCTGCGGGCCCTGCCCACGCCCGCGAACGTCCGGTACGAGCAGGCCACCCGCCGGGTCCGCAGGACCATGGCCGGGCTCACCGCCCGCTACCGCGCGCAGGCGGAGGCGGAGGCGGAAGCCCAGGCGCGGGCGGAGGCGCGGCCGGGCGCGAAGGCGGGGGAGACGAACCTGCTGTCGCTGCTGATCTCGGCACGCGACCCGGAGAGCGACGCACCCGCGCTGACGGACGACGAACTCGTCGACCAGGCCGTGACCATGTACTCCGCCGGCACCGAGACCACGGCCGGCGCGGTGTGCTGGTCGCTGTTTCTCGCGGCCCGCCACCCCGAGGTGCGCGACCGCCTGACCGCCGAGACCGACGCGGTTCTCGGCGGCAGGACCGCGAGCTGGCAGGACCTGCCCCAACTCACCTACACCCGGCAGGTGTTCACCGAGGCCATCCGGATGTACCCGCCGGGCTGGTTCCTCACCCGGGGCACCGAGGCCGACACCCGACTCGGTCCGTACGCCATCCCGCGGGGCACGACCGTCGCGTACAGCCCCTACCTCATCAGCCATCTGCCGACGCTCTACCCGGATCCGGAGCGCTTCGATCCAGACCGCTGGGCACCCGGGGACAAGAGGCCGGAGGTTCCCGTCACCGTGTTCGGGGGCGGGGCCCGCAAGTGCGTCGGCGACGAGTTCGCCCTCGTCGAGGGCGTTCTGATGCTCGCTTCGCTCCTCGGCCGCTGGCACATCGAGCTGCACGCCGACAGCCTGTCCCTGCCGCGGCTGCCGCAGCTCACGCTCAACCCGGGCCGGATGCGGGCCACCGTACGGTCGCGGGTCCCGGCCGGGTCCCCGTGACGCGCGAGGCCGTGACGTCACGGTCCCGCGACGGCAGCCGTCACCCCTGAGATGTGGGCGGGGACCACCCAAACGAGAACCGGCGACAAGGACGGCCGCCGCGTTGGGCGGTCCACGCTGTCACCGTCGCCCGTAACGTTCAACGGACCGGCGTTCTCGTTCCTGAGGGGCGGTCAGCCGGAGGTCGCCCGGGACGCGCCGCGGGGGGAGCGGCGCTGATCCATGATCCCCTCGACGAACCTCATCAGCCGGTCGCCTGCCTGATCGATGCTTCCGTTCTGTGTGCTGACCTGCGCGCCTTCGAGTACGAAGGTGATCTCGGCCGCGGCCTGCTCGGGATCGGGCAGCCCGGCCTCGGCGCACATGCCGACCAGTCTGCGGGTCTGGTGGGCCTTGTGCCGCTCGATCACTTGCCGTGCGGGATGGGAGCGGTCGGGCAGTTCGGCGATGGAGTTGATGAACGGGCAGCCCCGGTGCGAAATCGCGGGCAATCCCTCGGCGATGAAGCGGGCCATGGCCAGGATCTGCTCCCTGGGCCGGCCGGGGTATTCGGCCTCGACCCGGTCGAAGGCCGCCCGGTAGTCGGCGGCGACGATCCGCAGCCACTCCGCGACCAGCGCGTCCTTGGTTTCGAAGTGCCGGTAGATCGCCATTTTGGTGGTCTCGGCCCTCTCGGCGATCGCCTGGACGCCCACCCGCCGGATCCCCTCGCTCTGGAAGAGCTCTTCCGCCGCGTCGAGGATGCGCTCGCGAGGCGGCAGTTTCGCCACTCTGCTCGGCCTTCTGACGGTCGATGCCATGACTGCTCCGTGACGTCCGGTCGGCTGTGGGGTCCCTCGCTCCCTGCTACGGTACCAGTCCGTTCCACTCGATACCGTTGGGTATCGTTGGGTACTCAACGGTATCGTTCTTCCCCCGGGAGTGACAGTGAGAGTTACCGAGTACGTGAGCTTCGACGCGGTCGGGCTCGCGGAGCTGGTGGCCAAGGGCGAGGTGACCCCCGCCGAACTGGAAGCAGCCGCACGCGAGGCCGCGCAGGCGGTCAATCCGCGGATCAACGCCATCGTGGAGACATGGCCGGCCGACGACGAGCCCAGCCCCGGCGGCACACCGCTGGCCGGGGTCCCTTTCCTGATCAAGGACATCGGAGTCTCCATGGCCGGCAGGCGAGCGGAACTGGGCAGCCGTCTCGCGGCCGGCAACGTCGCCGGCGCCGACTCCGCCCTGATGCTGCGCTTCCGTCGCGCCGGCCTCGTGACGTTCGGGCGAACCGCGACACCGGAGATGGCCTACGGCATCACGACGGAACCAGTGCTGTACGGCGCGACCCGCAACCCGTGGAACCTGGAGCGGAGCGCGGGCGGATCCAGCGGGGGCGCGGGCGCGGCTGTCGCTGCCGGGGTGGTCCCGGTCGCACACGGCACCGACGCCGCCGGCTCGCTGCGCGTCCCCGCCGCCTACAGCGGCCTCTTCGGGTTGAAGCCCACCCGTGGCCGCGTCTCCATGGGCCCCGACGCCGACGAGGTCTTCAACGGCCTGGCCGTGCAGGGCGGCGTCAGCCGCACAGTACGTGACAGTGCGGCACTGCTCGACCGGATCCGCGGCCCGGAACCGGGTGATCCCTACTTCGCCCAGCAGCCGTCCCGGCCGTACGCGGAGGAAGTCACCCGCCCCCCGGGCCCGCTGCGGATCGGTGTCCTCACCCAGGCATGGGGCGGACGCCGCACCACCGCACCAGTGGCCGACGCTCTCTCCCGTACCGTGCGTCTGCTCGAATCCCTCGGCCACCAGGTGGAGGACGCCGAGGTCGACCTCGGGGCCGACTGGGAGGAGTTCGTCCTGGCCAACGCCCGTCTGTGGACGGCGAATCTCACCGCCTCGGTCGACGGGCTCGCGGCCGCCTTCGACCGGCCCATCGACTCCTCAACCCTCGAACCGGTGACCCTCGCCGGCTACCACTACGGGCAGCGGGTCAGTGGCGCCCAGTTCGTCACCGCTCTCGCGATCCGGAACCGGGTCGCTCGAAGCCTGGCACGGTACTTCGACGCGCACGACATGCTGCTCACCCCGACCGTGCCGGAGCTTCCCGTGCCCTTGGGCACCTATGCCGAGGGCGCGGAGGCGCTGGACGGCCTTGGCTGGATCGGCCGCGTCCTCGACCGCTCGCCGTTCACCGTGCCGTTCAATGTGGCGGGCACGCCCGCCATGTCCGTGCCTGTGACGGCCGACGCCGAGACGGGGCTCCCGATCGGTATGCAGTTCGCCGCCGGTTACGGGCTCGAAGGCCGCCTCTTCCGCCTCGCCGGCCAACTCGAACAGGCAAGCCCGTGGTCGGGCCGGACCCCCACGGTGTGGGCGGGGAACCACGCGGGCCACTGAGGAGCGCTCCGGGAGAGCCGGGAGGCCACGGGAGAGGACCAGGCACTGGGCGAGAGGAAGAGTCACATCGTGCATGTCGTGCCGGTGCGGGTGAAGCTGAGGGCAGACGAGGTCTGGATCTCCGACGGCCGTGGGGTGATCGCCCGCCGGCGACGACCCACGCGACGACGAAGGGCACGAGCGCATGACTCCCACCAAGACCGCCGAAACCACCGGCGGGCAACCGCCGCCGGCGTCGCCGGCCAGGATCCGGCCGTCGGGCGATGCGGAGGACGCGCCGATCGACGAGGCCTGCCGCGACCGTCGGCAGCCCGCGTTCCGGGAGCGGTTCGTCACTTCGGGCGCGACGTTCGGGTTCCTCTCGAACCGGAAGTCCTCCAACCGCTTGGGCCCGGGGGACTTCGCCGCCCGGACCGGCCGTCGCCGGATCAGCGAGCCGGAGAACCCCGCCCGGGTGCGGAAGGGCCGCCCCGAAACCGAACACCAGCTGACCAGGCGCCGGTGATGGCGGGGAAGCGGGAAATGCCCCAGGATCTGCCGCGTCTGCCCCTGGGCGCGGAACTGGAGCGGATCGCGGAGCAGCTCAGGTCGCTGGCCCGGGCCCAGGACCGGTTGCACGACCTGTACGAGGCGGTACTCGGCCGGGAATCGGACCTGCCCGTTGTGCTGCGGCTGATCGTTGATACCGCGATGGAGCTGGTCGGTGCCCGCTACGGCGCTCTGGGCGTGCTCAACCAGAGCGGCGAATATCTCGCACAGTTCATTCCGGCGGGCCTGTCGGAGGAGGAGCGGGCCGACCTGGCCAAGGTGGATTTCCCCCGGGGCCGCGGCCTGCTGGGGCATCTGACCGCGCACCCCGAACCGCTGCGCGTCGACGACATCTCCGGTCACCCCGAGTCGGCGGGCTTCCCGCCCGGCCACCCGCCGATGCGCACCCTGCTCGGTGCCAGGGTCAGCATCCGGGGCAAGACCTACGGACAACTGTATGTCGCCGAGCGACGCGACGGCCGGCCTTTCGACCACCACGATGAAGACATGATCGTCGCGCTGGCCGACGCCGCGGGCCTCGCCATTGACGACGCCCGCCTCTACCAGCAAACCCGCCTCGACGCCGAGCAGTTCCAACGTCTGCTGCTACCGCGCCTGCCCGATGTGCGGCCCTTCGCCGCCGCCGCGGCCTACCGCCCCGCCATTACCCCCCGTCACCTCGGCGGAGACTGGTACGACGCCCTGCTCGTCCCCGACCGGGCCTGCGCCGCCGTCATCGGCGACGTCACAGGCCACGACCTGCATGCCGCCGCCGCGATGGCCCAGATCCGCAACATGCTGCGTGCCCTGCTCTACGACCAGCGCACACCACCCAGTATCGTCCTCACCCACCTCGACCGATCCCTCCAGGCGATCACCGACAACCCCCTCACCACCGCGTGCCTCGCCCGCATCGAACCCGAAGCGCCGGGAAGCTGGAGGCTGCGCTGGAGCACCGCGGGCCACCCCCCGCCACTGCTGCTCACCCCCGACCGCCGGACCCGCTACCTCAATGCCGAGCCTGACCTGCCCCTCGGCGTAGACACCACCAAGCCACGCCACGACCACGCGCACCCGGTACCGGCGGACGCAACCGTGATCTTCTTCACCGACGGGCTCGTCGAACATCACGACCACCCCCTCGATGACGGCCTGGAACGGCTTGCCGCCCTCGCCACCGAGCACGCCGGCCTTCCCCTGCAGGACTTCGTGGAAGCCCTGGCCGACCATCACCCCAGCGATGGCCACGACGACATCGCCGTCCTCGCCCTGCGTACTCCGCCCGCGTGACCCCCGAGGCGGCACGGCCTACGCCCGCTCGGGCAGCATGGCCGGGACGAGGCCGTCCTTCTGGGCCCGGGCGATCTTGCCCGCCTTCGCCTCATGCGGCCGGCAGCCCCCACCGGGGGGCCGGTTCGTTGGGGGCGACGGGGCGGATGGTGAGGTCCGGGTCGTCACCGGCCGCGGTGATGAGCGCCGACTCACCCTTGCGGAGGGGGACGCGGATCTCGCCCTCGCCGGTCTGCTCGTACCTCATGGGCCGTCCCCGGCTGTCCCGGACTTCGACGGCTCCCACGATGCCGTGGCGTACGACGCACATGGCGCCCGCCTCGCTGGTGAGCCGCACCCAGCGGGTCGCGCCCTTCTCCCGTACCGCGCTGAGCAGGAAAGCACCCTGAGTACGGAAGTCGTGCACGGCCAGATCGCGCCAGACGGCGGGGAGAGCCGGGAACACCCTGATCGTGCCGCCCCAGGACTGGCACACCATGTCGTGCAGCGACTGGGCGGCGGACAGCGGGGTCTCGATGACCGGGCCCGACTCCTTGTACATGGTGTTGGGCTGGATGAAGCGTGTCATCAGTTGACCGAGATAGCCGAGCGCGTCGTCGCCCTTGCCGAGGAGCGCCGACATGGAGGCCGCACCGGTGAAGGTGTAACCCTGGAGGGCTCCTTCGAAGCCGACCCAGTGGGCGAGCGACCTCTCGATCAGCGCGCGCTCGTCCGCCGTCCGGCCCGTGACCTCGTACAGCGGATAGACGGCGAGCATGTGCGAGTAGTGGCGGTGTGACTTGGCGAACGGGACCCCGGCCCCGATCATGTAACCGTCGCCGTCCACCGGATACGGCGTGAGCCTGGCCAGCACCTCGCGCCAGCGGTCCGCCAACGGGTCCCGCCTGCCCAGCAGTTCGGCTGAGTCGAGGAGGGTTCGGCAGCCCCAGCGCAGCAGCATCAGGTCGTAGTTGCAGTCGGGCGCGTTGACCCCGTACTCGGGGGAGAAGGTCGCCGGGAGGTGCAGCCTGCCGTCGGTGCCGGGGGACAGGAAGTGCAGATAGTAGTTGACGGCCCTGCGCAGCAGCGGGAAGAGGACATCGCGCAGGATGGCCTCGTCCATGGTGTGCCGGTAGCTGAGCCAGACGTTGTGCAGTGCCCAGGTGAGGTTGCCGACCTCGGGGGTGGGCGGGTCCTGGCCGGGGATGCCGACGCCGTAGCCCAGATCTCCCGACGTGGCACCGCCGTTGACGAGCCGGGGGTCGGTGGTGCGCGGAATGCCGTACGAGTCCCCGCGGTAGGGAGCGGCGATCTCCGCACCCAGCTGATCCCGGAACTCGCTCAACGTGCGTGTGACGGCGTCGAGTTCGAGATGGTTGGAGCCGTGGATCAGCCAGTACTCAAGCTGGACGTTGAGGTTCCACCAGGTGTTGGGCCAGGGCGTCGGCTCCAGCCATGGCCCGGAGGTCGCCATCACCGGCGCGTCCTTGCGGGCCGCCGCCGCGACCTTGTAGAGCTGGAGCCAGTAGAAGCTCTGCAACCGGGCGTCGGGCAGCGACAGGAAGCCCTTTTGGTAGTAGCGCTGCCACCACGCGCGGTGGGGGAGCGCGTGCACGTCGTACGGAACGGCCCGAGCCGCCCGCACGGAGCGCAGCGCACGGTCACGGGCGGTGTTCGCCGGGTGGGAGTGCGCGACCGTCGCATAGAGGGTGCGCCTGCCGTGGCGGGCCACTTCCTGCCAGGCGGTGACATGCCGGCCGCCCGCGAGCAGCGGCTGTACGGCGGCGGTCATGTCCCCGTGTCGCTCGATCGTGGCCGGTGGATTGGCCACGTATCCCGGGGGGATGGGTTTGGACGCGGCGCGCGGGCTGATCGCCACGGCCGGGTGGAAGACCCAGCGAAAGCCGCGCTCTCCCTCGCTCGGCGTGATCTCGACGGCGAGCAGGTCGGTCGAGGAGTGTACGAAAGCGCGCAGCGTCAGGGAGCCCGCGGTGGTGGTGAGGGTGCCGGTCAGCTCGGCGTCGCGCAGCCGCAGCCGCCAGTCGAGGCCGGTGATGGTGCCGACGGGTTCCAGCGTGAAGTAACCGATCGGCAGCCGGGCGAGGCCGAAGAGCGAACCGAACTCCGGCCGGTGATCCTGGACTTCGGAGTGCTGGACATTGAAGCGGACGGCGTTCCCGCCCGGTTCGGCGTAGATGCCGGAGCCGAGGAAGCCGTTGCCGAGGAACGGGCCCTCGTACCAGGTCTTCGGCATCCGCTGCCATACCGGGTCGGCGTCGTCGAGGACGGCGCGCCAGGTGTCCGGGGATACCTGTGGTTCCATCGGCGCGTTCCGCGGTGATCCGGATTCCCGGGCGGGGGAAGCGGCCCGGGCCGGCACGGCCGTGCCGCCTCCCACGACCAGCGCGCCGCCCAACGCGGTGCCGGTAGCGATAAGGGCCCTTCTCGACGGATCTGGTGCGGTGGCCATGATGCCTCCCAGCGACTCATACAAAGATGACAAGATTGATCCGAGCTATCCCTTGAGGGCCCGAGTGCGTCCGGTGAAGGCCCGAGTGCGTCCGGGACGCCGCCGACGCCGGTCCTCCAGCTCGCGACGGCACGCGCCGCGGGGGACCGCGCTACTTCCGGAACACGCCTTGGCGATCGCAGCTGGTACGGCCCTGATACCAGTGGCACGCCACCGCCGCGAAGCCGCCGTTCGCGACCACCGGCACGGAAAGCTTCGCTTCACCGCGCAGCGTCCTGCCCTCGCGCACCAGGCCACCGGGACCGTCGGTGACCGTCTCCACCAGCCACTTGCCATGACCGAAGCGCAGCGGGACCTCGGCGGTGCGGGCCGCACCGGCGAAGGTGCCGCCGATGAACCAGCGTTCGCCGTCGCGCCGGGCCAGCACCGCGCTCTCGCCCGGGTCACCCGCCAGCAGTCTCGTCTCGTCCCAGGCCGCCGGGATCTGCTCCAGGAAACGCCGGGCCTCGGGTCGTTCGTCATACGACTCGGGCGTGCCCGCGAGGTTCTGAATGCCGGACTCGTAGAGCACGGAGAGCCCCAACTCGCCCGCGTCCGAAGCCGCGTTGGGACGTTCCGCGCGGTGGAACGCGCCCGGCGTGTAGTCCATCCCACCGATGACATTGCGGGTGAAGGGGAGCGTCGCCAGGTGCTCCGGGGTATTGGTCTTCTTCTCCTCGCCGTTGACGCCCTCCATCGTCATGACCTGCGGCCATGTGCGGTGAATTCCCTTGGGGATCGTCGAGCCGTGGAAGTTGACGAGGAGGCGGTGCTCCGCGGTCCCGGCCAGGATCGCGTCGTACCAGCGGAAGGTCTCCTGCGCCTCGGAGTCCATGAAGTCGATCTTCACGCCCTTGACGCCCCACTCCTGCAGCGTCGGCAGCCACCGCTCCCGCTCCTCGGGAGTGTCGAGGTCACGGTGGTGGATCCAGACCTGGATGCCGACGCCGTGCTCACGGCCGTACCGCACGAGCTCGGGCATCCAGCTGTTCGTCTGCCAGTCCGGATCGGTGACGTCCCACTCGTCCGGGTCGAAGTACCAGCCCGCGTCGACCACGGTGTACGGCCAGCCGCGCTGAGCCGCGTAGTCCACGTACGCCTTCTGCTTCTCCAGGCTCTGCCCGGCCGGCCGGCCTCCCGCGAGCCAGGTCCACAGCGCGGGTGCCGGCTTGATCCAGGAGGTGTCACGAACCTTCGAGGCGGGGGCGAGGTCGTCGACGAACGTGGACTCGGTGACGGTCGCCGGATCGCCGGTGATCACAGCACGCCAGGGGGTGGTGAGCGCCCCGTCGACCCGCACCCGCCCGTCCCAGAGTTTGACACGGTAGGTGGCCGACCCCGCGTCGTGCACCAGGCGCGCGCCCGAGTAGGTCCCGGTGAGATCGGACTCCGCGACCAGCGCGTAGCTGTCACCGGCCTTGAACAGCGCCTGCATCATGTACTCGCCGGCGGGGGCGCCGGCCGCGTCGTACCGGGCGAACAGATTCTCGTTGTCCTTCCGGTACTTGCCGAGCCAGGCCGCCGATCCGGCGGGCAGGGTGAACGCGGAGGTCTCACCGACCACATCGCCGGTGTCGGCGGGCAGGACATAGCGGTAGGCCACCCCGTCGCCGGAGACCCGCACGAGCAGATCGAGCCTGGCGCCGTCCGCGGTGCCGAAGCGGAAGCGCGCCTCAGTCATCCGGACATGGCGGGTGCGGTTCTTGCCGACGGTGGTGCGGTACGACTCGGAGACCTTACGGTCGCCGCGCCCGAGAAGGCGCAGCCCGGTGGAGAGGTCGGCTCTTTCCGTGACGATCCCGAGGGGAGAGGGCTCGATGACGGTCTGCCCGTCGTGGGTCACCTCCAGCGACGGGCTGCCGCTGGAGGGATCGAGTCTCAGTACGGCGCCGGGACCGTGCCCGGCATGCGCGGACGGGGCGGAGACCCGCCAGCCGGAGGGCCCGGCGCCGGCCGGCAGCGCGGCGACCAGCACTGCCACGAGCGCGAGACACAGCGTCAACACAGTGGTGCGGATACGGACATGGACCGCCATGCGGATCCACTCCTTCTCCAGTCATCGGATGAATCGGAGCGTGGCGGAGATTCAAGGGCCTGTCAATGAATCTGACGCGCAATTCATCGGGTGGCTGGGTGATTCCGCTTGATCACCTGTCACATGGACCCGCCTTGATCCCGGGGCATGCGCGGCGCCGACGCCGCGGGCTGATCACGGTGCCTTCCGTGCTGCGCGCGGGTCCGGCCCACGGTGTTGCCCATGGCCGCGCAAGCACATCACCACCCCAACTCCGCCGCCCCGCACGCTCGCTGGAAGGAGTGAAAAAGGTGTGGTCTGTCGTGAAGGCGAAGGTACCTGGGCAACTGACTTGTAACGGGCGCACGTTGTGCGTGGCGGCCCGTTCGTTGGCGGTAGTCGCCGCGCGACGTGGCTGGGGCCGTCCAGGATTGGGCGGCTGTCAGGTTGGAGGAAAGATGTCTGTGCAGACCATCACTCGCACCCGCGCGGTGCTCGCCGGATCGGCGGAGCGTGCCGCGGTGAACTCACTGATCGCCGAACCGGAGGCATCGGTCAGTGGCGCGCCCGTGTTCGCGCCGGAGGCCGCCGCGCTCCTGCTGGCCCTGCTTCTGCTGTCGCCCAAGGAGCCGACGGAGCCTCGCGAGAAGTAGACGCCGTAGGTGACGGAAGCTTCTCCGATGGTTCACAGAGAAAGGTGGGTTGCCGATGTCGCACGCGGGCTTCGCGCCGTCGGCTGACTATGCGGCGGCCGTGGACAGTCTGGCCGGACAGATTCTGGATGCCCTGCGGAACGTGAAGCACGTGCAGGGCCTGGCTGTTCATGTCGCGCGAGCGGCGGACACGCACGCGGCGTTGGCGGCGGTGCGGGTGCTGGGACCCGATGTCTTCGCACCCGCACTGCTCACCGGAATACCCTTCGGGCCGGCGGACCGGGAGGTGGTGGCCGAGGCGCTGCGTGTCTTCCCGCTGTCCCCTGATGATCCGCCCGAGGCCGTCCTTCTCGGCCGGGCGACGGCCACGTTGCTCGCCCGGTGCGAGGGGACGAGCGCCGCCGTGCCGGACAGGGGCGCGGCCCGGCCGGGCCCGGTGGCCGGATCCGGCCCGGTGGAGGCCGCGGACGGTGTCACGGCCGCGAGTGACCTGTCGGTACGTGACCTGTCGGTGCGTGACCTGTCGGTGGTGGAGACCGAAGGTGACTGGCGTGCCTGGGCGCAGTGGATGGCGCGGCTGTCACCGCTCGCGCTGCCCGACCTGGCGGGGCCGGTGTCCGAGCGGGCCGCCGACCGGACGCTCGATCTGAGCCGGGGGCTCACCCGCTCGATGCTGCGCCGCGACTACCCCACGGCCGCGCGGCTCGCCCGCTGGATCGCGCTGGCCCCGGGCGAGGTCGCCGTGCCGGGCATGGACATCGCCGCCGTAGTGACACACCTGGAGCTGTGCGGAGCGACCGGTGTCAGGACCGTCGTGAACACGGCGATCGCACGGCTGCTCATCGCCGAGCACCAGCAGCGGAAGGAGCACGGCACATGAGTACGACGTCGAACGGAGCGCCGGTGCCCGCCCGGCAGGTCGCGCACCTGATGGCCGCTCGCGCGCTGGGATGGCTGCACCACAACCTCGACCGCGCCGGGGTACCGCCGGACACCACGGCCGAACTCGCCGATCCCGACAGCGTCTACAAACCCCTCGGCGAATCGGCGCTGGCCGCCTCCCTGGTGCTGCGCGAAGGCATGGCCTCGTCGGGCGGCCGGCAGGCGGCCCGGGATCTCCTCGACTTCGCGTGGAAGCAATTGGGCTCCGGCGACCTGCTCTACGAGCGGCAACTGCGGTATCCGATGGTGACGGATCCGATGGAGCTGTATACCCACTTCGCGCGCGGCGGCCATCGGCACGAGCGCCTGGAGACGCTGATCGCGCACCTCGGCGGCCTCATGTCACAGCGGGGCGCGGAGATGCTGCCCAACCGCCGGCTGGCGGTGGCGAACGCGGCCAGGATCTCCGGGGTGGGTCGCCGTGCCGACTGGCGGGCGCTGCTCGACGCCACATGGCTGGGGCACACCCCCGAGCCGTGGATGATCGACTGGATGACGGCCTACTCCATGACCCACACCGTCTTCCACGCCACCGACTGGGGAGCACGACCGGACGGTCTGCCGCCCCGCGTGGGCGACTACCTGACCGCTTGGCTGCCGGTCTGGATGGATATCTGGCTGGAGATCCAGGAGTGGGACCTCGTCGCCGAACTGCTCATCGTCGACGGCTGCCTCCCTCGGCCGGGATGTGTGCCGGGAGTCTGGGAGCGGCTTGCCGAGGCCCAGCGTTCGGACGGTCTGCTGCCCCGCGACGGTCAGCCGGTGGACGAGGACCCCGACAACGCGTTCCGGGATCACCGCCACACGGCGGTCGTGGTGACCGTCGCAGGGACCCTGGCGTCGTCCCGCTACGGCGATGCCGCCCGCGCCTGACTCCGCCCGGCTGCCGCCCGGGCGACTGGAACCGGTCGCGAACGCCACGGGCGACCGGGCGGGCCTGGTGGTCGCGGCGTACGCGGCGGGCGAATCCGCCACGCTCTGCCGGGGGTTCACCGACCGCACCGGAACGGTCCCCGTCACCGACCGGACCCGCTTCGAACTCGGTTCGGTCACCAAGACGTTCACCTCGCTGCTGCTCGCCGACCTGGCGGTGCGGGGTTCGGTACGTCTCGACGAACGACTCGGCGACCGGATCCCGATCCGGTCGCTGCCACGGAGCGCCGTAGCCGCGGACATCACCCTGGAGCACCTGGCGACCCACACCTCCGGCCTGCCACGGCTCCCCCCGGGTCTGCTGTGGACCGCACTGCCCTCGTGGACCACGAACCCGTACCGGGCCTTCCCGCCGGACGCGCTGCTGGACTCCCTGGCCGCCAGCCGACTGCGGCACACCCCCGGCACACGGGTGCGCTACTCCAACTTCGGCGTCGGCCTGCTCGGCGGCCTGCTCACCGAGCGGGCCGCCACCAGCTACGGCGCGCTGCTTCACGCACATGTACTGGAGCCGCTGGCCCTGACCGACACCACCGCCGACCCCGCCGAACCCCAGGCCACCGGCCACTGGCACGGCCGCCCGCGGCCGCCCTTCCTCATCCCCGCGATGCCCGCCGCCGGCGCCCTTCGCTCCAGCGCCCGGGACCTGCTGCGCTACCTGCGCGGCCTCATCGCCCCGCACACCGCCGCACCGCCCGGGGACCCGCTGAATCTCGCCCTGCACGAGGTGACCCGCCCCCGCCGCCGCGCCCCCGGCGGCCCGGAACTGTGTCTCGCCTGGACCAGGCGCGCGCGGCCCGGCCGCGCCCCCGCTCTGTACTTCCACTCCGGCGCCACCCGCGGCTTCACCGCCTTCATCGGCTTCAGCCAGGACCCGGCGGTCGCCGTCGTAGCCCTGACGAACACCGCGCCCGGCCTGCACAGCCGATTAGTCCAGGCCGCGTACCAGCTGCTCCGGGACCTCGCCCGCGAAGATCGACCGGAGAGGTTCTAGTTGTCCCGACGGCCCAGTCCCAGTGCCTCCCGTCCCGCGTAGCGGGCCCGGGCGCCCAGTTCCTCCTCGATGCGCACGAGCTGGTTGTACTTGGCGGTGCGGTCGGCGCGGGAGAGCGAACCCGTCTTGATCTGGCCGCAGCCGGTGGCAACGGCGAGGTCGGCGATAGTGGTGTCCTCGGTCTCGCCCGAGCGGTGGGACATGACGACGGTGTAGCCGGCGCGGTGGGCGGTGGCGACGGTGGCCAGGGTCTCCGTCAGGGTGCCGATCTGGTTGACCTTCACCAGAATCGAGTTGGCGATGCCGTCGCGGATCCCCGCCCGCAGCAGGGCTTCGTTGGTGCAGAAGACGTCGTCGCCGGTGAGCTGGCAGCGGTCGCCGAGCCGGGTCGTGAGCAGCCGCCAGCCGTCCTGATCGTCCTCGGCCATCGGGTCCTCGATGGAGGCGATGGGGTGGCGGTCGACCAGTGCGGCGAGATAGTCGGCGTGCTCGGCGGGGCCGCGGCGTACGCCTTCCCCCGTGTAGTCGTAGACGCCGTCGCGGTAGAACTCCGAAGAGGCCGGGTCCATGACGACGGTGATGTCAGTGCCGGGCTTGTAACCGGTGCGTTCGACAGCTCGTACGACGAAGTCCAGAGCCTCGTCGGCGGTGCGCAGGTCGGGGGCGAAGCCACCCTCGTCGCCCACGTTCACGCTGTGGCCGGCGGCGAGGAGGTCACGGCGCAGGGTGTGGAAGACCTCCGAGCCCATCCGGACGGCCTCGGCGAAGGTGGCCGCGCCGATCGGAGCGATCATGAACTCCTGGAAGTCGAGCGGATTGTCGGCGTGGGCGCCGCCGTTGACGATGTTCATCATCGGCACCGGCAGCAGGCGGGCGTCGACCCCGCCCACGTAGCGGTACAGCGGCAGGCGGTGGGCGGCCGCGGCGGCCTTCGCGGTGGCCAGGGAGACACCGAGGACCGCGTTCGCGCCGAGCACTGATTTATCCGGCGTGCCGTCCACCTCGATGAGCGTTGCGTCGACCGTTGCCTGGTCCTCGGCGTGGAGCCCGACGACGGCATCCGTGATGGTGTCGTTGACGGCGTCGACAGCGCGCCGCACTCCCTTGCCGTGGAAGCGGGCGGGATCACCGTCGCGCAGCTCCACCGCCTCGCGGGCGCCGGTGGAGGCCCCGGATGGTACGGCCGCACGGCCGAGCGATCCGTCCGACAGTTCGACGTCGACCTCGACGGTGGGGTTGCCCCGGCTGTCGAGGATCTCTCGGCCGACGACTCGGCTGATAGCGGTCACCTTGCTGCTCCTCACGTTCGGCTGTACGACGACGGATTTAAGTTCCGTCGAGAAACAAAGTGAGTCTCGAAAGGGAACTTACTATGGGCGGATGAGAATGCACAACGCTGACGAGACCTGCGGTATCGCCCAGGCGGCCGTCGTCCTGGGGGACTGGTGGAACGTCCTGGTCCTGCGGGAGATCGTGCGCGGCCACGTCCGCTTCGACGCGCTGGCCACCGAGATCGGGCTCTCCCGCAAGGTCCTCACCGAACGGCTCGGCCGGCTCGTCGCCCTGGGAGTGCTGCGCCGCGGCCTCTACCAGCGACGTCCGGTCCGCTACGAGTATCTGCTGACGGACGCCGGGCGCGCGCTGCTGCCGGTGCTGGTGGCCATGCAGGACTGGGGCGACCGCTGGGTGCTGGGCGACGGCTCCCCTGCCGCCACGGCGGTTGAGGGCGGCGCGGAGCACGCTCGCGCGCACGCGCTGTCGGGCACCCGGGTGCCCGACGGGCTTGTCCTGCCGGCCACGGACGGCGCCGACCGTGATGTGGTGAGCCCGGAGGGAGTGACCGTGCTGTTCGCCTACCCCGGCACAGGCGTCGAGTGGGAGGAGCCGATCCCGGGTGCCGACGGCTGCGCGCTGGAGAATCGTCTGTTCGGCGACGCCTGGCTCCAGTGCCGACGGGCAGGCGTGGAGCTGCGCGGCACGAGTACGCAGCTGCCCCGGGAACAGGCCGAGTTCGCCCGCGCCGAGTCGGTCCCGTACCCGTTGCTCTCCGACGCGCGGCACCACCTGGCCGCGGCCCTGCGGCTGCCCATGTTCCACGGCGTGGGCCGGCTGCGGCACAAACGGCTGATCCTCGTCATCGACGCGGAGCGGACCGTACGCCATGTGCTGTTCCCGGTCCTCGACATCCCCCGGGCGGTCGAACAGAGCCTGAGCCTGGCCGTGGCGTGCGCCCGGACAGCGTGACCGCGTATCCGGCCGAACGGGCCCGTCGTCAGGGACGGTTGGTGAGGTAGCCGCCCATGGAGGTGAAGTACTCGGCCGCGGGCAGTTCCTGGCCGTCCTCCGTCCGTACGCGGGTGATGGCCAGGCCGTGGTTGCGGCCGGTGCGGGCGTCCGCGCCGGCGACTATCACCACGCCGTCGCCTTCGCGGTAGAAGACGCGGCCGGGTGTGCCCCCGTAGCGACCCTCCGAAACGACCGCGGTCAGGACCTCCAGACGCTTGCCCCTGTGGAAGGTGAAGGCGCTCGGATACGGCGCGGACTGGGCGCGGACCAGGCGCTCCAGGGCGTCGGCGGGCCAGTCCCAGTTGATCCGGATGTCCGCCTCGGACCGCTTGTGGAAGAAGCTGGCCTGGGAGCGGTCCTGCTTGGTGAACTCGGTCTGCCCGGAGGCGATCAGGTCCAGGGCGCCGACCGTGACGGGGGCGATGAGGTCGACGGTCTTGTGGAACAGGTCGGTGGCGGTGTCCGTGGGCCCCACCGTCACCGCGCGCTGGTCCACGATGTCGCCCGCGTCGAGCACTTCATCCATCATGTGGGCCGTGACGCCGACTTCCCGCTCTCCGTTGATGAGGGCCCAGATCAGCGGTGAGAAGCCGGCGTACTTCGGCAGCAGCGAGTCGTGGATGTTCAGCGTGCCGAACCGGGGAAGGCCATAGATCCTCGGCGGGATCCACGTACGCCAGTTGTTGGCCACGATGATGTCCGGGTCGGCCTCCTTGAGCCGCTGAAGCAGCTCCTCGTCGTCCGGCCTGCTGCGGATGATGACGGGGACGCCGTGTTCCTCCGCCAGGTCGGCGACCGAGTCGCTCCAGATCTTCTCGTAGGCGTGCTCGCTCTTGGGGTGCGTCACGACCATCACCACGTCGTGCTCGGAGTCCAGGAGTGCTCGCAGGGTGCGGTGCCCCCAGGTCTGGTAACCGAACATGACGACCCGCATGGGGTTCCTCCTCAGAAAAGCGAATGATCGCAGCAAGTAAAGCAAGGCTTACCTAAGGATGCAACGGGCTTCGGGCTCAGGTCCGTTGAGCGACGAGGTCTGCCGTCCGCCCGATTCGTCCTGTCGACAGGCCGACCCAGGTCAGGTTAGCTTTACCTAAGTTCGACTGGCCGGCGTGCACGGCGGGCTCGGCGTCTCGTTTCCTTTCACCCACGCCTGACAGGCGGCTGTCCCGCACGATGGGAGTGACATGTCACAGGTTCTTCCTGGCGACACACCTTTGATCCATGACCTCATAGGAATCGGCTTCGGGCCGTCCAATGTGGCCATGGCGATCGCGCTCAGCGAGCACAACGCGAGTGTCGGGAGGCAGGAGGCGGTCACTGCCCACTTCTTCGAGTCCCAGCCGAACTTCGGCTGGCACCGCGGCATGCTGATCGACGACGCGACGATGCAGGTGTCTTTCCTCAAGGACCTGGTGACGCTGCGCAACCCGTCCAGCGAGTACACATTCCTGCGGTACCTGCAGAGCAAGGGCCGGCTGATCGACTTCGTCAACCACAAGAACCTCTTCCCGCTTCGCGTCGAGTTCCACGACTACTTCGAGTGGGCCGCGGCGAAGGTCGACGACATGGTCTCCTACGGCCACGAGGTCATCGCCGTCGCCCCCGTCGTACGCGACGGAGTGGTGGAATACCTCGACGTGACGGCCCGCTCAGGGGCGGAGACGGTGGTCCACCGCGCCCGCAACCTCGTCATCGGCACGGGCCTGCGCCCCCTCATGCCGGAGGGCGTCGAGCGGTCCGACCGTGTCTGGCACAATTCCGACCTCCTCGCGAAGGTGGACAGCCTGGAGGGCGCCGACCCCGCTCGCTTCATCGTGGTCGGCGCCGGCCAGAGTGCCGCCGAGAACGTGGCGTACCTGCACCGTCGTTTCCCGAGCGCCGAGGTCTGCGCCGTCTTCTCCCGTTACGGCTACAGCCCCGCCGACGACAGCAGCTTCGCCAACCGCATCTTCGATCCCGAGGCGGTCGACGAGTACTTCACGGCCCCCGACGACATCAAGCGCAGGCTGATGGACTACCACGGGAACACCAACTACTCCGTCGTGGACATCGACCTGATCGACGACCTGTACCGACAGTCGTACCAGGAGAAGGTCCTGGGCACCGAGCGACTGCGGTTCCTCAACATCTCCCGGCTGACCGCCGTCGAGGAGGTCCAGGACCAGGTCCGCGCCACCGTCACGTCCCTGGTGACCGGCGAGGAGGCGGTGCTCGACGCCGACGTCGTGGTCCTCGCCACCGGCTACAGCCAGGCAGACCCCCTCGGTCTCCTCGGCGAGGTAGCGAAGAGCTGCCACCGCGACGACCAGGGCCGTGTCCGCGTCGAGCGGGACTACCGCATCACGACGGACCCTGAACTGCGTTGCGGTATCTACCTCCAGGGCGGCACCGAGCACACGCACGGCATCACGTCGTCCCTGCTGTCCAACACCGCGATCAGGGTCGGCGAGATCCGGGACTCCATCCTCGACCGCGGTCCGGAGCGCGCCCGGGGCGAGTCCCGGCCGGTCGCCGACGGCATCGGCTCCGTCCGCTGAGGACTCCTTCGTCCCCAAGAGCCCTCGCTGAGAGCCCTCGTCAAGAACCCTCCCCGGCCAAGCTTCCCCACCGCCACGCCCCGCCCTGTGGCGCCGTCGTACGCGACGGGCGTGGCACGCACCGAGCAATCCCCGCGAAAGGAACATCCGTGTCCACTGGTACGCCCCCCGTTCTGACGCGTTTCGTCAGACATCTCCCCCGTGTGGCCGTCGCCACGGTCGCCGCACTCGCTCTGTCCGCCTGTGGGGGCGGTACCGACAACGCCGGGTCCAAGCCCTCGGGTGAGGCGAGCAGCACGTCGGCCGCCTTCCCGGTGACGGTGGAGCACAAGTACGGCAGTACGACCATCGAGGCCGAGCCGAAGAGGGTGGTCACCCTGGGCCTGTCGGACCAGGACGCGGTTCTGGCGCTCGGTGTCAAGCCGGTCGGAGCGGTGGACTGGTTCAAGGAGCAGCCGTACGGCAAGTGGCCCTGGACGAAGGACAAGTGGGGGTCCACGAAGCCGGAGATCGTCGGTGAGCGTGACGAGTACAACATCGAGAAGATCGTGGCGCTGAAGCCGGACCTGGTCGTCGCGCAGTACTCGGGGATGAAGAAGGAGCAGTACGACACGCTCTCGAAGTTCACCAAGGTCGTGGCCCAGCCCAAGGGCCTGCCCGACTACGGGGCGTCCTGGCAGGTGATGACCCGGCAGATCGGCAAGTCCCTCGGCAAGGAAGCGGAGAGCGAGAAGCTGATCGCCGGCATCGACGCGCGCTTCAAGGCCGTGCGCGACAAGCACCCGGAGTTCGCCGACAAGACCCTCGCCGTCGCCGACAGCTTCGAGGCCGGCAAGTACTCGGGGTTCACGAAGACCGACCCGAAGGCGATCTTCTTCTCCGAGCTCGGTTTCAAGCTGAAGCCCGAGATCGACACTCTGGCGAAGCCGGGCTGGAACGTCGCCGAACTGAGCGCCGAGAAGCTGAACGTGCTCGACGTCGACCGTCTCGTCTGGGTCACCTCCAGCACCGAGGCCAACGACCGCATCAAGGCCGAGCCGCTGTACCGGAAGCTGAAGGTCCACCAGGAGAAGCGCGACCTGTTCGTGCCCTACCAGAACCCGGACATCGGCGCGGCCTTCTCCTTCAACACCGTCCTCTCGATCCCGTACGCCATCGACGAGGTCGAGCCGCTGATCGCGGCCATCAAGTAAGCGCCGGTCCAACGGGGTCCCGTCCCTCCGCACCCGGCAGGGGCGCGGACGGGCGGGACCCGCGACGCACCTCACTGACGTACCACCAGGGAAAGGCCCTTTCGAACGATGTTTGACGTCGAGTCGGACCGGACATCCGCTTCCGGCATACCCGTCACGGGTGGGCAATCCGGTATCTGGCTTGCCCAGCGGATCGACCCGGACAGCTCCGCCTACAACATCGTGTTCGCTCTGGACCTGCGAGGCGACCTCGACCTCGACCGGCTGGCCGCCGCCGTCCGGCAGGCCGTCGGGGAAGCCGAAAGCCTGCATGTGACGGTCGGCGCCGGAGACGGCGGACCGCGGCAGACGCCCGCACCCGCTTCCTTCGACGTCCCCGTCGTCGACCTGCGCGGTGCCTCCGATCCCGAACGGGCCGCCGCCGACTGGATGGACGCGGAGCGCGATCGCCCCGCCGACCCGGCCCGGGGCCCCCTCTTCGCCCAGGCCCTGCTGCGCCTGGCGGACGACCACGTCACGTGGTACCAGCGCTACCACCACATCGTCAACGACGGCATGGGCGTCGCGCTCATCACGCGCCGGGCGGGGGAGATCTACACCGACGGCGAGCGGTCTCCCGCCCCCGGCGACTGGCGCGTCTCCCGTCTGGTCGAGGCCGACATGGCCTACCGAGCCTCGGATCGCCACCAGGAGGACCGCGCGTACTGGCTGGCCCGCATGGCCGACCGTCCCGAGCCCGTACGCCTCGTGGAACGCGCCCCGGCGCTCATGACGCGGCGGCTGCGACGCACCTCGGAGCTGTCCGCCGCGGACGCCCAACCCCTGTATGCCGCCGCCGAGCTGGCAGGCACCCGTGTCTCCCGCCTGCTGATCGCGGCCGTCGCCGCCTACCTGCACCGGGTCAGCGGTGAGCAGGACCTCGTCCTCGGCCTGCCGATCGCCGCCCGCCAGGACGCCGTGTCGGCCGGCATCCCCGGCATGGTGTCCAACATCGTCCCGCTGCGGCTGTCCGTCCGCCCGGGCACGACCGGCGCCGAGCTGCTGGCCGATGTCCGTGACGCGGTCACCGAGGCGGTCGACCACGGGCGCTACCGCGCCGAGGACCTGGCCAGGGAACTGGGCCTGGCCGACGGCGTGCCCGAACTCGTCGGCCCGACGGTCAACATCCTGCTCCGCTCCGACGACCTGCGGTTCTCGGACCACGAGAGCGGACTCGAACCGGTCTGGGTCGGCCCGGTCAGCGACCTGGCCCTCAACTTCGTCGAGACCCGGGGAGGGCTCGGCATCCGCGTCCATGTCGACGCCGACGCGGACGTGTGCGACGAGGAGACCCTGCGCGCCCACGAGCGCCGCTTCCTGGCGCTGCTCGCCGACCTGGCCGAGGACCTGGACCGCCCCATCGGCCGCGTCGAGCTGACCTCCGGCGCGGAACGGGACCGGCTCCTCCACGAGTTCGGCGTGTCACCGCGCGAGTCCGCCGAGCTCTCCTGGCCCGCCGCGTTCGAACGTCAGGTCCGCCGTACCCCGGACTCCGTCGCCCTCGTCTGCGAGGACCGGGAGCTGACGTACGCCGAACTGAACGCGGCGGCCAACCGGCTGGCCCGCCTCCTCGCCGCCCGTGGCGTGGGCGCCGAGGATGTCGTCGCCGTAGCCATGCCGCGTTCCCCCGAACTCGTGGTGTCCCTGCTCGCGGTCCTGAAGGCAGGGGCCGCCTACCTGCCGCTGGACGTCGACCACCCGCAAGACCGCGTCCTCTACATGCTGGATGACGCCGGAGCGCGCACCGTCATCACCACCCGCGAGTTGTCCGACGTCCTCCCGAAGGCCCCGGGCGTCGGCCACCTGCTCCTGGACGCTCCGTCAGTGGCCTCCGAGTACGCCGCCCTCGACGCCTCGGACCCAGGTGTGCCCATCACCCTGGACCAGGCCGCGTATGTCATCTACACCTCGGGCTCCACCGGCCGGCCCAAGGGCGTCGTCGTCTCCCACGACGGCGTCGGCAGCCTCATCGCCACCGCCACCGACCGCATCGGCATCACCGCCGACAGCCGCGTCGTCCAGTTCGCCTCCGCCGGCTTCGACGTGACGGTCTGGGACCTGATCATGTCGCTGTGCGTCGGCGGTCGCGTCATCATCGTCCCCACCGAGCGGCGCGTCGCCGGACCCGCCCTCACCGACTACATCGGGCGTCATCGCGCCACCCATATGATCCTGCCGCCGTCCCTCGTCTCCGCCCTGCCCCAGGACTGCGACCTGCCCGACGGCGCCGTGCTGATCGTCGGCACCGAGGCAGTGCCCAGCGAGCTGATCGCCCGCTGGTCCGGCCGGCTCCAGGTGGTCGTCGCGTACGGCCTCACCGAAGCCACCGTCAACTCCACCCTGTGGATCGCCACCCCGGACAGGCCAGGACCCGCTCCCATCGGCGAACCCGACCCCAACACCCGTGCCTACGTACTCGACTCCGCGCTCCGCCCCGTGCCGGTCGGCGCCGCGGGTGAGCTGTACGTCGCCGGACGCGGCCTCGCCCGCGGCTACCTCGGCAGGCCGGGGCTCACCTCCGAGCGGTTCGTCGCCGACCCGTACGCGGCCGAGCCGGGCGCGCGGATGTACCGGACGGGCGACCGCGTCCGCTGGGCGGCCGACGGCAACCTGGAGTTCCTGGGACGCGCCGACGGCCAGATCAAGATACGCGGCCACCGCATCGAGCCCGGCGAGATCGAGAGCGCCTTCATGGCCTGCCCGGGTATCGCCCAGGCCGCCGTCCTCGTCCGCGAGGACCACCGGAGCGCCAAGCGGCTCGTCGCCTACCTCGTGGCCGAGGCCGGTACGGACACGGACGCCTCCGTGGCGGGGGCGCGCGCCAGGATCGCCGAAGCGCTGCCCGACCACATGGTCCCTTCCGCCGTCGTACGCCTTGACGGGCCCCTGCCGCTGACGCCCAACGGCAAGCTCGACAGCCGCGCCCTGCCCGAGCCCCGGTGGACCGCGACGGCCGGCGGCGACGCGCCCGCCACCCCGGCCGAGACCGTGCTCGCCGGGTTCTTCGCCGAAGTGCTCGGCCTGCCGTCGGTCGGCGTCCACGACAGCTTCTTCGAGCTGGGCGGCGACAGCATCGTCGCGATCCAGCTGGTCAACCGCGTCCGCGACGCCGGGCTCGTGATCACCCCCCGTGACGTGTTCCGGCAGCGGACCGTATCGGCGCTCGCCAGGACGGCGGGCCGGGCCGGCGGGAACGAGGCGCCGGCGGCCGCACGGGTGGTACGCCTCGACGAGGACGCCCTCCCCGTCTCCCCGCTCCAGGAAGGCTTCTTCTTCCACGCGGAGTTCGGCAAGGAGGCCGGCGACCTGTACGTCGTCCAGGAACTCCTCGACCTCGAAGGCGCCGTCGACCCGGACCGACTGCGTCAGTCGCTCCAACTGCTGCTCCACCGGCACCCGCTGCTGCGCGCCTCGTTCCGCCAGCTCCCCGGCGGCGAGGTCGTCCAGCGGATCGCCGGCCATGTGACCCTTCCGTGGCGCGAGGCCGACACCGCCCGCACCCCGCTGGAGGAACTGCTGCGGCAGGACCGCGCCGAGCGGTTCGACCTCGCCAGGCCGCCGTTGATACGGGCCACCCTGATCCAGGACGGGCGGCGCCGGCGACTCCTGCTCACCCTGCACCACATCATCGCCGACGGCTGGTCGGTCTCCGTCCTGCTGCGCGAACTCACCGCCGCCCACCGGGGGATGGAGCTGCCCGAGCCGCCCGCCCCGCGGCCGTACCTCTCCTGGCTGGCCGGCCGGGACCGCGACGCCGCCCGCGACGCGTGGCGGCAGGCCCTGGCCGGTCTGGACGGCCCCACCCGGCTGCCCGCCTCCGCCTTCGCCACGCGCGACGACCAGGACGCTCAGGCCGCCATGCCCGAGCACGTGGACGTCCGGCTGTCCGAGTCGCTGACCGCCGACCTCAATGCCCGCGCCCGCGGCCACGGTCTCACCCTGAGCACCGTCGTGCACGGCGCCTGGGCCCTGCTTCTCGGTGGTCTGACCGGCAGCCAGGACGTCGTGTTCGGCACCACCGTCTCGGGACGCACCACCGAGGTCGAGGGCCTGGACAGGGCCGTGGGCCTGTTCATCAACACGGTCCCGGCCCGGGTCACCCTGCGCGCGGGCGAGCCGGTCGGCGCGCTGCTGCGGCGCGTCCAGGACGAGCACGCGGCCCTCCTGGACCACCAGCACCTCGGGCTCGCCGAGATCCAGCGGATCGCGGGCGGCGGGGAACTCTTCGACACGCTCGTGGTGTTCGAGAACTTCCCGTCCGGCGATCTGTCCGGCGATCTGTCCGGCGAACAGGACGCAGAGGCGCTGCGCGTCACCGGCGCCGAGGTGTTCGATGCCGTGCACTACCCGCTCGCGCTGATCGTCGAGCCCGGCGGCGCCCAGCTGTCGCTGCGGTTCACCTACGACGCGGTCCGGCTCGACCCGTTGTCCGTGGCGGTGATCGCCTGCCGGTTCGAGGCGCTGCTGCGGACTGTCCTGTCCGACCCCGCCCTCCCGGTCGCCCGTACCGGCATGCTGTCCGACCGGGAGCGGGAACGCCTTACCGCGCTGAACGCCACGGCGCACCCGCTGCCCGCCGCGGATGCCACCCTCGCCTCGCTCTTCGCCGCGCGGGTGGCACGGACCCCGCACGCCCCGGCGGTCGTCTTCGACGACATCACCCTGACCTACGCCGAACTGGACCGGCGCGCGGAGGCGCTGGCCCGGCGGCTGCGGGCACGCGGCGCCGGCCCGGAGCGGTTCGTCGCGGTCGCGGTGCCCCGTTCCGCGGAGCTGATGGTCGCGCTGCTCGCCGTACACAAGGCGGGCGCCGCCTACCTGCCCGTAGACCTCGACTACCCCGCCGACCGGGTGGCGTTCATGCTCGCCGACTCGGGGGCCCGTACCGTCGTGACCACCGCCGACTCGGCCCGGCGACTGCCCGGCGTGCCGGGTCTCGAACACGTCGTCGTGGACCACCACGAGGAGGTGCCCGACGCGCCCGGTGCGCACGCGGGACCCGATCACCCCGCCTACCTGATCTACACCTCCGGCTCCACCGGGCGCCCCAAGGGCGTCGCCGTCACCCACCGGGCGATCGTCAACCGCCTCTCCTGGATGCAGGGCGAGTACGGACTCACCGCCGACGACAGGGTGCTGCAGAAGACCCCGTCCAGCTTCGACGTGTCCGTCTGGGAGTTCTTCTGGGCTCTGGTCGAGGGCGCGACCGTCGTCCTCGCCCGGCCCGACGGCCATCGCGACCCGGCGTATCTGGCCGAGCTGATCCACGCCCGGCGGATCACGACGACACACTTCGTACCGTCGATGCTGGCCGCGTTCGTCCAGGCGATGGACGCTGCCACCGGCGCCCCGGACTGGGCGGCGAGCCTGCGCCGGGTGTTCTGCAGCGGCGAGGCTCTGACCGGACCGGACGCCCGCCGCTGGTGGGAGCTGACGTCCCGGCACGGCCGCGGCCCCGTACCGCTGCACAACCTGTACGGGCCCACCGAGGCGGCCGTCGATGTGACGTACTTCCCGTACGAGGGCGGTACCGAGCTCGCCGTTCCCATCGGCCGCCCCGTATGGAACACCCGGTTGTACGTGCTCGACACCTTCCTGCGCCCCGTCCCGGACGGCGTGCCGGGCGAACTGTACCTGGCCGGTGTCCAGTTGGCCCGCGGCTACCACGACAGGCACGGCCTGACCGCCGAGCGGTTCGTCGCCGACCCGTTCGGCGAGCCGGGCGCGCGCATGTACCGGACCGGCGACCTGGTCAGGCGGCGCGCAGACGGCGCCGTCGAGTACCTGGGCCGCACCGACCGGCAGGTCAAGATCCGCGGCAATCGCGTCGAGCTGGGCGAGATCGAGGCCGCCCTGACCGCCCTGCCGGGTGTCGCCCGCGCCGCCGTGATCGTCCGTGACGGGGCGCTCCTTGGCTACGCCGTTCCCGCTCCCGGCGCCGCACCGGACGGCGAAGTCCTCCACGGGGCGCTCGCCGGGGCATTGCCCGCGGCGATGGTGCCAACGGCTGTCGTGGCCGTCGACGCGCTGCCGCTGACACCCAGCGGCAAGCTCGACCAGAACGCCCTGCCCTCGCCGTCCGTCACCGCCGGGACCGGTGGCCGGGCGCCCCGCGACGAGCGGGAACGCGCCCTGTGCGAGATCTTCACCCGCGTCCTCGGCCTACCCGGAATCGGCGCAGACGACGACTTCTTCGTGCTCGGTGGTGACAGCCTCACCTCGATCGCCGTCGCCACCGGCGCCCGTGAAAGGGGACTGACCATCAGCCCGCGCGATGTGTTCGAGCACCGCACCCCCGCCGCGCTCGCCGCCGCGGCCACGAGCGCGCCCGCGGAGTCCGCTCCCGGGGGCGCGAGCGGCCCCGGGGCGACCACCGGCGGTGTGACCGTGTCCGCCGCCGAAGCCGGGCAGGCGGCCGCGGCCCTCCAAGCCATGCTCGCCCAGCGGCAACAGTCCGGGGCAGCGGTCGACCCGGCCCTGAGGGCACTGCTCGACCAGCTGACCGCCGGCGTACCGGCGCGGCCCCCGGCCCCCGCCCCGCTGGGCGGACTTGAGCTGTCCCCGCGGGAGAACGCCCGCGTCGAGGCCGTCGCCGGGCTTCCGGTCGCCGACATCTGGCCGCTCTCTCCGCTCCAGGAGGGCATGTACTTCCACGCCACCTACGACGCGGGGGACGCGCTCGACGTCTACCTGTCGCAGGAGACCCTGGACTTCGACCACCGCCTGGACGCCGCCCGGCTGCGCGCCGCCTGCCGGGCGCTCCTGGAGCGCAACGCCGGCCTGCGCGCCGGATTCACCAGCGACGGCCTGCCCCGGCCCGTGCAGTTCGTCGTGGACGGTGCCGAGGTCCCCTTGGTGGAGAGCGACCTGTCCGGGCTGCCCCCAGGGGATCAGCGCGCCCGCGTGGACGAGCTGCTGGCCGCCGACCGCCGACAGCGCTTCGACCTGTCGGCGCCGCCCCTGTGCCGCCTCCAGCTGATCCGGCTCGGGGACGGCCGCGACCGGCTCGTCGTCACCCACCACCTCATCCTGTGGGACGGCTGGTCCGCGTGGCTGTTCCTGGAGGAGTTGTTCACGCTCTACGAACGGGACGGCGACGCCACGGGTCTGCCCGCCCCGGGCTCGTACCGCGACTACCTGGCGTGGCTGGACGAGCAGGACACGGCCCAGGCCATCGGCGCGTGGCGCGGCGCGCTCGCCGGACTCGACGAGCCGACCATCGTCGCCCCGGCGGGCCGCGACGCGGGCCCGGTCATCCCGGCCGACTTCGACGCGGTGCTGACACAGGAGACCAGCGACCGGCTGCGCACCCTGGCCCGGCGGCACGGCCTCACCCTGAACACGGTGCTCAACGCCGCCTGGGGCCTGGTCCTGTCCGCGATGACCGGCCGCGACGACGTCGTCTTCGGCACGGCGGTCGCCGGACGGCCCGCGGATGTGCCGAACGTCGCCGGCATCATCGGCATGTTCCTCAATACCGTCCCGGCACGCGTCGGGTTCACACCGGACGAGCCGCTGCTCGACCTGCTGCGGGGCATGCAGTCCGAGCGGGCCGCGGTCATGCCGTACGAGTACGTCGGACTCGGCACGCTCCAGCAGGAGACCGGCCACCGCCGCCTGTTCGACACGCTCTTCGTGCTCCGCTCAGCCGACGGCGAGGGCCGGGCGGCGGAGCTCCGGAAGCGGCACGGCATCACCGACGTGTCGAACGTGGACGGCACCCACTTCCCGCTCACTCTGATCGTCACGCCCGAGACCCGGCTGCGGGTGACCCTGGCGGCCCGGCCCGACCTGTTCGGAGCCGAGGCCGCGACCACGATCCTCGGACGGTTCACGACCGTCCTCGAAAGGCTCGGGGATGCCCTCGCCGACCCGGACACCGCCTCCGCCCGTACCGTCGGTGTGGACCTGCTGCTGCCGCCGGAGCGCGCCGCCCTGCTGGCCGAGTGGGCCGGCAGCCGGGAGCCCGTGCCGAACGAGACCGTCGCCGACATGCTGACGGCACAGGTCGCCCGTACCCCGGACGCGGTCGCGCTGGTCTTCGGCGAGCGTGCCCTCACGTACGCCGAACTGGACGCGCGCATCAACCGGATCGCCCGCCTGCTCCTCGCCCGGGGCGCGGGACCGGAGAAGGCCGTGGCGCTGGCGCTGCCCCGGTCCATCGACATGGTGGCCGCGCTGTTCGCCGTCCTGCGGACAGGCGCCGCGTACCTGCCGCTGGACCTGGACCACCCGGCCGACCGGCTGCGGCTGATGGTCGAGGACACCGGACCCCTGTGCCTCGTCTCCACCACGGCCGTCGCCCCGACCCTGCGCGGTGACGCCGGTGCGGTGGCGCCCGAACTCCTCCTGGACGACGAGGCCGTGGCCGCCGAGCTGGCCGCCCTGCCCAGCGGGGAGATCGCGGACGCCGAGCGGCGCGCGTTCGCCCACGACGTGCCGGACCGGCTGGAGTACCCGGCGTACATCATCTACACCTCCGGCTCGACCGGCCGCCCCAAGGGCGTCGTCACCCCTTACCGGGGGCTGACCAACATGCGGCTCAACCACCAGAAGGAGATCTTCGACCCGGCCATCGCCTCGGCCGGCGGACGCCGGCTGCGCATCGCGCACACCGTGTCCTTCGCCTTCGACATGTCCTGGGAGGAACTGCTCTGGCTCGTCGAGGGCCACGAGGTCCACGTCTGTGACGAGGAACTGCGCCGCGACGCCGAGGCGCTGGTCGCCTACTGCGACCGGCACCGGGTCGACGTCGTCAACGTGACCCCCACCTACGCCCAGCTCCTCATCGAGGAGGGCCTGCTCGACCGCGACGAAACGGCAGGGAAGCACCGTCCGGCCCTGGTCCTCCTCGGCGGCGAGGCCGTGTCGGACACCGTATGGACGAAGCTGCGCCGCACCGAGGGCACCTACGGCTACAACCTGTACGGGCCGACCGAGTACACCATCAACACCCTCGGCGGCTCGACGGCGGACAGCGCGACCCCCACGGTCGGCATTCCCATCCGCAACACCCGCGCCTACGTTCTGGACGCGATGCTGCGCCCGGTTCCGCCGGGCGGCCCGGGCGAGCTGTACATCGCGGGCACCGGTCTGGCCCGCGGCTACCACGACCGTCCCGCGCTGAGCGCCGAGCGGTTCGTCGCCGACCCGTTCGGGAAGGGGGGCGAGCGGATGTACCGCACCGGTGACCTCGTACGGCAGCGGCCCGACGGCCTGCTCGACTTCCTGGGCCGTACCGACGACCAGGTGAAGATCCGCGGCTACCGGATCGAACTGGGCGAGATCTCCACGGCCTTGTCCTCGCACTCCGCGGTCGCCCACGCGGCGGTCGTCGTGAACGAGAGCACCGGAACGCCGCGTCTGGTCGGCTATTTCACGCCGGCGGACGGCACGCAGGTGGGGGAGAGGCTGCTCCAGCGGTTGCGTGACCACCTGAAGGAGGGGCTGCCCGACTACATGGTCCCGTCCGCGCTCGTCCCCGTGGACACACTGCCTCTCACCGTCAACGGCAAGCTGGACGTACGCGCCCTGCCCGCCCCGGACTTCACCGGAACGGGCACGAGCCGCGCCCCCCGCACGCCGCGGGAGGAGACGCTGTGCGCCCTCTTCGCGGAGGTGCTCGGCCTGCCGGTGGGCAGCGTCGGCATCGACAGCGACTTCTTCGATCTGGGCGGCCACTCACTGCTGGCCACCCGCCTGGTCAGCCGGGCCCGCACCGCCCTCGACACCGAACTCGCGATCCGCGACCTGTTCGAGGCACCCACCGTCGCCGAACTGGCCGAGCGCGCGGCCCGCTCCGGCGGCGCCGCCCGCCCGGCGCTGACCGCCGGTGAGCGGCCCGACACGCTGCCGCTCTCGCACGCCCAGCAGCGGCTGTGGGTCATCCAGCAGATCGAGTGCGCCTCCGCCGCGTACAACTTCCCGCTGGTCGTGCGGCTGCGCGGCGTCTTCGACACCGGGGCGTGGGGCGCGGCCCTCGCCGATGTGACGGACCGTCATGAGGCCTTGCGAACGGTGTTCGTGGAGCCCGACGGTCAGGCGATCCAGCGCGTGCTGCCCGCCGGGGAGGCACGGCCGGTCGTGGAGCGGCTGCGCGCCACCGAGGACGAGGTGCCCGCCCTCGTCGACGAGGCCGTCAACCGGCCGTTCGACCTCGCCACCGAACTGCCGTTGCGCACCACGATCGTGGAACTGACACCCGAGGACCACATCGTCGTCCTGCTGCTGCACCACATCACCACCGACGAGTGGTCGGACCGTCCGTTCCTCCGTGACCTGGCCACCGCCTACGCGGCCCGCCTCTCCGGTGCGGCACCCCGGTGGGAGCCGCTGCCGGTCCAGTACGCCGACTACGCGCTGTGGCAGCGACGCCTGCTCGGCGACCCGGCGGACGCGGCCGGCCTGGCGGCCCGGCAGCTGGAGTACTGGCGCACGACCCTGGACGGCGCCCCCGAGGAACTGGAACTGCCCACGGACCGGCCCCGCCCGGCACGGCCGGCGTTCTCCGGCGCCCAACTGGACATCGCGTTCGACGCCGACGTCCACGAGGGGCTGAAGCGGCTCGCCCGTGAGACCGGCGCCAGCATGTTCATGGTGGTGCACGCCGCCGTGGCCGCTCTGCTGCACCGCATGGGCGCCGGTACGGACATCCCCCTCGGCTCGCCCATCGCGGGGCGCGGCGACGAAGCGCTGGACGATCTGGTCGGCTTCTTCGTCAACACGCTCGTGCTGCGCACGGACCTGAGTGGCGACCCGAGCTTCACCGAACTGCTGGCCCGGGTCCGGGAGACGGACCTGGCCGCGTTCTCGCACGCGGACGTGCCGTTCGAGTCGGTGGTGGAGAAGCTGAACCCGACGCGCTCACTGTCCCGGAACCCGCTGTTCCAGGTGATGGTCGGCTACCACGCCCGCACCGGCGAAGGACTGGAACTGCCCGGCCTCCAGGCGGACTTCGTGCCGTTTCGGACCCGCTCGGCCAAGTTCGACCTGGTCTTCAGCTTCAGCGAGCACACCTCGGCCGACGGCGCGGCGGACTCCCTGAGCTGCCGTCTCGAATTCGCCACGGAGCTGTTCGACCACGAGACCGCCGAACGTATCGGTGATCGTCTCCGGGCGCTTGTCGGGGCCCTGGTCGCCGCACCCGAGCAGCCCGTCTCGCGGGCGCGGATCCTCTCCGCCGACGAGCGGCGGCTGGTTCTGGAAGGCTTCAACGCCACGGCCCGCGAAGTCGAGGAGGAGTCGTTCCCGGCGCTGTTCGCCCGGCGGCTCGCCGAGCGCCCCGACGCGGTCGCCGTCGTTGACCGTTCCCGCTCGGTGACCTACACGCGGCTCGACGCCCGTGCCAATCGCGTGGCCCGGTTGCTGGCCGCACACGGCGTGGGCGCCGGGAGCGTGGTCGGCGTGGCCGTGCCCCGCTCGGTCGACATGGTCGCCACGGTACTCGCCGTGATGAGGCTGGGCGCCGCGTTCCTGCCGCTCGACCTGGTCCACCCGGCAGACCGCCTGACGTACATGATCGAGGACTCGCGGGCGGCGCTCGTGGTCGGCACCGAGCCGGTCGCCGGGAAGGTCCCGCAGGTCGCGGGCGTGCCGGTGGTGCTGCTCGACGAGCCTTCGGTGGCCGCCGAGCTGGACGCTCTGCCCGAGACCGCGGTCGAGGGGATACGGGTCGGTCTGGACCAGGCCGCGTACGTCATCTACACGTCCGGTTCGACCGGCCGGCCCAAGGGCGTGGTCGTTCCGCACGAGGGCATCGCCAGTCTCGTCGCCACCGCGGTCGACCGGATGGGCCTCGAACGCGACAGCCGTGTCCTCCAGTTCGCGTCGATCGGCTTCGATGTCTTCGCCTTCGAGCTGTCCATGGCGCTGTGCCAGGGAGGCCGGCTCGTACTCATCACGGACGAGGCGCGGGTCGCCGGCCCGGCGCTCACCGACTTCCTCGCGGACCAGCGGATCACCCACATGATCCTTCCGCCGTCCCTCGTGTCGGCCCTGCCGCCGGGCTGCGAGCTGCCCGAGGGGTCGACCGTCCTGGTCGGTACGGAGACGGTGCCGCCGGACCTGTTCGAGCGGTTCGGCGATACGGCCCAGCTGATCTGCGCGTACGGGCTCACCGAGGCGACGGTCAACTCCACCCTGTGGCCCGCGCGTGAGCACGGGGGACGTCCGTCCGGCCGGGTGCCCATCGGCCGGCCCGACCCCAACACCCGCTGCTACGTACTGGACGACAACTTGCGGCCGGTTCCGCCGGGTGTCGCGGGCGAGCTGTATGTCTCCGGACGCGGCCTCGCACGCGGCTACCTCGGCAGGGCCGGGCTGACGTCGGAGAGGTTCGTCGCCGACCCGTACGGCCCGCCCGGCGGCCGGATGTACCGCACCGGTGACCGCGCCCGCTGGCGCGCGGACGGCAACCTCGACTTCCTCGGGCGTGTCGACACCCAGGTCAAGGTCCGCGGCTTCCGTATCGAGCTCGGTGAGATCGAGGCGGCCCTCGCCGGACACCCCTCGGTCGCGCAGGCCGCCGTGGTGCCCGACCGCGACGGCGACATCGTCCGGCTCGTCGGCTACGCCGTGCCGGATGCCGGCGGGCTGGACCCGCGCGAGCTGCGCGCCCATCTGGCCGGTGCGCTGCCCGAGTACATGGTCCCGGCGCTCGTCGTCCCCCTGGACGGCCCGCTGCCGCTGACGCCCAACGGCAAGCTGGACCGTAAGGCGCTGCCCGCGCCGGACTGGGCCGCGATGACCGGGGGCGCGCTCCCGGTCACCGGGACGCAGACCCGGCTCGCCGGGATGTTCCGCGACATCCTCAAGCTGGAGAAGGTCGGAATCCACGACAACTTCTTCGCGCTCGGCGGCCACTCCATGGCGTCGATGCGGCTCTTGGCCCGTATCCGCGCCGAGTTCGGAGCCGAGCTGAGTATCCGGGACGTCTTCGACGCCCTCACCGTCGCCGGTCTCGAAGGCAAACTGAAGGGCGCGGCGACGGCCCGCCCGGCGCTGCGCCCGGCGCGGGACCCCCGGCGACCGCGGGCGGCGGCCCCGGTCCAGCGCCGGCAGTGGGACGCCCACCGCCGTAACCCGGGCTTCGACCACGCGCTCGTACTGCGCTCGTCCGGCGGTCTGGACGCGGACGCGCTGTCCGCCGCGCTCGCCGATGTGGCCGCTCGTCACGAACCGCTCCGTACGGCGTTCACAGAACGGGACGGCGCGCTGTACCACCGGGCCGCCGGGCCTCCGGCCCTGGAACTGGAGAACTGCGAGGACCTGGAAGCCCGTCTGACGGAGTTGGCGGCCGGGGCGGCCGACCCGGTCCATGGGGCGCCACTCGGGGCCCATCTGCTGACGGCGGCCACGGGGCACCAGGCACTGCTGCTGACCATGCACTATCTGGCGGTGGACGAGTGGTCGGTCGTCCCGCTCCTCCGTGACCTGACAGCGGCGTACGCGGCCCGCAGGGAAGGCCGGGCACCCGAGTGGCAGCGGCTGCCGGTCTCGTACGCGGACTACGCCCAGTGGGCCCGCGACATCCTGGGCGACCTGGGCGATCCGGACAGCCGGGGCGGCCGGCAACTCGCCTACTGGCGTGAGACGTTGAAGGACCTACCGGCCGAGCCGGCTCTCCCGTCGGACGGCCCGCGCTCCTCCTCGCCCGGCGCGGGCCACGTGGGCTTCGTCCTGGACGAGCGGACGCACGCGGCCGTGGACGACCTGGCCCGGGCGACCGGCACCAGCATGTTCATGGTCCTGCACTCCGCCCTGGCGGCGCTGCTCACCGCCCACGGCGCAGGCACCGACCTGCCCATCGGTACGATGGTCGCCGGCCGTACGGACGATCAGCTGACCGACCTGGTGGGCTGCTTCTTCAACACGGTCGTGCTGCGCACCGACGTGGCGGGCGACCCGACGTTCACGGAGCTGCTGTCCCGCGTACGGGAGACCACGCTCAGCGCCCTCGACCGGCAGGAGGTCCCGTTCGAGGAGGTCATACGGACGACCGGACTGCCTCCGGAGGGCCCGCAGGTGATGGTGATCCACCATGAGCAGGCGGACCTGGAGCCACTGGAGGGCGGTGTCGGCTCCCTCGACGCCGTACCCACCGGTTCGACCCGGGCCCGGCTGACCCTCAGCTTCTACGAGCCGCACGGCGACGGCCCCGTTCACTGCGGCCTGATCCACGCCACCGATCTGCTCGGCACCGCCGAGACACGGCGGCTCGCCGACGAACTCCACAGGCTGCTGCGTGCCGTGGCAGCCGACCCGGAACAGCCGCTCTCGGAGCTGTTCACCGCCATGTCCACAAGGAGTGACAACGCATGACCACCAACCCGTTCGAGGACCCGCGGGGCCGCTTCCTGGTCCTGGTCAACGACGAGAACCAGCACTCGCTGTGGCCGTCCTTCGCGGAGGTTCCCGCCGGGTGGCGGACCGCCTTCGGCGAGGACTCCCGCGAGGCCTGCCTCGCGTACGTCGAAGAGCACTGGACGGACCTGCGTCCGGCGAGCCTTATCGCTCAGCAGGGCTGACCCCGCACACCGGGACGCCGCCGCCCGTGGGGAACCCTCTCCACGGG